>NZ_LBLS01000038.1:0-451811 GCF_001188205.1 Vibrio sp. VPAP30
GAAGCTCTGCAATGAAATTGCACACAAATTAAATACGCGCCCACGCAAAAGACTTGGGTATAGGACACCAACGGAGTATATTCATGCGCATCTGTAGCAAGTGTCGCACTTCAAACTTGATACTAAGGGTTGCTAATACTACGCCCGCAGCATTGCTTAGTCCAAGAACGCCACTTTCTACCGCAACGAGGAACGCTTCAAGTTCGGTTAGGTCAGCAATAATTCTATCGTCATTAATCATTGGATTAGTCTCTGTCTACTTCTGTTTTTACGACCACATTGAATCAACGGGTGGTTTAATCTTGCCGCTACTTTAACGATCATAGTGCTTAAATGCTACCGCCGCACCTTCATCAATGGCTTATACCTTAACCATTTAATCCTCTTTTCGACCATTCACTCCCGATTTTTTCCATTTGTCACATAGTGCTGCAGTCTTTTTGTTGTCTAGTTAGTCTTTCACTATCAAAACAGGCAAGGGAATAGGCAAATGAATTCAGCAAAATTAGCAAGTATCTTGGGTGTGAGCTTACTTATGGCGGCACATGTTATGGCTGCCCCAAGCGAAGAGTTGATCGCGCAATATAATCTCGCCGCAGAAGGCGATGAAGACAAAGTTGAACAGGTGTATCAGCAACTCGAACAACAGATTTCACAGCAAGGTGTTGATCCATTGAGCTTAGTTTATTTGGGCAGTACCCAAACCCTAATGGGCCGAGACGCGTTTATGCCTTGGAACAAGATGAAGTACACCGAGCAAGGGCTTGCGACCATCAGCAAAGGGTTGGACTTATTGCACGCTCAAGCCACACCTATTGAACAGCAAGACTATCGTCAGGGGTTACCTGAGTCGTTGCTTGCGAGATCGATAGCGGGCTCAACCTTTGCTTCTTTACCCGATATGTTTAATCACTTTGAACGTGGTTATGACATCTTCCTTGATTTGTTAGCCGATAACTCATTCACCACGCAGCACTACGACGCGATCTCTTGGGTTTATATTTACGCCATTCAAGCAGCACTTAGAGCGGAAGATAAGCCTCAAGCAAAAAAATGGGTAGCGGAGATGCAAGCTCGTAACCCTAACCACCCGATGACATTACAAGCAACAGCCATTTTAGATTCGGCTGCTTAAGGAGGCGTTATGATTCGTTTCGAGCAACTCAGTAAGACATATCAAATAGGGCAGCAGCAAGTTGAAGCCTTAAGCCAGGTCAGTGGTGAGATCAATAAAGGTGAGATGGTCGCGTTGTGTGGTCCTTCTGGTTCAGGAAAAAGTACTCTGTTAAATATACTAGGGCTACTGGATATGGACTATCAAGGCTCAATAGAGTTATCTGGCATCGCATACCCAAAAGATAACCTAAAAGCCGCTCAAATGCGTCGAAATCAACTGGGGTTTGTATTTCAGAAGTTCAATCTAATACCTGTGATGACGGCGTGGGAAAATGTTGCGTATCCACTGATGTTGAATGGTTACTCTCTTCAAGATCAGAAACGAAAATCCATCGAAATTTTGGACAAAGTTGGTTTGAAAGAATTTGCCAACCATCGCCCAGATAACCTCTCTGGTGGGCAACAACAGCGAGTTGCAATTGCCAGAGCATTGATACACAAGCCACAAATGGTGATCGCCGACGAACCAACCGCAAGTTTAGACAGCCACACCGCCTCGGTCGTTATTGATCTGATGAAAAGCCTTGGGCACGAGTTTGACACAACTTTCATTGTTGCCACACACGACCCACGTATGGCGGTGCAGTGTGACCGAAGCATCGACCTACTAGACGGTACGATTAATAAGGAGCCAATGAAATGGGCAAGCTAATTCCACAATCATTGCGTATTGCGTATCTTAACCTACAGCGAAATAAACGTCGTAGCGTTTTGTCGTTATTGATCATTGCGATCGCTATTTTTGCTTTAACATCGGCTGGTGGATTCGGGCTTTATACCTATGACTCTCTGCAAGAGTCGACGGCAAGAGATACCGGCCATTTGACTATTAGCCAGCCAAGATTTTTTGAGAAAGATGAAGAGATGCCACTCGCAAATGGTTTAGCTGACGGGACTCAACTTACTCAACGCATTTTAGCTAATAACAACGTTCGTGGGGTTCAGCCGAGAATTGAGTTTACAGGGCTTGTGTCTAACGGCAGTAAATCAACCATTTTTGTTGGCACTGGAGTCAATGAGCGTGAATTTGATATGAAGGGGCCATTTTTGGATGTGCGCCAAGGCAAAACGTTGTCGAGCATTCAATCATCACGTTACGACCCAAGTGAGCCAGAAGTGATGCTAGGTGTGGATTTGGCGCGCAACTTAAGTGTTGAACCCGGAGACTGGGTGACGTTATTGGCAACAACAAGCGATGGTGCGCTCAACGCCTATGACTATAAAGTAAGAGGCATTTACTCAACGGGTGTTCCTGAACTCGACAAGCGTCAGCTTTATATTCACATTAAATCTGCCCAAGAGCTTTTGAGTAGCGACAGGGTAAGTACATTGTCGGTATTCTTGTTCGACACAGAGCAAACACTGCCAATGAAACAATGGGTAGAAGAGCAACTTGCAGCGATGGATCTTAAACAACCTGTAGAAATCACGCCTTGGCAAGATCGCGCGTTTTTCTATACCAAGGTGAAAGATCTTTATGACCGTATCTTTGGCATCATGGGCGCGGTAATGGCTTTGGTCGTGTTTGTTGCGTTGTTTAATACCATGACAATGTCGGTCACTGAACGCACAAGAGAGATTGGAACACTTTCGGCTTTAGGTACTTACCCAGGTGAGATTGTATCTGGGTTTGTTAGAGAATCTGCTCTGCTTGCCATGATTGGAGCCTCGATTGGTGGGGTGTTGAATTTTATCGTTAGCTTATTGCTTATGGTGGTGGATGTGCAAATGCCACCTCCTCCTGGTCGAAGCGAGGGTTATCCGCTTAATATCTATTTTTCACCAGAGCTACTTATCACAACGGCAATAGGTGTGTTGATCATTTGTGTTGTCGCAGCATGGTTATCGGCATCGAAAGGAGTTAAGAAACCAATCACGGAGGCACTGATTTATGTTTAGTTCGATTAAAAAGATAGCTATTGGTATGTTGCTTGCCGCAGCGGCATCAACGGTGATGGCCAAAGATGTGGTGACTATGGTTAAAAATGCTGACCAATATCGCCTTGATACCGATGCAGCGAAAGTAGTCTCGTTGGTCAGTTTGTTTGAAAATGGCGAGCTAGATAAAACGCGTGAATACAATGTTTACACTCGCCCTAACCGAGAGTCTTTAGTCTTGTTTAAGTCACAGGTTGAAGCGGGGCAAAAGATGTTGATGTTGGGAGACAACTACTGGCTAGTGATGCCGAAAAGCCGCCGCCCGATTCGAATTACACCGATGCAAAAGTTGCTGGGTGAAGCCTCTGTAGGAGATATTTCAACGCTAACCTGGAGCGAAGATTACCACGCGACTTTTGTAAAACCTGAGCAGTTGGATGTAGATGGTGAATCGTTGCAAGTGAATCACTTACGCCTAAGAGCAACAACTAAGGGCGCCAGTTATTCCAAAATCGAATTGTGGCTAGATGAAAGTAATGATTTTCCGATCACAGCTGACCTTTACCTGCGTTCAGGAAAATTGGCCAAACAAGCTTGGTTTACCCCAGGAGAGCGTGACGGTCAGCAGCGTGTTGTCGCTATGATCTTACTCGACCAAATTCAGCCTGCGAAAAAGACGGTGATTGAGTATCAAGAAATCATGCCTTTTGAGCTTGAAGACAAGTACTACAATCCTGCCTATCTTACTCGTAATGCAGTATCGGAGTTGTAGATGAAACTGTGCTTTGCGTTAATCAGTTCAATGGTGCTTGCCACATCGGTAATCGCTGATGAAATCCGCTTTGATTGGGACTATACGCTAAGTGCCAACACAGCTGAACATCGTGATTCGGCGTTGCTAGGTTCTCCGGACGAAAAAAGCACCCAAATCGTCGATGCGCTTCTAGATTTACAACTAGAAGGGTATGGTTTTACTGGTCTGATTGCTGCTAAAGCAAACCAAATCTATAGCTCGGATTCATCTCAATCTTATGATGGTGAGCTGATAATCCAAGAACTATTTTGGCAAGGTGGTGTGGATTTGTTTAACACCCCAATAGATTTGACCTTAGGCAAAGTACGACTCGATTGGGGGGTAGGTTACGGCTATCGCCCACTTGATGTCTTTAAACCTTATCGAAGAAACCCAGTTGGGATTCAGGTGGAAGAAGGCACCGGTGTTGCGATGGCTTCGTACTTTGACATGTCAGGGGAATGGAGCCTTGTATACAGCGACTCTTCATGGACGCAGCAAAAGGGCAGCGAGCTAGAAGACGCGTCGGAGCAACAAGGTTTAGGCTTCCGGCGTTATGCTCTTTGGGGTAATAGTGAGTGGCAAATGCTTGCTTACTATGATGATGTTAGACAAGGTTTGCTCGGTGGTTCATTTGTTACGGTGCTCAATGATGCCTGGTCTGTTCACAGCTCCGTACTCTATCAGCGTAAGTACCATAGTTATGCACAAGGTGAAAGTAATATCCCTGTCAATTTGGTTGAGGAAAAGGATGGCTTTCAAGCGTTAGTTGGACTCAACTGGGCAAACGCAGTGGGTAATAACATCATCTTAGAGTATTGGTATGACAGTCGAAGTTGGAGTAAAGGGGAGTGGAATAATGCGTATGATCGCGTTGCTTCACTTTCTAACCATAATGAACTTAAGCCGCTGGCATCTTCTTATGCTCAGGGTTTAAACAATGCTAACCTCGTACAACACAACGTGATGTTCCACTGGTCTCTAGATTCTACAAGCTGGAGTCAGTGGGTATGGACGAACGAGATTCTATGGCTTGATAACCTGACCCCAACCTTTGATCTTTTATATTCGCCACAGGATCAGGGTATGATTGCTACCCAATGGTTAAATTATCGAGTCTACGATTCTGGCTCTGCGTCATTTTCTGTGGAACTTGCAGCCCGTTTTATGACAGGTGACAGTGAGTCTCTATATGCAAATTTATCTGATAAGCGTATGATTTTTCTTAATCTAAGAGGGAAATTCTAATGACCCAATCGACGACTGACACAGTAGGTGCTTTAAAAAGTTTTGGTTACACGAGCATCTTCTGTGCAGTGATTGCTGTGGTTACGAAAACAATCTGGCCGAGCGCGTATCTTGAACACCTCGTGATCAGTTTAGGTTTTGGTTATAGCTCGGTGGTAAGTTCTTTAGTTGTATACAGGTTTTGGCCGCAGCTATCAAAGCTAATAGTTACGGGGATAGCGATTACTTGTGCAATGGTAATTGGTACAGCCAATGCGTATTGGTGGTTAAACGACTATGAGACTTTCTCTGATCTCAGTCAGATGAAATCTGTTGTGATTCTTGGCTTTATATTTTCCGCGATCTGCTTTTTCTATTTTTATAATCACGAGCAGAAACTGATTGCTCAAAAGGAGTTAGAGACCGCTAAGCGTATTCAATCTGAGCAAGAGAAGGCTTTGGTGATGAGCCAACTACGCCACTTGCAAAGTCAGATCGAACCACACTTTTTGTTCAATACACTCGCCAATGTTAGTGCCTTGATTAGCCAAGATCCCAAGGCCGCTCAGCATATGTTAGAAAAACTAACGGATTTGCTTAGAGGGACGTTACAAAACAGCCGTCAAGAGACATCGACCCTAGGCGCAGAATTAGAATTAGTCGACGCCTACTTAGCCATTCAGACGATACGCTTGGGTGAGCGTTTGAGCTACACCATAAATAACTCGGTCAATGAAGAGGTCACTTTTGCCCCTTTGTTACTCCAGCCTTTAGTCGAAAATGCCATTCAGCATGGAATCGAACCCAAAGTTGATGGAGGCGAGATCTCTGTCGAAGTCTCGCAAAAAGAACAGCTTATGGTGATTGAAGTGGAAGATTCTGGTGTAGGGTTTGCGAATGCACCGAACAGTACTGGTCATGGGATTGGATTAGAAAATACCAAAGAGCGACTGAAAGCACTTTATGGCCCTCAAGCGAGTCTTACCATTAAGCAGTCGACATCGGGTGGTGTTCAGGCGGTGATCCAAGTGCCATTTGCTAGAGTCAGTTCTTAACAGGAAGGTTTCATGACGAATAAGGGATACAGCGCAGTAATTGCAGATGACGAGCCGCTATTGAGACATCATCTAAACAAAATGCTCGCCGACGTTTGGCCGCAACTTGAGATTGCTGGTCAAGCGAAAAACGGTAAAGAAGCTTTAGAGATGATCGAGCAATCAAAGCCCGATGTTGTTTTTCTAGATATAAAAATGCCTCAATTAGATGGTATGTCTGCTGCGAAAGCGTTAGGTAAAATGGGCAGCTGCACTCAAGTTGTGTTTATCACTGCATATGATGAGTATGCACTGCAAGCATTTGAGGCTAACGCACTTGACTATCTATTAAAGCCTTTATCCGAGCAGAGACTAGAGCAGTGTATATCAAAGATAAAGCAGCGCCTTGAGAGTGCATCTGCACCTCACCAGCCAGATATGGCGACATTGCTTACTCAAATTCAGCAACTTGGAGATCAATCGATACCGAGTTATTTGAGCTGGCTACGAGCCAGTAAAGGGGAGGATATCCATCTTATCTCTATCTCGGATGTGCTCTACTTTAAGGCGGAAGATAAGTATGTTTCAGTATTTACCAAAGAAGAAGATAAAACTGTTGAATACCTATTGAGAACGTCATTAAAAGAGTTATTGCAACAACTTGATCCAAAGAATTTTTGGCAGATACACAGATCAACCATTATCAATGTTTCGGCCGTCGAGAAAGTTAAAAAAGTCATTACCGGCAAAATGGTGGTTGTAATTGGTAACGCCAAACTGCCTGTCAGTCGAGCGATGCAAAGCCAGTTTACAAACCTTTGGTGATCTTGCTGTAAATTTGCTCACTGGAATTTAGTGCAATTTGATGGCAAGCGATTATGCTTAAAGCTATCAACAACACTCCGGAGCAAAGTGGATGGCCGAAAATAAACTCTACTACATTTATGATCCTATGTGTTCTTGGTGCTGGGGTTATAAGCCTGTGTGGCAGCAGATTTGCCAAATTTTAGAGGGCAAGATCGAAATTCAGTACGTAGTGGGCGGTCTAGCCCCAGACTCTGATCTGCCAATGCCAGCTGAAATGCAGCGACAAATAGTCTCGCATTGGCGAAAAATTGAAGACTTCCTCGGAACTCAGTTTAACTATGAGTTTTGGAACACTAACCTTCCTAGGCGTTCCACTTACCCTGCATGTCGAGCGGTATTGGCTGCGCGCAAACAGGGTGCGGAGAAACAGATGCTCAGTGCCATTCAATCAGCTTATTATCTAGAAGCGCGAAACCCAAGTGACAGTGATGTACTGATAGATCTTGCCGACAGCATAGGCTTGGATATCGAGCGGTTTGAATCCGATTTCGGCTCGGTCACCTTAAATGAAGAGTTTATGCGCGAGGTAGATTTCGCACGCAGCATAGGTGGTAATAGCTTCCCCTCGCTGTTTGTGCAAACGGCTGAAGGCATCGTAGAACTTCAAGTCAATTATCAGTCAGCCCAAACCACTATTAGCCAGATTGAACAATTGATCTAATTAGCGAGACTCAGTGGCCTCGCTAAGTGGTATCAAAATTGGGGAGTCTACCTGTTACTCTCTAACTGCAAATACTGGTAAGCAATATTGAGAACCCTTTTGTAAAGAAGTTCTCCTTCTTCATTCATATACTCTTGTGCTGTGATGTATGTACCTTCATCCAAACTAATGCTCTTATGCACTAGATTTATGGCATAAACGTCCAATTGCTGTTTGAGTTCAATAGATGAGCTTGCTTTAAGCTCTGTCAGCATTGACATTGCTTCTTCGTAAGCACTTTCCTTACTTTCAGTGCTTTCTGTATAAAGAGTAGTATTTCTTTCAATAAGTCTCTCAAGCGGGTGAGCTAGTGCCTGTGTACTAACGATGGATAATACTGAAGTAAGAAAGATAGTTGATAGTTTATTCATTTTGCATGTTTCCGGTGTTGTTTAGTTGAAGCAATAATAACGGTACTAACCTGACAGAAAAGGGTCGCAAAGATGACATTTTTGTCATCTTATAAAAGAGACCAAACTAAATAGCGATATAGGAAAGTTGACTTACAGCGGGGCTCATTGAGTTTGACATTCTCAGAATAGATCGGGTTTAACGTGTTTCTAAATCTTTTAAAGAAAGCGTGAAAGTCGTGTTGTTGTGCTCCGATGTTACAGATACGTCACCGTTATGTAGCTGAGCAATAGAACGGGCTATAGGCAAACCTAACCCTGAACCAGAACTGGTTGAATGAGCTCTCGACTTGTCCACCCGATAAAATCGACTGAAGAGATGAGGGAGCGATTCAGTGGGAATAGGATCACCCTCATTAGATATTGAAATTTCTGTTATGAGCTTAATCCTTTGTATCTTGATGGTGATAGTTGAACCTTCATTGCCATGCCTCACGGCATTTGATAGTAAATTGCTTATGGCTCGCTTAATCATCGTCCTATCACCTACTACTTCAGCATGGCCGACTAATTTAAAAGATAAAGATTTATCTTCACCTGCCAGTTCGTAATATCCAATAAGTTCTTCAGACATATTGGCTAAGTCAAACCTTTCAAGAGATTTCATAAGAAGGTTGTGATCGGATTTCGCTAGGTACAGGGTATCTGAAATGGTTTTATTCAATCGGTTTAGCTCTTCTGAGCTAGATACTAGAATATTTTGATACTCGTTTATCGAACGTACTTTAGATAGTGCTACATGTGTTTGTGTCATCATGTTCGCCAAAGGAGTTCTCAATTCGTGAGCAATATCCGATGAAAAATCAGACAGCCTTTCAAACTCACATTCTAATCTAGTAAGCATTTGATTCACTACATCAACAAGAGGTAGCAGCTCCTTAGGAAATGAAACTAGAGGGATTCGAATGTCGAGCTTATTGGTGGATATCATTTGCATATGAGCTTCTAGCCTTTTCAAGGGAGCTAGCTCTCTGCTAACGATTGTAAAGCCTAAAAAGCCACTGACTAGGCTAGCGATAATGGTTGAAAGCAAAAGCACTTGACCAAAGCTTTGCAGATATGCGCGATGATGGTCGATTCCTATACCTAAGATTGCGTATGTGTCTGGGCTATTTTCGAGTTTAAATAGCTGACCTCTATAGTAATTATTGCCAGTTGACCACTCTAACAGTGGGCTTTCAAGTGAGAAGTCGTTTGGAAGGGGAACTGGTTGAGATCGATAAATCAGCTCGTTATTAGAGATTAGCCAAAGCTTGGTTTCACTGGAAGAAAAGAAGCTGCCAAACTTACTAATAAAGTCTCCTTCTATGCGCAGTTTGTCAATTGTTGCAAACTTCTGAGTCAAGACATGGTGATCCTGTTGGTAGAAATGATGTTCGATTGAAAGAAATAGGACAGTATTAACACAGCACAATACAAGTAGGGAGGCGCAAAAATAAGAAACATTGAGTCGGCCTGATATCGAGTTGAACCATTTTTTTTTACTCATATTCGTTATCCAATAAGTAACCCATCCCGCGTATGGTATGGATAAGTTTGGGGTAAAAGTCGTTGTCTACTTTTGAACGTAGCCGCTTTACTGCAACATCAATAACGTTGGTATCACTGTCAAAATTCATATCCCAAACGGAAGAGGCGATTTGCGAACGAGACATCACTTCGCCCTGTTTTTTCATAAATAGCTCAAGCAATGCGAACTCTTTGGCAGTAAGATTTATCGCACATTGGTCTCGTGTGACCCTTCTACGAACGAGATCCATTGAAAGGTTGGCAACGGTAAGAGTTGTGCTCGCGTTCAAAGGGGTTGATTTTCTAAGTGCATTCCGAATTCGGGCAAGGAGCTCAACAAAAGCGAATGGTTTTAAGACATAGTCATTGGCACCCATTTCCAGTCCTTTCACTCGATCTTCAACGCGATCTTTGGCCGTTAGCATGAGCACTGGGACGTGAATATTACTACTTCTTAGGGTTTTCAATACTTGCCAACCATCGAGATTTGGCAGCATTACGTCCAAAATGATCAAATCAAATGGCTCACTTGTGGCTTTATACAAGCCATCCACACCATCTGGGGAATACTCACAATTAAATCCCGCTTCTGATAGCCCTTTAGCTAGGTAATTACCTGTCTTTACTTCATCTTCGACGATCAGTATTTTCATCATCATCCTCTCAATTGTCAGGTTATAGGCTAATTTCACCAAATTAAGGATGTATAAATAATGAATGGCACCATGAAATTAGGTGCCACGATATTTTTACAATTACGGGTTATGTAATTAAAAACGACTTCGAAACGTCAACCAGGTGTTATTATCTGAGTCACCGCTTAGCAATATAATATTGTCTTTGTTTACCTTGTACCCAAGTTGTACTTCAGCAGATAAGTCGCGAGTTTCTTCGCCATTCAAACCGTATGTATATTGGGGGACCAGTTGAAGGTAGAATTGATCTGCAAAATCGTATTTCAGGTAGTTAACGCTTGTTACGATATCCGTTTCTTCAAATAGGTCGTTCTCTTCCCAAGTCTTTCCATAGGTCAAAGCGCTATATAAATTCCATTTATCGGATAACTTAAATGCTTGCATTAAACCCACAGTCGCATAGTTCGTGGTTTTGTTTGGGTCAGAAAAATCATGTCCGGCATCAACAAAAAGGCCTGTGCCGGTTGTTCTGTTTGGTGCAAAAAAACGTGCACGGTAATTTTCAAAGTTGTTTTTGCTTTCGATTTTTCCTAATAGACCCCAATCCCCTTTATTTAGGCCGAATTGAAAGGTTGCACCAAGACCCTTATTTCCAGCAATGATCTCTCCCCCGGTATAAACCGCCATAGGATCAGACATATCTTGCTCACTGGTTTCGTTAGCATGCAAAGAAAAAGCAGATAACAGACCAGATATTATAATTAAATATTTTTTTATCATGAGTTTTTTCCTAGTATGGCAAGCAATATACCCTAGCCATGTGAGAGAGGTGGAATGCTTCTGATTACACCTGTTATTAGGTCAACTATGGCAACTACTACCACAGACATTATCCATTACTGACGACTCTCCACTTACCAACGAAAACTTATTTACTCTGTACTTTGTGTGGTCTGCTGAAATCTGTAAGTTGATGATTGCCATGCGATCTCTTGTTGCTAGCCTTACGGACTTATTTATGAGTAAATTTTCCACCACGACATTGGTTGATATCGGAAAAATAGAAATAATTTTTTCTATTTCTTGCCATGAGTAGATTTCCTGAGCCAGTCTTTGTTGCTTAAGGCCATCACTGGTTACTGCTTCAGAAAGGCAAGTAGCTTGAGTACTAGTCGCGTGATCCTGACACTCACTTAATGCTTGCTCTAGAGCGCCCACTGAGTCGTAAGTCTTGGCGGAGGTACTCATTGCTAATAGTGTAAGGCATGCGCCCAAAATCCAGCGGTAATCGATGTGCATAGTTGAGTTCCTGAGTTGCGCCCTGATTCTTAGGGCGCTCATTTAGGTTAAGCCTTTACTGGAACTTCGTAGACAATGGTCGGCTTCATCGTGTCTATCTCTCGAACGTCCTGAGGTGGTCTCCAGGTGTATAGAGAGCATGTAATTTTTTCTGGCGTAATATCCATGATGGTAAAACCATTCTTTTCCGTCGGTGGTAGAGCTGTGTTTACACCAATCATTCCCGACGCCTGACTTTCAATGCTGCGGATAAACGATGGGAATCCTAAATCTCCGGTTCCCAACGCGCCAGATGTAATTACATGAACTGGATTGTCTGATAAATCCAGACTACCGCTACGATGAATGCTACCTGCTGCACTGGCATGAAAGTCTCCCTGAACAATCAGTGGGGTGCGTTTCTTCTGAGCTGAAATAGCTTTAATTAATCGTTGGTGCTGAGCGAACCAACCTGCCTGCCAGCCTTGCTTTTGTTTGTACAATACGAGTTTGTTCGCCTGGGCATCTAACGCATCCGGATACCAGTCTCCTAACTTTCCGCTAGAGTATGCAAAAGGTAGTGAAGGACAGTGCATAAAGTGCTTCGTATCTTCAGAGTGGGTTCTGTTAATAAGCCAGTCTTCCGTCCACTGAGGCAATAACTGAGCATGATTCCCCTTATAGTCTGCATATCGGCGGCAGTCATAGAGAACCGCTTCAATCAGGTCACCGTAACGTATGGTTCCGAATACTGAGTTTGAACCTTCAGCAATATTTCGGTGATCCGCTCCTTGCAGCCACTCCGGCTGGTTGGCATCAGGCAAAAACTCTGGATAGTAGAGGGATTGAGTTTCCAGTCTGGCGCTTAACCCGTAGTCGTCTGGTGGCATAACGGCAAGATCGTTCGTGTACTCATCATTCTCAAAGTAATCGTGGTCGTCAGTGATGAAGAACGAAGGTGTCGAACGAAGCGTCACTCCATATAGCTCTGAGATTTGGTAGTCACATATGGCCAGAAACGTATTGATATTCTCTTTCGACAGCATAGGTCTGGAATAATCAATAGGGTCACCATACTTAGGCCAGAACTCGTTTTTCAAATAGTTGGCAGCAAACTCTTTGTTTAGAAAAGTTTTCATATCCCAATAGATATGGTCACCATTAGAAATCACGAGATCAGGTTCAAATGACATGGCCTTAGCTAAGAAGTGTTTGCGCACATCCATGTTAAGCCAGCTAGTTTTGCCTGGAATTGGAGACATATTGTCATCACCACCAGCACAGGTGTAGGCAAGTATTCTCACTTTTTCAGGCATTGAACCGTGTGCTGGGAATGTTTTCAGTGGCCAGGAGTCACATAAAACCGTACCACCGCTATTGACAAGCTGTAACTTGTACTGGGTATCTGGTTTCAGGTCGGTAATGTCAAACTGCCAGAATCGTCCGATGGGATCGCTCTGTTTACCTGGGATTTTTCTGCCGTTTATAGCCATATATGGCTGGCTCTTTTGCCTGCTATGAAACGAGACTTTAATTAAAAAACGATCAGCATTAGCTGTAGGAATAATGTGCTTAACATCACCAGCGTTCCATGCTTCAGTGCTATTATCCTGAGCGATTGCATTACCAGCTATAGAGCTACTTATGATCGTAGAACCCGCTGCAATTCCTGCTGCTTTGAGTAGGTTACGTCTGCCAATATCAATAGTTGAATTGCTCATGTCAAACTCCGAAGTTAATTGGTTTATTTATGGTTATTTCTGGTTTTAGTCTATAGACGAATATTGGTTCGCAGCCCAAATAAGAGGTTACTTGTATCGTCCATCGATTCGATGTATTGGACGTCTGCCGTGATGTTGACAGCAGGAGTCAATGCGTAGCTGTAGTAGATCTCCACTCCATTCTCATCTTCCAGACTTGAGGGGAGTTGTTCGATCTGCAATGAACTTTGTAGTTCATCTGAAACGTTGTTCTTGAAGTAACCAATTCCCCACTGATCTTGATGCCTGTCCGCAATAAATGACTTTCCACCTATTCCAGCAGTAAACGTACTTTCAAGAGCATTGGGGTTGCCATCGGCAGTTGCTGCGCGGGCATACACTCCCCATGAATGAGCCGGGTTGCTTTCTGATTCGAACAGATTGTGGGAAGCCTGCACTCGGAAGTTATATTTGCCATCTACTTTAGCGGTTCTATCAAACAATCTATCAAGGTCTTTCCCCTCTGAGTTTGAATAGGAACCGCTAACACTGAAATTACTGGTTCGTCCAAAGAGCTCTCGTGTATGTGAGACAGTAATAGACGCGGCAACACCATCAGAAAACGGGTTTGAAAAGCTATCTTCTGAGTAGCGATTTTTGGGGTCAAAAACCATGGCAGACCAGTCAAGTTTGTCTGTTTTCCAGTTAACCATCGCACCCAGAAATGCGGGTGGAATGATGCCGCTCGGAGGAGCAGAAAAAGCGAGATTCATGAAGCCATATCGCCCAGCACCACCATAGAATGTGCCATCTTTAAGTAGTTCAAAGGCATCAATTTTACCTACTAATAAACTGGCGCTTTCAAAATGATGGAGGTAATAGAAAGAAGAAAGAAATAGATCATCTCCCATAAAGCCAGCTGTATTAGAGTGGATGTATGGGCTGGAAACAAAACCGCGTTGACCGTTTTCACCATGATGTGCCTGTACCTGAAAATGCAGGCTGCCATCATTCCATAACCCCATCTGTGAGAGATTAAGTGTCGTCTTCAGATCAAGTCTGCCAAGAAGGGTATTTGTTGAGTCATCAGTATTGTCTGCCTGAAATACTGAAGTGTATTCCACATCAAAATATACGCCTAAGCTCTCGGTCTCTTTTTTCAACCCGCCCATATCTCCAAGAAGGCGATCTCTTTCTAAGATATCTTGCGCATACGCGTTATTCACAGCGAGTGATATAAGAAGTGGAAGGGAATATTTTGGTACTGTCATTGATGAGTCTCAGGTTTGTTTTGCTGCTGAGAACTCTAACAAATGCAGGGTATAAAATGGCTGATAGCGCGAATCAGGATAACTGATTCGCATATTGCTGAAACGCTAAACTAAAGCGTCGATGATCGTTTTTATTTCCTCGTATAACCAGTCTGCTATTGGGTTATTGCGATTTCTCTGGCTAGAGAAAAAAGAGAGGTTTTTGTTTAATATTTTTGGGTTTACTTCTGGAGGCGTTGCCATAGTGCGGATTCCTGATGGAAGGCATTTGGTGTGTAGCCTCGACGTTGAACCGATAAAGTCTGAATCTTGCAAAAGCTCAAACATTAAACTCATATTACTTACCCTCGCACTAATCTTCTTCTCAAGCTTATATCGTTTAATAAACATTTCCATCCTAGAACCTTCGGCAAACCCAGGAATGATAGTTACGCAGACAGGGTATTGCGAAACCTCACTTAACTGATTGTTTTGTATAGGATGGTCTTCGCGCATTACCAACATAAATCTATCTTCGTACAACAACTTGCCGATAAGGTTTTTACTGCTTTGAACGGGCTCATAACACACGCCCCAAGCGTTCGGGGATTGTTCTAGTTGGCGTACGGTGTTTTCAGTCCAAACAGAGCACTCAACTGTCGCGTTCGGTGCACTAATACAAAGCTTATTGACTAATGAGGGAGCGATTATATCAATCAGAGGAGAGGGCAAAAATATCTGTATATCTCCTTCCACACTGCTGATGTCCCATGAGTCCTTATCCAGATATAGGTTATCTAATCGTTCAAATAGCTCGGGTAACTGAGCAAGTATTTCTTCACATCTAGGGGTGGGTTCTAGAATGTTTTTATTCCTAATGAAGAGATTATCGTCAAACTCAACTCGCAACTTTTTCAGCATTGCACTCACTGTAGGCTGACTAATTTTTAGCTGCTTCGCTGCAAGTACCGTTTGCTTTTCTTCACTCAGCACCTTCAAAAACTTTAGTAAGTTAAGATCTTTTTCAATCATAGTAATTCTGGCCAGCTTAAACCTAGATTATGTACTGTGAGTAGCGATGTTTGAAACGCGTCGTCCCCAACTACCATACATTACGTAAGTCATACTTTTTAGTATTGGGTCATCATGGTACATTTTTTACATAGATTTATATAAATATTGCAACATGAGTTTTAGGATATTGATAAACGTCGCGTTTCTGAACTCATCTCAGATATTACATAGCCTACTAATTTATAAAACGATTGACTAGAGCTTAACTACGATAGATTCGAATGGTTCGAGGTCTATTTCATTGCTGAGCGACTCGAGTGAGTGACCGTTGCTGATTAAGGTCTTGACCTGCTGACCAACCAAGTGGTTGGGTAGCTCAACACTGATGGATTCAGCACTGAAGTTACTAAATACCACAATGTGCTCTTCAAGCCCCTTGCGTTCATAGGCGAACAGTTGTGGGTGATCTTCCAGTAGCGGGATGAAATCGCCATAGACAATCACTGGGTGTGCTTTACGCAGCGAGATAAGTTGCTGATAGTGATAGAAGATTGAGTCTTTATCGGCAAGTGCTTTAGCGACATTGATTTCTGTGTAGTTTGGGTTGACCTCTATCCACGGAGTACCATTGGTAAAGCCGGCATGATGGTCACTATTCCATTGCATTGGGGTACGCGCGTTGTCACGTCCATTTTCATGGATGGCTGTCATCATATGTTCATGACTGACACCGGATTCGGTTTTCACTTTGTAGAAGTTGAGTGTTTCAATATCTTTATATTGTTCAATGGTTTCAAATGCAACATTGGTCATGCCAATCTCTTCACCTTGATAGATGTAGGGCGTCCCTTTCATAAAGTGTAGGGTTGTTGCGAGCATTTTGGCTGATCGGACGCGGTAGTGTTTATCACAGCCATATTTTGATACGACACGCGGCAAATCATGGTTGTTCCAAAATAGCGAGTTCCACCCTTGGTTTTTTAACTCAACTTGCCACTTGGTCAGCACTTGCTTAAACGTATTTAAGTCGAGTGGAATAGGTTGCCATTTGTCGCCGTTTTGCCATGTGAGGGTGATGTGTTCAAATTGAAACACCATGGACAATTCTTGCCTTTCTGGATCACTATACAGTTTGGCAATGTCTGGTGTCGCTCCCCAGGTTTCGCCAACGGTAAGTAAGTCTTTGTTACCAAAGGTTGCTTGATTCATTTGTTTCAGCAGTGGGTGTAAACGTTCGCCATTGCCGGTGATCCCTTTATCGATTTCTTTTCCGATAAGGTCGATAACATCTAAACGAAATCCCCCGATGCCTTGATCAATCCACCAGTTCATCATCTCGAACACTTTATTGTGCAGATTGGGATTTTCCCAGTTAAGATCGGGTTGGCGTTTTGAAAATAAGTGGAAAAAGTACTGCTGATTTTCTTCGTTCCATTGCCAAGCGCTGCCACCAAAGATCGAGTCAATAGCACTTGGAGGCGTACCATCTTGATTGGCATCGCGCCAGATGTAGAAATCGCGATACTCACTGTTTGGATTACGTTTGGCTTCTATAAACCAAGGGTGCTCGTCGGAGGTGTGGTTCACCACTAAATCCATGACAATACGGATACCACGCAGTTTGGCTTGTTCAATAAGCTGTCGCATATCATCCATGGTGCCGAATTCAGGTGCGATGTCCTGATAGTCGGAGATGTCATAACCGTTATCATCCATTGGTGATTGATAAACCGGAGAGAGCCAAATGACGTCTATACCTAGATTCTTTAGATAGTCGAGCTTACAGATTATGCCTTGTAGGTCACCAATCCCATCGTTGTTTGAATCACAAAAGCTGCGTGGGTAAATCTGATATACCACACTGTCATGCCACCAACGCTTTTCCATTTTATACGCCCTAATTGAAATGGTTAACGATCCAAACTATAGCGAATGAACGTGAGTAATAATAATTGATTGTTTGAATTGGGCTATAGAAAAAATCAATATCACGCGTTACGCTTCTAGCTAACGAAAACTTCCGCGTAATATTATGGACAAGCAGTATCGCTATTTTTACGAAGTGGCTCGTCAGGGCAGCATTAAAGCCGCATCTGATAAGCTTTTTATCAGCCAGCCATCGCTCACTACCGCAATAAAAAAGCTTGAAGAACAACTTGGTACTGACTTGTTTGTTCGAAAGTCGAAGGGTGTGGAGCTTACCGAATATGGTTGGGTTTACTTTCGCTATGTTCAAGAAGTGCAAGAAAAGCACACCCAGATGATGCACCAGCTCTCTGACATGAAGCTTAGAAGTGGTGGCAAGGTCAAGTTGGGTATCGGTGAGGCGTGGTGGGAGTGCTTTGGGGCAGATGCCGTACAGCAATTCACCAGACAGTTTCCGAATAGTTCGATGCACATTGAGTTCGGCAATGGTTTATCAATGCTACATCATTTGATTCACGATGAAATAGATTTGTTTGTTGGCCATGAAGTGATAGGGATTAACTCACGTCACCGTGTGCGATTTATTCCGCTCTTTCAAGAAAGTGAAGCTTGGTATGTGAGACCACAGCACCCTCTAAGGGCAAAAGCCAGCATTGTCGAAAAAGCCACCGACTATCCATTAGTCAAGGTGACACCGGATCACGCGCGTCATGGTGATGTGCTGACAGAAGAAGGTGCAGAATTGTTTACGGTGGCTGCGCAAAACACCCAAGTTACCTACGAATTAGACTCACTTTCGGCCAGTATTGATGTGGTTAAAATGAGCAATGCCATTATGCCTTATACATCAAAGCTGGAAGAGTACTTTGTAAACCAAGGTCTAGCCTTACTGTGGCTAAATGAAGAGCAACTTGGTCAGGTAGGAATTTACACCAAAGTTGGGGATTTTACTCAGCCGACTCAAGCTTTGATCGATTTAATTGTAAAAAAAGCCGAGAGTTAAACTCTCGGCAAAAGGACTGAACAAGTCAAAATTAAAAAGTAGGTTGTTAAGATTCGCTATTTGACGATTTGCTTCGCCGCCGTATCAAGCGCTTGTTTAACGGTTTGTTTGCCTTGCATCGCATTGTCAATCGCTGCGCCTTCAGCGAACCAGTAAGCAGTCATTTGTGGAATGTTTGGCATGATCTCGCCATTTTCTGCGTTGGTCATGGTTGCTTTTATTCGCTCATCACTTTCAAGGATCTTTTGGAAGCTTTTCAGCGTTACAGCGCCAAGCGGTTTATCATCGTTCATTACTTTTAGAGCCTCATCGACAAACAAGTAGTTTTCCAAGAACTCTATAGCCAAGTCTTCATTTGGGCTGGCGGCATTAATGCCTGCACTCAGTACACCAACGAATGGATTCCCTTTACCTCCATTCAGGGTTGGCAGCTTAGCGACACCATAGTTGAGCCCCATTTTATCGAGGTTTCCCCAAGACCAAGGGCCGTTAATGGTCATGGCGACTTCCCCTTTACTAAATGCAGCCTCAGATACCGAGTAATCCATGTCCGGATTCACGACACCCTGATTGACCATGTCAACCAGAAACTGAAGCCCTTTAACGCCAGCTTGGTTATTAACGCCGGTTTTTTGTCCGTTATAGCCGCCTTCTATTTTCTCAAATGCGTAGGCACCTCCGGCTGAAATCATTGGCCAGGTAAAGTAGGCATTTTTCACATCCCACATGATTGCTTGCTTGCCTTGCGCTGCCATTTGTTTGTGAATACCGGCTAGCTCTTCCCATGTTCTTGGTGGTTCTGGCAATAAGTCTTTGTTGTAAATGAGTGACGGTGTTTCTACCGCCATTGGATAACCCATGATCTTGCCATTGACAGTGACGGCATCCCAACTAAAGTCGACAAGCTTATCTTTAAATTCTTGGCTTGGGTTGAGTTCTTTCAATAGCCCAGCCTCTGCATAGCCGCCGAATCGGTCGTGCGCCCAGAAGATAACGTCTGGCCCCATACCTTTTGCAGCGACTTTTTCGAAACGTTCTTCTAATGACTCTGGATGTTGAACAATGACTTTCACCCCAGTATCTTGTTCAAACTGTTTACCGATTTTCGCTAAGCCTTCATAGCTCTTATCACCGTTTATCCAAATCGTAATTTCGCCTTCGGTCATCGCTGCAACAGGGCTAGATGCGAGTATAGCCAGAGTTAGAATAGAAAGAGGTTTTAGGTACTTGTTCATCACTATCAATCCATGTCATTAACTTTAGTGCCAAGTTACCCCTGTTCTATCCAATGGGAAAATAGATATTCGAGAGTTGGCTATAGAAAAAAGCTATACCACAGATTAAAGGTGTGCTTGTGGTCAAATAAAGCGGCCCATTGTTTCCAATGTGCCGCTTGTGTGATTGTCAATAGTGTGAACTTAACTGGTTACGTATCCGCTGTTAGCAGTAGGCTAGAGCGAGGAGGGATAGACAGGTCTAACAATCCATTTGCAGCGTATGTCCTTTCTCCGCATAGCTCACCATGAAACTCGCAAGTGTGAATATCTGCCCGCCAGACAGGAAGCTTACGATGGACAGTTTTGTCGCTCAGGTTGAAAGCGCACAATAGGATGTCTTGGCCAAGTGTTCGCGCAAAGACAAAGCACTCATCATCATGATGAATGGGGATGTAGTCACCCTTTTGTAGTGCAGGGTGAGCCTTTCGAATCGCAATCAACTGTTGAAGCCAATCGAAGTACTGTGAGCTTTCCACTTGCTCCCATGGCATAGTACGTCGATTGTCTGGGTCATGGCTGCCCATCATGCCGAGTTCGGTACCGTAATAGATACAAGGCGTACCTACGTAGCTAAACAACAAAACACAGGCGAGCTTAAACAAGCGAGGATCGTGTTTTACCAGTTCAAGAAAGCGTGCAGTGTCGTGGCTGTCTAGTTGATTAAGTTGGGCCAACTGGTTTTGCCACGGCAGCTTGGCGCGTGCTTCCGCCTGCCAATCAATAAACTCGTTAATGCTGATATCGATAGGGTCAAAAGCAATATCGAGTTTGGCTAACAGTGCTCTTAGCGGATGAGCAAAACCGTAATAGTTCATCGCGCCATCTTCCTGATCACCTTGTAGCCACTGGGTAGCTTCAAAGAAGTGTTCACCTAACACATAGCAATCTGGGTTAACTTGCTTGGCCGAATCTCGAAACGCTTTTACATAATGGGCGTTGTTTGCTGCACCTTCACCTTCACCAAGCATATGGATCACATCAAAGCGCCAAGCATCAATTTGGTAGGGTGGTTTCAGCCAGTGCTTGATAACAGCATCGTTGGTGGCATATATATAATCTTTCACTTGTTGGTTTTCAAAGTTGAGTACGGGTAATGAACGTATTCCCTTCCAGCCGACGTACTCTTGGCTATCACCGTTGAAGAAATAGTAATCACGGTATGGAGATAGAGGGGATTGATAGGCACCAAGAGAATCTTGTCGCCCTTGCAAGTTAAACCACGGGTGTTCGGTTGAGGTGTGGTTGAACACTGCATCAAGCATGATCTTCATTTCTCGTTCATGCAGTTGTTGGCAAAGGTGAGCAAAGTGCTCATTGCTGCCTAAATGAGGATCAACCTCTAGGTAATTTGAGGTGTCGTATTTGTGATTACTTGGCGCAGTAAAAATCGGGTTAAGGTACAGCGCTGTTACCCCCAACTGTTGCAGATAGTCTAGTTTACTTTCTACGCCGTATAAATCTCCGCCATAGAATTCACAGCCGCCGTTACCACCGCTTGTATCTACAGGCTCTCCCCATTGTTTGGTAACGACAGGTTTTCTCCCACCAGATACCAAATACTCGCCATCTTTAACGCTGATTTCTGGTCGTCCATTACAGAAACGGTCAGGGAATATTTGGTAGAAAACTTGTTCTTGCACCCAACTTGGAGGTTGATGCTCGGCGTTGTATTTAAAGTGTGTTTCTTTAGGTGCAACTCGCTTTGAAATGCCTTTGGCATCAAGCCAATATTGTCCATTTTCAGTTAACAGTTTAAACACATAGTGAGTGACATCTCGATCTCTGTTGAGTTGAAAGCTAGCTTTCCAGTAGTTTAAATGGGCACTGCTTTTGCTTAACGTCAGCTCAACCAGATACTCTTCATTGTCCGGCTCATGTCGCAGCATAACTTTGGTAAAGTTAACCGCCTTCTCTGTTGCTAAGGTAACGGTAAGTTTTTTGTCTTCTAACGTTAGCCAATCAGAAGACTGTCCGTGATAGATAAATGGAAGTGACTTCATCTTAATCCCTCAACTGATTGAGATTATCTAAACATAGAAAATGGGTCGCGAGTGGGGCAAGGTCGATTTCAAGCACTGACTGTTCATTACTCACCTTTAATGAGTAGGTTTGATCATTAAGTTTATCAACCAATGGGTAAACCCCTATTTTCAGTTGCCACAAGTCCACTAATTCTGTAGGAATAACTAGCTCGACCTGTTTAGACTGTTGATCGCTAAAGTTAGTTACAATGATGATAGCTTGGTCGTCATTGGAGCGGGCAAAGGCATATAGCTTATCTTGCATTTCAGCAAAGTTAGCGAAATTGGCGGCATACAAGTCATGATAGTCACCGCATAGCGCAGGGGTGTTCAACGTTAGGTTAAGCAGCTTGCTGTAGAAGGTTCTCAGTTCAAGTTCTGATCTTGAAAGTTGTCCACCGTCAAAAAGGCCATTGTTCATCCAGCGTTGGTGGGCAGGGACACCAATATAATCAAAAATTGAGGTTCGCGAAGGTTGGCCAAATCCTGCCATTTCTGCACCCTTTTCTCCGACTTCTTGGCCAAAATAAATCATCGTTGGTGAGCTTGATAAACAAGCAGAGACAAGCATGGCAGGCTTGCCTTTTTCGCCGCTTCCAGCAAATTCTGGAGAAGCAACACGCTGTTCATCGTGGTTGTCGAGAAAGTGCAGCATTTGGTGCTCAATATCGCGTAGCTGATGCTGAATTCGGCCAATCTCTTTGGTTGAGCCTTTATCTTGGATGATATCTTTCAAAGCATCATAAAGGTCGACTTTATCGTATAAGTAATCCATCTTGCCCAATTGTATGTAATCACGATACAGGTGCGGTTGGTAAACCTCCGCCATAATAAAGGCCTCTGGGTTAACGTGTTTAATTGAGGCGTTCATAAAGCTCCAGAACTCAACGGGAACCATTTCTGCCATATCGTAGCGGAAACCATCGACGCCTTGTTCTAACCAATAAATAGCGATATCGCGGAACTTAACCCAAGAGTCTGGGACCTCTTTATCTAACCAGAACTGGTAGTGCTCACTGGCAGACTTAAATCGATAATTTTCAGGTAGCGCTGCAAAGTCTTTGCTGCCATCGGGTCTTACCCCATAGTTGACTTTAACGGTTTCATACCAATCATCGTGATTGGGCTTGGCAAGACGCGAACCATTGCCTGTCCATTTTGCTGGGTATTCATCAAATGGGTTAAGTAAGTTAGGGTGTTGTTCTCCCCCTAGTGGTGGTTGTTCAATTAAAGTATCAGGAAGTTCAAACGCTTGGTCTGGGATATAGTAAAAGTTGTTATCTTTAGCGTAGGTAAGGCTAGTATCATCATTCGCACCGAAGTCACTCACGCCAACTGGATTGTTCAGCCCTGTGTAAACGCGCGCAACATGGTTGGGTACAATATCAATGATTACCTTCATACCTGCGTCATGTGTTCGGGCAATTAGGTCGGAAAATTCTTGGTTACGATGGCTAGGATCATCGGCCAGGTCAGGGTTGACCGAGTAGTAATCTTTTACCGCGTAAGGTGAACCAGCTCGACCTTTTACAACGCTAGGGTGATCATTGCTAATGCCAAAATCACTGTAGTCACCAATGACAGCATGGTGAGGAACGCCAGTATACCAAATATGGGTGATGCCGAGCTTTCGGATCTCTTGCAATGCCTTTTCGGTGAAGTCGCTGAATTTCCCCACGCCGTTTTGCTCAATGCTTCCCCAAGGAGCATTGGTTTGATTAGTGTTGCCAAACAGTCGGGTGAAGACTTGGTAGATGTTTTGTTTATTCATTATGTAGGGTAGCCAATTGTTGTTTTGTCAAAGGCTAAAACAAGCTAAGAGGAGCGAACTCATCCCTTGTTAAACTATAGGGGGCGTAGAAAAGGAAAGTGTGATTTTAGTTAAACAATTTCTCCTGACCTACAAGATATTCATATTGATATCATGCATTGTATTGGCTGCGTTTATTGCATTGGCACTCGCATATACGAGTGGCAAATAACTTTAATAACAAATAGTTAATTACAATGGGGCATTCGCACACATCGGGAGTCAGAATGATGGTTACATTCAAACGAAATCGGTTTCTCAAGGTATTGTCAATAGCAACTTGCGCTGCTCTGCTTTCCTCAAATTCCAGTGCAGAGTTGCTTACGGCGCACCACGGAATGTATGAAGCAGAAAATGCTGACGCACAGAATATGTTCTTCTACGAGCAAGAGGGCAAGCAGTATCTGTATAGCTCATGGGGAGTTGTGCCGATTGAGGTCAATGAAAAGGGTGAGTTCAAAGCTGTCGACCCGAATATTCCGCTCACTGGCTCCTTTTATCACAAAGATGATCAGCAGTATCAGTCGGGGCGCTTTCAATACAGCCAGTTTACTAGTTCGTTTGGCCGAGCAGACAAGAGTAGCATTGAGCCTGACGTAGCTCTGCTGTTTGATGATTATTGGTGGAATTCGTTGGCCGACGTCAACAACTGCGACAACAAAGAGTGGCAAGCAGACACACATACTCGCTACAATCGTGAAGTTATTGAGTCACTAATTGCTACGAGCAAAGACCCGAATTCTAAGTATGCGAATACCGACAGTTTGTTGATCGCTAAAGACGGCAAATTGGTGATCGAAGAGTATTTCGGTGGCTGGCGGGCTGAGTTTCCCCATACCATTCAATCGATCAGTAAAAGCTTAACTTCTTTAGCAACAGGTACAGCTATCAAGCAAAAGTTTATTGGCGGTTACCAAACGAAAATTGCCGATCTAATACCGTCCTACAGCAAGCTTCTTCAAAACGAAAAATCACAGTTAACTTTACATCACTTCCTATCGATGGGAGCAGGACTGAATTGGGATGAATGGTCGATACCTTACGAAAACCCAAATAATGTGAGAGCCATCGAAATGGCAAGTCTTGATCCAGTTGAGTTTATCCTTGATCGCGATGTTGCCGTACAACCTGGTACTCAGTTTCAGTACAACGGTGGTTTAGTTACTGTGGTGGGCGACATTATTGCGAAGAAGAGTAGTACAAAGAACCTCGCGGACTACTGGCAATCTAGCCCAATTAATGCGCTTTGTTTCCGAAATGCCTATATGTCGATGCAAGCAGGTGGTGTAAGCAATGCAGCAGGTGGGGCTTATATGCGCCCTAGAGATATGTTAAAAGTTGGCCAGCTTGTTGCTCAAGATGGTGTCTGGCAACAAGAACGGATCTTGCCTGAAGGATGGATCGAGCGATCGACTGAGAAGTATCTAGATACCAACGATACAGATGTAAGTTATGGATATTACTGGTGGCTAAGTGATGCAGAGGTCAATGGGAAAACATATAGTGTCACTTATGGTTTGGGATATGGCGGTCAGATCGTCGCTGTGGTGAATGAACTAAACTTGGTTGTTGCGCGAACTGCTTGGCAAATGGCGGGGCCAACACCTTACCAAGAAATGATGCAAGACTATATTATTCCCGCATTCACTTCAGTTGAATAAGTCAGTAATGGTGGTGTAAAGTTGGGAAAAGCTCACAAAAACGCGAATTTTGTGGGCTTTAGTTTTTCACAAACTATTCTCGCTTCGTCTTTAATATCAGGGTTTAACGTTTTCTTAAGTTGTATTTTTTGGTACGAAAGTTAACTTTGACACTTGAGCTGTGTTTCCTAAGCTTAACTTGAGTAAAACGTCACAGGAAAGGAGAACACAATGGCGAAGATTCAACAGGACATCCCTAATCGCGTCACCGTATATCATGATGATATTGACCAAGAAAAAGCGTTAAAGAATGCGATGCTGCCCGAAAAGCCAAGATACTTTAATGGCTCCCCGACTTATGAAGCTTCCAGTATTGACGAATTCAAAACCAAGCTGAGCCAAATCGGCATGTCATTAGACGTATAACGAAAATCAGAACAATCTAGGCAGCCTGTAGCAGGCTGTCTTTGGTGTTTTTTGATAGACTAAACCAAACATAACTTCCCATCGGTATAGCGCAACCCATTTTCAACATCTTGTCCTAGTAATACCGGGCCATCAAGGTCTACGATTGCTGCACGAGTCGCGATCGGTAATGCCGCTTTCATGGCTATAGAAGTGCCTAACATACAGCCAATCATGATGCCAAAACCTAATACCCGCGCTTGGTCTTCTAGGGCGAAGGCTTGAGTGAGACCGCCAGTTTTATCTAGTTTGATATTGACCATTTCATAGCAGCCTTTCAGCACAAGGAGATCATCGATAGTGTGGCAACTCTCGTCGGCGCAAAGCGGGATTGGGTGTTCAATGCCATGCAGTAATTCATCGCAGCCAGCAGGAACAGGCTGTTCGATCATGGCAATATTGTATTGCACAAGGTGGTGAAACAGCGGCTCTAGATCCACATTTTGCCACGCTTCGTTGGCGTCGAGAACGATTTTACAGTGAGGGGCTGCTTGCCTTACCGCCGCAACTCTTTTCTCTATGTCTATATCGTCGAGTTTGACTTTGAGTAAGGTGGCACCTTGCTGAGCATATTCCACTGCTTGCCTGCTCATAGCCTCTGCATTACCCACTGAAACCGTCATTGCTGTTTCTATCTCTGACTTAACGTCAAAGTAAGGTGCAGGGAATGTTTGATTTTCCATATCACTGATTAGCGCCCACAAGGCGCAATCTAGAGCATTACGTGCCGCACCTGCGGGGAAGAGCTGTAAGCGCTGCTTAGCTTGTATGGGGGTGAAGTTTTTAAGTGCGACTTGCCATATTTTAATTTGCTCTAGCACAGATGCTACGCTTTCGTGGTAGCGAGAATAAGGAGTGCATTCGCCTAGACCTTGCCATTGGCCCAAACGGATCGTCACTCTAACAACGTCGCAGTGAGTCCGAGTACCTCTTGAAATAATAAAGGGAGTCGCCAATTTTAGAGAATGGGGTTGCGCTTCAATGTGCATGTTTATCACCTCTAAAGCGCTGTAATATGTAATGCAATCGACTCTATACCAAAGCGTACTGGATCGGTCACAGGGACATTGTATTGTTCTTGCCAGTCAGCGCACAGTGCTTGTGCATCTTCTTCGCTAATTGCTGACGTATTTAAACTGATGCCAGCAAGTTGCACTTTTGGGTTGGTCAATTTGGCTGCTGATAAATTGGCGGACAGCGTGTCTTCGATTGAAGGAACTGGGCAATGAGGCAAGTGACGAATATGTGGCCGTCCAATTTCATGACACAGTACAAGCGCATCAGCCTGAGCGCCGTGAAGCAACCCCATACTGACTCCGGCAAAAGAGGGATTAAATAGCGACCCTTGGCCTTCAATAATGTCCCATTCATGGTTGGTAAAGTCAGGGCTAATTTCTTCAACTGCTCCAGAGATAAAATCTGCAACTACCGCATCGACTGAAATGCCTGAGCCTTCAATAAAAATTCCGGTTTGCCCCGTAGCTTTAAAGCGAGCATCGACAGATTGTTTCTTGAGGGCGCTTTCAAGTGCGAGAGCAGTGAACATTTTGCCTACAGAGCAATCGGTACCGACGGTTAAGACGCGTTTGCCTTGGCGCTTTCTGCCATTACCAACGCTGAGTGTACCATCGAAGTGGCGTACATCGTGAAGTGTGCATATGCCTTGCTTTTGAAATGAGGTTAGCTGTGGAATTTCGCTTAGTCGGCTGTGCATCCCTGACGCAATTTCAAACCCCATCTCTGCAGCCTGAATCAAAGTGGGCTTCCAATTTTCTGGAATAACTCCACCAGCGTTTGCAGTACCAATGACTAAGGTTTTTACGCCATGCGCCTTTGCCTGCTTCAGTGTTAAGTTGGGTAATTCTAGTGAAACCGTGTCTTCTGTGAGCCTCAATTGTCCTTTGCATGCTTCTGGCCGCCACAAAGCAATGCCACGTGCTGTTTTGGCCGAAACCGGGTCTGTCACATCGCCGAGAAATAGCAGGTAAGGTTGAGCAATAGACATACGTATCCTTGTTATGAGTTATTTATAGTAACAAGAATCTACCTGCCGCTTATCTTGGGTGCGAATGCTTATCTGTTTAGGTGGTATAACGTTAAGTTATAGCTTTGAGTGAAGTTGTTCAACAAACCATTTAGCGGCAATGGAAAGTGGATAATGTTCCGCATGGAGTAAAGAGACAGAGACTTCGATAGAGGGGGTCAATCTCGCGCTTTGCACTCGATTTAAGTAGTGCTGCTGTGTCCAAGGGTCAACAATAGCGTAGCAGTTGCCTTGTGCAACAAGTTCCGCTGCGGCGCTGTAGCTCCTTACTGATATCCTAGGATGATAGCTTGGTTCGACGGAGTGAATGGCCTGATGGAGCTGCAGACCGAGTGGGTCTCTTGGATCTAGGCCGATTAATGGCTGGTCGCCATTTAATAGTTCGCAAAGGCTATAGACCTCTTTGTCAGAAGAACCTTGTGGCGCTAAGACGGCCATCTCTTTGCTTAGCAATTTACTTTGTACAATCGCAGGTGGTGCTTCATCACCAAAACTTATAGCTAAGTCGAGTTCATTTTTGAGCAAGGCCTCGCACAACTCATTGCGATTACCCGTAGAAATCTCGACGGTGTAGTCTGTTTCTCTGCTGATTCTATCAATGATAGGGGCGAGCAGTATTGTCGCAAGAATTGGGGGGGCACCGATCGTGAGATGCTTCTCGCCCGCTTTGATTTTATTGGTTAAGTTTCTAAACTGACCGAGCTGCTGATAAACCTTTTCTGCTTCAGGAAGGAGTAAGTTAGCTTCGCGTGTAGGCCGTAATCGCCCTTTAATACGTTCAAATAATGCAAAGCCTAATTGTTGTTCGGTGTGAGCCAGTACTCGCGTCACGTTGGGTTGAGATACGTAAAGGTGTTTTGCCGCGCCAGAGACGGTGCCTGTCTTCATTACTGCGTAAAATACTTCAAGTTGCCTTAAGTTCACCAACGAGGACTCCACATTCAAACGATTCTCTAATCACTTTAAAATAAATTGCGGATTTAAAAAAGAATTCTTGTACGCTATTGACCTACCAACCTGTGTACGTTTTACTACGCGGCTCGCCAAATTTGGGCAAAAGATTTCGAAACAGTGAAAAGGTGCAGCCACTATGTCTATTGGATTTGATTACGGAACCGCGAACTGCTCAGTTGCCACGCTAGTTGATGGACAAGTAAAACTGATCCCCTTGGTGGAAGAAGACTTCTATATTCCTTCAACCCTGTGTGCTCCGACATCAGAGGTGGTGTCCGAATATCTGTATAGAAGTTTAGGTATTAAGCCATCGGACGTTGTGGGCGAAAACATGTTAAGGCGTGCGATTAAGCTCAACGCAGAAGAAGGGTTAGATGTACGCAGTGACGACGTAAAGTTTGGTCACGAGGCATTAAGTCTTTATCTAGAAGATCCGCAAGATGTCTACTACGTTAAATCGCCCAAGTCATTTCTTGGAGCGATGGGGCTGCGAGATATGCAGTTGTCGTTCTTTGAAGACCTTGTTTGCGCCATGATGGCAAATATTAGGCAACGTACAGAGCGAGCACTAGAACAAGATGTGACGCAAACTGTGATTGGTCGTCCGGTTAATTTTCTTGGTCGAGGCGGTGAAGAGTCCAACATTCAAGCCGAAGGGATATTGCGCCGAGCAGCGAAACGTGCAGGATTTAAAGATGTTGAGTTTCAATTTGAACCCGTTGCTGCGGGGTTAGATTACGAAGCGTCTTTAGAAGAGGATAAAAATGTACTCGTGGTCGATATTGGTGGTGGTACGACGGACTGTTCATTTTTGCGAATGGGACCTACATGGGCGGGTAAGCAAGACCGTCGAGAATCCTTGTTGGCACACTCTGGGCAAATGGTCGGTGGCAACGATCTCGATATTTTTACCGCGTTTAAGCAGTTCATGACTCAATTTGGTATGGGTACCCAAAACCTATCCGGTTTAGAAGTTCCGACGACTCAATTTTGGAACCCGATTGCGATTAATGATGTCCAAGCTCAGCGCAAATTTTATGGCCACGAAAATAGAAAGCAGCTTCAACTTTTGATGAAAGACGCCAAACAGCCAGAAAAATTACGTCGACTGTTTGAAATATATCAGGGTACGCTTGGTTATGCGGTTATTAGAGAGGCGGAGCAGACTAAAATTGCTCTAGGAAAGGATGACAGCTATCAAGCGCAAATCCAACTGATAAGCGAGCGAGTCTCTATTCCGGTGTTAAAATCAGATATGGAAGAGGCAATCGCAGTTCCGACTGAAAAAATCAAAGCCTTGGTGAAAGAAGCAATAAACCAAAGTGGTATTGAGCCAGATGTTGTGTATATGACGGGAGGCTCTGCGCGTTCCCCAATATTAAGGGGGGCGGTGAGCTCTCTATTACCGAGCACAGCAATTGTCAGCGGTAATTTCTTTGGCTCCGTCACCGCGGGTCTAGCTCGTTGGTCAGACACGATTTATTCGTAAACTATCTATTCGTAATTTCCCCTGTCCCACTTTTGGGACGCTTTAAAGCTAAATCACATTTTACTGATTGATATCAATCACATTAATGATGCGTATATCATTAATGTGATTATTACCTTTCAAATCTGGATTTTTATCATATAACAGCCACAATTTAATTATAATTTTAATAATTGGTTAACGTTGGTGTGTTGTAAGTCGCCTTATAAATTATTGACAAAAAAAGGATTGTTTGTGATGAGGAATTTAGGGTTTAGAAAATTACTTCTTATCTCCATCATTGCTTTGGTTGTTTTTTCTGTCTCTGTTTCTAGCTATGTTGCCTACATTGAACAGAAAGAGACGTTGGTAGAATTGATCACCACTAGTAATCAAGAGTATGTAGAAGGCCAAGCAGAGCAGATTGCGAACAAACTCAATGAGAAGGTCGCCGGTCTAGATAAGCTTGGTAAACAGTTTGACAGTGAACCTATTACAGGTACGGAACAAGACTTTATTAAATTGACCCACCTGATCGCAGGAGGAATGAATCTGAATAGTTCGGTTGTTGGGTTTACCAATGGTGATGCCTATTGGAACCAAACCGCCAAGACTTGGCCAAATCATAAATATGATGGTGATGTTACAACGCGAAGTTGGTATCAGCTTGGTAGGCAAAGTTCGTCGGCGGGTCTGACTGAACCATACTTAGACAGTGACGGTGACACGTATTGGGTATCTATTGTTCGTAAAACATATAGCGGCATGATTTCTGCCGATATGCAGCTCGGTTTCCTCAATGAAATAGTGAAGAACGCCAATGAGATACCTGGCGCAATTGCGATGATCATTAACCACGATAAAACTATTCTTGCCTCATCATTTGAGCAAGTAAAAGCGGGTGAGAAATCGGATAAGTATCCTTGGCTAAGTGATGTATCTAAGCAAGCGATGGGCAGCAAAGATATCGTGTTTGATGGAATGATGGGGGATAAAACTAAGCTGTATTTTTCTCATCAAATCACTATTGCTGGTAAGAACTGGTACTTCGTTGTTGGTTTAGAAAAAGACGTAGTATTTGCAGATTTAGCCTCAGCGAAACAAACCTCGATTGTGACCGCATTAGTAGCCACAGTGATAAGTGTTATTCTTGCGCTTGTTATTATGAACGTGCTGTATCGGCCGATTCTGGCTTTAAAAGAAACTATTGCTGGACTGAGTCAGGGGAATGGCGACTTAACCCAACGCATCGAAGTGACAACGAATGATGATTTAGGCCAAATCTCGCAAGGCGTGAACGACTTCATAGCAAGTCTACAAGCGATGCTGTTAGAGATACGAGAGGTTACAGACCACTTGAACGAAAATGTAGATCGAATGAAAGATCAGAGTCAGCGGAACAGTGAGATTCTACAAAACCATGTTCAAGAGACAGAACAAGTTGTAACGGCCATCGAAGAGATGAACTCAACGGCTGAATCTATGGCAACAGATGCGGCAAATACGGCTCAGCTAACCCACAAAGCGAATGAAGCAAGCTCAGAGTCGAAGAAGACCATTAGCCATGCGCAGAACAATGTTCAAGAGCTTGTCGATGACGTAAGTAGTGCTTCTGAGAATGTAAATAGCATGGCGTCGGCCACTGATGGTATCAATACAATCCTAGGTGTCATTGGCGATATTGCTGAACAAACCAACCTGTTGGCTTTGAATGCGGCGATTGAGGCGGCGCGCGCGGGAGAACAAGGGCGTGGTTTTGCCGTGGTTGCAGACGAAGTGCGTAACTTGGCAAGTCGAACCAAGACAAGTACAGAAGAAATTGAAGCAGCCCTTGCGAGCTTATTGCGTGGCAGCCAGTCCGTGGTTAGTTCAATGGACTCGACCAAGCAGAAATGTGCGCAGACAGCAGATGGTGCGGGAGAGGTTGCAGAAAGTTTGGATGTTATGACTCAATTTGTCACGGATATTAATGATCTGAGTACACAGATTGCGACTGCGGCTGAAGAGCAAAGTAGTGTGACACAAGAGCTCAGCCGTAATATGTCCGCTATCAACGAAATAGTAGGGGAGTTGGATACGAATGCGCAGCAAGCCCTTGAAGAAGCAGTAAATATCTCGGATATGAATCAATCGCTTACCGGAATTGTGGGGCGCTTTAAGCTGGATTAGTGAGAGAACAAAAAAGAGGCACAAAAAAGTGCCTCTTTTTATTTATCTGAACGCGTTATTTAACGTCTTGCCCATACACCCCAGCGTACAATACCAATCACTTCGATTTCATCTTCATCAATGGTATTGATCGGGTTGCGATCTGTGTCTTCACCGTACCAAACATGGACTTTGTCGGCGATTTTCACCAAAGTGAAAAAATCTGGGGTTGGGTTTTTACCAATGCGAGCGAGAACAATATCATCATTAGCCCATTCTTTATCTTTGGTGATTAGTGCGTAGCAGCTCCACGTTCTTGAGACGGCCCCCGTTACTGGGTAAACCACACCAAAGCAATCTGCGTACTCTTTCTCTACAGGCATAGTATCGACGGGAACTGCATCACCTGATGTTAGGTGTTGATGCACGTCTGTACGCTTGTAGATATTAATGGTTGCAGCTTCTGAATCAGATAACAGATTAATGGTCTCTTTGTCCGTTGATTTATCGCCAATACCAAAGCACAACCAGTGTGGTTCTACGCCAAGGAAGCGAGCGATATCAGAAAGCTCTTCTAAGCTTGGGTAGGTCCGATTGCTTGATTTAGAGAGGTAACGGCCTATGGTTGCTTTACCTTTGCCGATACCTTGAGCCAGTGACGCGTTGTTTTCTCCACGCTCTTTCAGTAAAGCAATGATTCTGTCTTGATAATTATCTTGCATTGATGGAAACCTTAACGGGTAAGTGTTCTACTCAAATATGAAACTAAAAGAAAATATATGCTCTTTTTGAAAGCCACGCAAGTCGCAAGTTCTCAAAACTAATTGGGATGTTTCTGATTTGACTGAGAACTCATAAGTGTTCTGTATTTATTTCAAAAATGATTATCGGTGCAGCTAACATACTTTAGAGATGTTGATGCGAGCTTGGTCAAACGACATCGCATTGTATGGCTAGTGATGTCGAGGTTGCCTGCTTTTTCCATCGATTGCTTAGAGCCTTACACCACTTTACAATGTTCTCCCTAAATCTTGTCGATTGGCAGGGAAATATAGGAAAAGCGGATGAAAGATAAAATTGCGGTGACAGAAAAGCGTGCTTTAGTGTTGGGGATTATCGCTAACTTAATAATGGCATTTTCTGGTTGGGCGGCATATAACTTGTCTGGTTCTGAAGCCTTACTCCTTGACGGTAATATGTCGTTCATTCTGTTTATTACTGCGATTGTTGCGCTTAAGATCACCCAAATTAAATCACTACGCAATGAGACATACCCATTCGGTCTTTATGTCACAGAAGCTTTATATAGCTTCATGAAAGGTTTGTTACTCTTGGGGGTTGTGATATCTGCCATAGTCAGCAACGGTTCGAAGATTATTGGCTATATCAACGGGGCTACATTGCCAATCATTAAAACGGGTGTGATCGTTTACTATGCCATAGCTATGGTTACTATTTGTTGGGGACTATCCGCGTTTTATTATTTCCAAAACAAGAAGATCGCCAATAGCAGCTCTATGCTAAAAGTGGATCAAAAGTCGTCGTTGATAGACGGTGTACTTTCTGCTTCAACAGGCGCTGTTTTGGTTGTTATTGGCTATGTGGAGGCTGGCAGCAAATTTGATTTCCTGCTTTATATTGGTGATGCCTTATTAGTATTGACTCTTGCGCTGCTGATGATTGGTCAACCGATAGGCATTATACGCGAGGCCTTTGTAGAGCTAGCCGGAGGCAAACTGCAAAATGAACAACAGCATCAAGATATCTCTGATTTGGTTACGGAACACTTTGCTAAGCAAGAAATAGAAAGACTCAATATTAGTAAAACCGGATCGAGTTATTTGGTCGTAATTGGTGTGTCGTTGCAGCAGCTTCAACAACAAGACAAAGCTGTCTGGCATGAACAAAAAGCCCTACTGACCAAGGTGCTAGTCAGCAAATATCCCTTTGTCGATGTTGAGGTGGTCGTTGTTTAACGACCACTCGACCAAGGGAAAGCTTAAGAAGCCAGCAATGGCTTTAATTCGTTTCTTTGGCTTAGCCTAATCATCACGCCGACGGCGACAAACATAACGGCAGCAGCTAGCATAAACCCAAATTGAGTGGCGTTATTGTGAGCCAAGGCCGCGATGACAACATAGCTGATGCTTTGCACCGATGTTGAGAACATTGCCAGCCCTCCATCCACTCGACCACGTTGATTGACCTCAACGGTATGATGCATCCAATTGGTACGTGCGATGCGATTTAATGCGTTAAAGAAGCCAAAAAACAGAGTAAATAGTAATATATAGCTTGGGTGCTGAGAGAAACTCATTCCAATTAGGCTGAATGCTACCACCGCCATAGAGTACTGCATTGTTGTTTGGTGTGAGGTCAATGACAGCAATTTGCTAAGTAGCACGCCTGTGAGCAGTGAGCCTAAGCCAAAGGTGATGTTGTATCCTGCATACCAATCACCTGAAACCCCGTTCTCCGCAAACCAAATCGGAACCAACTTGCCTAAAAAGGTCAGGATCGGATAGGAAAGGCAAGAAAGCATAATGAAGGCGTAAAAGTGAGGTTCTCTTGCGAAAATGCTTTTGCTCTCTTTCATCTGTTCAATAAAGGGCACGTTGTGAGTACTACGTAACTTTCTTCGGTAGGGTGTCACCATATAGCTAAGCGCGGCGATGCCAGAGGCGCTAGCCGCAAAAGCAGCAAACTCCAACATTCCCCACTCTTGAAGTAATATGACTCCCAATGCGCCTGCACCGAGCGTCGTGCCTTGCATCACGATCTCTTGCTTGCCTGAGATAGAGGCGTATTCGTGCAGATCGTAGTTTTCTTGAGTAAACGCATTATTGGTTGTCCAAGCTAAATTGCTCGTTACCCAGAAGACAAGTTGTGCTGCGGCAAGTAACCAATGTGACCCATCATGCAACCAGTACGCAACGAAAACAGTTATAGCCGTAGTTGACTGAATTAATTGGACCAAAACCAAGAGTGACTTGCGCGAATGTCTGTCGATCAAAGTAGAGAAAAAAGGGGTTAAGACAAACGAGGTTGCGGTGCAGGCGAGTGCGATAAGGGCGACGAAGGTGCCCATGTTGTCCGACTCAAGCATGATCCAAGGCAGAGCCATCATAAACAAGCCTGACGAAATGCCATCAAAAAATCGCCCGGAAAGATAAGGCAAGGTTCTGCTATTTGCGAGTAGGTTCATTGAGTTTTCCTTATGTATATTCACCAACTTGGGTTACTCTAAAACCTCAAGCTAACTTGAGGTAAAGAACTTTATTCAATTAATTTGGAGGCTTATATGGAAATGAGCGTAGGGGAAGTAGCAAAGCGTGCCGGAGTTAAAGTCTCGGCACTTCACTTCTATGAGCAAAAAGGTTTGATCCACAGTTGGCGAAATCAAGGCAATCAACGGCGTTATCACCGGAGTGTTCTGAGAAGAATTGCGGTGATTAAAGCTGCGCAGGAAGTTGGTTTAACGCTAGAGGAAATTGTCCAATCTCTTGATCAGTTGCCTAAGCATCAAGCGCCAAATAGGGAGCAATGGGATCGCATGGCTTCGGGGTGGAAAGAGATGCTTGAACACAGAATTTTGCAGTTAAAAGCACTTCAAGACGATCTCGGTGGCTGTATCGGTTGTGGCTGCCTTTCTATGGAATCTTGCGCCATCTACAATCCTCAAGACATTCGTGCTGAAACATTTAAAGGCAAAACCTTGCTGACCAACCCTGAAGCGTGGTCACAAGGAGAGAGCGAACCCGAGTAACAAGGGCAGAGTTAAAATACTAAAGAAATTGCCAAATAAAACCATTGAAGCCACCTTGGTGGGCTCTATATGAAAGCGCTCAGCGAACAAGTAGTTCATTACGGCAGGTGGCAGCATGGTGAAAAGTACCATCATTTGTAACTGCATCGTTGGTAGTGGAATAAAGAAGTAAATAACCGCGAAAGCAATCGCGCCAGTAAACAGTGATTGTAGTGTGCATAGAATACCAACTTTCAGACCACTGAGTCTCATATTGCACATTTGAGCCCCTAAGGAGAGCAGCATAACTGGAACAGCAGCTTGACCGAGTAATGAAGTTGCTTCATACAGTGGAGACCAAACTCCAATGCCAGCTAAGTTGAGGATCAGTGCTGCGCTTGCCGCAAGAAAGATCGGCATCTTGATGATCTGTTTGAACGGATTCCCTTCACTGAGTAAAGCCAAGCCAAGGCTAATGTGGATACAGGCTGAAACCACAAACAGTAATACAGCGGAAGCGAGAGCAGTGTCGCCAAACGTGTAAGTAAAAAGTGGAATCGCCAAGTTACCGCTATTGCGAAACATATGCGGTGGAGCCCAAGCTTTATATTTAAGTTTAGACAATTTGCACACTGGAATCATCACCAACCCCGGGAGCAATACCGCGACGAGGGATGCCGTTAGCAAAGGCACTTGCTGTGTATCCAGCGGCATTGCAACTAGCGAAGAAAAGACTAGGGCAGGGGTAAATGCATCCATGTTAATGCGGTTGATCGGCTTGAAGTCGGGTTTTAACCAACGCCCCACCGAGTAACCCACAGCCACCAATGCAAAAACTGGAAAAAGTATCCCTACGACTTGCTGAAACATGTCCTGCCCTGAACTGTCTAAATTCTAGTCGTCAAAGTAACGGATTTTATTACAACAAAACAGAGCAAGAGAGGAAATAAGTGACCTGTCTACTTTGCGTTACTCTTGGCGGTACTTGTGCAGCAAACTGATTGGGATATGACAGTAGTCATTGGGAAAGCGCGTTAACCTATCTTGGTGTTCATCGTCACTTTGGACGTAGTTACTTAGTGATTTCACTTCGACGACGATTTTATCGCTATCTGAACGGTTTGATATATACCCACGTGCCGCAACTAAGTGTGCCTTATTCCGGCTGTACACACCCGTGCGATATTTGTCTCCAACATCTTGCCCTTGTTGATTGACACTGTATGGATCAATAATCTCAAACAAATAGTCCATCAGTTGCTCAACCGTGATTTTTTTGGGATCGAATTGGGTACGAACACACTCGGCATAGCCATCATAGTCGCTGGCGGTTGTATCGGTTGTACCATTGGCTCGCCCAGCTTCAGTCTTAATTACACCTGGTAGGTGCTTCATGAACTCTTGCACCCCCCAAAGGCAGCCCCCGGCGATAAAAATTTCTTCTAACACACTCACTTCCCGCTGTGGTATTGAGCTGCTATTAGAACAGATCGAGGTGCGAATAAACAGGCAGGAATGTGCAAATGCCAAAGTGCTCCACAGCTACGCGTAGGCGAGTAAAACTATTTTCTGGATAAGTGCATAAGAACAAAATGAAATGCATGCCTTAAACTGCCAATTTAACGCCTTAAATTGGCGATTTAGAGGGGTTTTAAGTTGATGATTTTTAAGGTTTTGTTTTTGTGGAAAAACAGCAGCTTACAGTGATAGTCTTGCGCCCAACAAGGAGACACTATGATTACAAGCGATGCGATTTTTGAATTTGAAGACTTCTCTCACCAAGACCTGCAAAACAGTGTTTTTGAACGTTGTCAGTTTATCAAATGTACTTTTGACCGAGCTGATTTAAGAGAAGCTAAGTTTGTCGACTGCCGTTTCATTGAACCCCAAGCTCTTGAAGCATGCAGCTTTCAACATGCCAACTTAAAAGATGCGAGTTTTTCCGACTGTATGCTCGCCATGTGCCAGTTCACGGGAGCGGATTGCTTTGGAATTGAGCTACGTAAATGCGATCTGAAAGGCGCTAATTTTCAACGTGCTAACTTTGCGAACCATATTAGCCATAAAGCCTATTTCTGTTCTGCTTTCATTACTGGGTGTAATCTGATTTACGCCAATTTCGAAAGGGCTTTGCTAGAGAAATGTGAACTGTTTGAGAATCGTTGGAATGGTGCCAACCTATTTGGTGCCAGTTTCTTAGGATCAGATTTATCGAGTGGCGAGTTTAGCTCAGAGCAGTGGGGGACTTTCAACATGGAACAATGTGACTTAACCCATGTGGATCTAGAGGGGCTTAACTTACGCAGAGTTTCTATGACTGGGGTAAAAATCTGCGACTGGCAACAGGCACAACTGCTAGAACCATTCGGTTTGATATTGGTTTAATGGTTTCTCAAGCCGTTATGGCGTGAGCAACGGCTGGCTCCGATTGACCTGTCATTGGAGCCATTCGCTGATGTCATGTGTTCCTTGCTCAGCGGATAGCTGAAGTTTACGTGCCAGCACCACAGTTACACTCCGCTTAGCTCGATAAGTAGCTGTTCGAGTTCGGAAAGGCTCATTAATGAACCTAGATTTATGCGCTTATTGCCATTAACGACAATCGTTGGGGTCGCGTTGATGTAGTATTGCTTGGTCAGCTGATCGAAATTTTCGATATCTTCACGTACATCTTCACAGCCGCTGCGAAAGTCAGACGCATCACCGCCGCAGCGCTCTATAAGATCTGCGAGATCTTCACGGTTTCTTGGCGCTTCGCTTGGGCGAACGTGAATACGCGAAATTAGCTCGTTGACATAGTCATGGCCGATCTCTTGGCGGTTGGCCGTTGCGATACTCGCCTGAATATCTTTACCTAGTGGGCCAAAATCGACCGGAACATCGACAAAGGTAATACCTGCACGCTCTGCCATTGTAAGCAAGGGTGTGTGAACAATCGCACATGGGCGACAGAATGGAGTGTAAAAGACCTTAACTTGCGGTTCTATGGTCGCTTCTTTATCAAGAGTGACATAATGAACATTCTCTTCAAAAGTATCGGCATAAGCTTTCGAGGAATGTTTCGCTACAACTGACATAACTAAAACGATACTAATTAGGTAAAAACAGGCGGTGTTTTTGACTTGCTTACTGAATTTCATAAATGACCTTTCAGGTAACAAAAAAGGCCCGTAGGCTCTTTGTCTAGGAAAAGAAGTGCCATCCATGGCACTCTAGCAGTTGCTCTTTACTTGAATGAGTATGTTAGGCCAGCTGCAGCCATAGTGTCTGCGCTCTTGTTACCTTTGTTTGATTTAGCGTAACCAAATGAACCTTTAGCCATCCACTGTTTCTCGTTACCAAATGCGTAACCCACACCCACTGCGATTGCATTAGAACCGTTGAAGTTTGCAACACCGGCACCAACACCGAAGCCATCGTGGCCGAACTGCATCTGAGTCATCGCACCAGCCATTGCTGCACCGTTGGATACACGGCCTTCAACGCTGTCGATTTTTGCGTCTAGGCGCGCAACTTCTTGCTTAAACTGTGTTTCAGCGTATGCAGCCCAATTGTTAGCGTATGCTTCAGCTTCTTCGATAGCCGTTTCAGCTTCCATCACATCGTTGTTTGGAGTCCAGTTGCTATCATCGATACGCTTTTCAGCATTGTTATTTTTAGAAGCATCGTCAGGTTTTTTAGCGTCTGAAGCATCAATATAAACATTGCCTTTATCATCTACAGCTACTTTAGAAACTTTGCGACCTTTGTCGTCACGAACGTACCCAGTACCTTCTTCGATTGTGTAACCTTTGTACTGACCTTTAGTAGCTACAAAGTGACTGCCTTCTTTGCGTAGTCCTGCACCGTTAACGATTTTAGTTGCAGTGCTGCGATCAACTGCAGCTTTAGAATCAGATCCGCCAGTAGTTACGTTAATGCTAGCAGTATGGAATTTGTCGTTAGAATCAGTTGCACGAACTTCAATTCTACCATCATTAACAACGAAACGAGCGTCTTTAAATTCGCGGTTTTCGCTAGTGAATTCAACAGCAACAGAATCTTTGTGATCTACTTTAAAAGTTCCTACTTCTTTACCTTGCTTGTCAAGAATTTTGTTTTGAACAATTGTGAAACTACCTGCTTCACGAACAAAATCAGTAGCGGTGACATCGATCGTGCCGTGGTTTTCAGCCATAGCAGCGCCAGAGAATAGAGTAGTAACAGTTAGAGCTAGAATTGTCTTTTTCATGATGTATCCAAATAAAAAATAGTAAAAATGTTAATGATTGCGTGGGTAGGTGTTTCTCCCCACGCTAGATTTCAGGAAATGGTTTTAGAAGCTGTACACAACGCCGACTTTGAATACGTTGTCGTTCTTGAACTTATCGTCAAAAGAGATATGCTTGTTGTCATTTGACGCACCACTACCTTCGATATGTGTTTGACCTTTATAGGTGTACTGAGCGTAGGGTTTTAAGTCGCCAAACGAAGTAAGAACTGCTTTTAGTTCAATCTCTTGAGATTTAGCGGTTGCATCACCGTTTCCGTTTAAACCAGCACTTTTAACCGTCAAATTTCCGTCTATATCAGCGCGCTTAACGATGTAGTTTGCTGAAAGGTCGACGGTATCCATCACGTTGTAGCCTAAAGTTAGGTCGACACGGTGAAGCTTAGATTTGTGGTTGCCGTTACCATTTGCTTTGCCTGAGTTGTCGTAAGCAGAAAACTCACCTTTGCCATCAGAAATTTCGTAGCGGTAGCGAGCGGCTGTGTATAGGCCATTGTCGAATGTGTAGCCACCCTTTAAACCGAACTTAGCAACGTTGCTGTCTTTGTATGTTGCTTCACCGTTTACACCATCTATTTCTGGAGTAGCGGTGTACTTGTACTCTTTTGAGTAACCAGACGGTACGGTTAGGTCGAAAGAAGGCATGATAAACGCCTGACCCATCTCGATTTTGTAATCCAAAGAGAAGGTCGTCTCTTTGTGGCGCTTAAGGTTTTCTGCGCCAACAATCTCGATACCACCAGCTAGTCCGCCAATCACTTGATCGTGAAATTTGAGTGTCGTTTCTTTGTTGTTGCCGTGCGAAGCTTCAAGATCGAAAGCTGCGCTTGAGAAAGAAGTTAGTGTTGCTAGAACTGCTGTTGCGACTGCTAGTTTTTTCATGTTTATACCTATGTAAAATTGATAATGAAAAAACCTTCCCTGGATAAATCAATACTGGAATAAATCCACTTTCCTGTATTAGTTTTGATTTCGAAAAAAATAATACAGTGTTAGTGTTCGTTTGTGAACCCTTTAATTGCATAAGTGATCCCTTAGGGTTTTGCTTATAGCCACTTTTTACATTTCCCTGACATTTGTCACTTTTTGGGTTTCATAAATGATTTGTCTGGGTGGGTAGTTGTTCGAAATCTGTCATTTGCCTGTTGTCGATAAAGAGGCTGTGCGTATCTTCATTGAGGTGGAGTTGGGCTTTGATTGTTAAATTCGAGTCTGGGTGCAAATTAGATGAGTACTAGTGAGCATAGCTAGATTAAGCTTTAGGTTGTTCTAGGTTCTCTTCTCCAACAACTACAACTTCGCCAGTTTCTTCATTTAGGTAAGCGCCAATTGGTTGTGGCTCAGTGATGGCAAAGTCGTAACAGATTTTCGCATCGACAATACCTGCAAGCTTATGTGATTCATCTGCTACTTAGCTAGGTAGGTTTTCTGCTAACCAGCCGCAGTGACACCACATTTAAGATTGTGACGTCTATCTGTTTCACGTTTAGATTGCGATATATGAATGTGATCTATCCCATGCTTTGATGGTATTTCGGGCAGATATTTAGACTAAGTTGAGCTGTCAGTGCCATTTTTCTAAATTATGGACTAAGTTTATATGTGCTAGGTTTCTTATGGAGCGGGTGTGTCTAGAATGCCGGTTTTCAAAAGTAAAAAATTGGCGCTTGTTGTATCTGTGTTGCTGTTGTGCACAACGGTTGTGAGCGTGATTATTGGGACTAAGTCAAAAGCAAGGCCATCGTCCTCACAAATTAAGATTGGGGTGTCATTAACACCTCTTTCTTCACCTTTCCTAATTGCGGAACAACTTGGTCTATTTAAACACTTTGATCTCGATGTCACTCTTTACCCTTGCTCAAGTGGCGTCGCATGCACGCAGTTAATGCTTGATCGTAGTGTGGATTATGCAACCGCATCAGAATCTGTTGTTATGTTTCAAAGTTTCGCAAGAGATGATGTCTCTTTACTTGTCAGTTTTGTCGAGTCAGATAATGACCTAAAACTCCTTACTCTAAACCCAGTCAATATTCAGAATGTTTCTGATTTAGATGGCAAACGAGTTGGAATAGTAAAAGGGACCGCTAGCGAGTTTTATTTTGACTCGGTGTTAATTAGCAATAGTGCTCAGCAGATAGAAATCGAAAAGATTTACTTACAGCCTCATGAGCTAGTACCAGCGCTTTTATCTTATCGTGTCGAGGCGATATCTGCTTGGGAGCCCATGGGGTTTGAGGCGGACTTATTATCAGTGGCGGAAGTATCAAACTTGGGTAATAAGGGCGTTTATCAACTTTCATATAACCTAATTACCCGAGCTCCTTACTTAGAGTTTGTGGGGGATGAGCCAGTTCGATTACTACGTGCACTTGACATGGCAATCGAATGGATAAATAACAATCCTGATAGAGCACTGAGTATCATTGCACAAAGGTTAGATATTCCTCTTAGTCAAGTTGAATGGTCTTGGGATGATTACTTGTTTCGACTGTCTCTTGGTAATTCACTGCTTTCTAACCTTCAACTACAATCTCGCTGGGCGATAGAAAATGGACTTGTCGCCAACTCCCCCCCAGATTTTCGCGAGGTATTTTATACCTATCCGTATCAACAAGCCGTGTCATTAAGGGATTGAGTGATGTTGGATTCGCTATTTAAGAAGATGTTTGTCTTATCAACAACGACCATGATTTTGACGTTGTTTATTGTAGTCTCCTTTTTCAAGATAAATGAGCAACAAAAGGTGACTAAAATTGAGCTTGATCAGATCATTGATTTGCAATTATGTGTCGATTTACTACGGAGTCAGTTGTGGGTGTTTAAGCAGTTTGGTGATGCTTCGAGCCTTGATCAAGTGGAAGTCGCTCAAGCAGAATTATCGACAAAGCTGACTGTTTATAAGGCTAGCAATATTCAGCTCGATAATATTCAGCGCATGAATCACAGCTTGCACACGTTACTGATGCAGGAAAAAGAGTTTTTTCCTGTATCTCACAGCGAAATCAATAATGAAACGGTCTTCAGTCTCAATGGACAAAGCCTTCTTCATTCTCGTTATAACATGATTATACAAAATATGACCGAAGAACTGGCTTACGTGCATCAGCGAGTGCTCAATAGAAATGCTTCCTCATTAGAAAATGTTATGTCAACCACTGCAGCGTGGCTTATCCTGTGTTCGATTTTAGTTAGCGTGACGGCGTGGTTAATTCTGTTTCGTTTTAAATCTGGAGCAGAAGCAATGAAAGCCGCCATTCTCAACTTGGCGAAAGGTCAATTAGATACCAAAGTTGAGGCGGTACAAATGGACAGTGAGTTTCGAGTTATCGCCAGTTTTTTCAACCAAATGACCGTCTCTCTATGTCGCACTACGGTGACGAAACAAGAACTAGAAGAAGAGATAATCCGCCAGACTAAACAACTGAAACATAAGCAAGAGCAATTACTGTTTTTATCTGAACATGATCCTTTAACCAATTTAATGAACAGACGTGCATTCGACAAGCAGGTTGAGTTGTCGATTGTTAAGGCGAATCGAACTGGTCATAAATTTGCGATTTTGTTTATTGACCTCGACGATTTTAAAAACGTGAATGATAGGTACGGTCATGAGGCAGGGGATTACGTTTTAGTACAAATTGCTGAGCGATTATCTGATTGCGTCCGAGAATCAGACGTTGTTGGTAGGTTAGGTGGCGACGAGTTTGTGGTGTGCTTAGATTTACTTAAAGATTTAGAAGGGGTGCCAAGTAAAATCGAGCAGATTAGTCAGGTCATCAAATCTCCGATAAAGTTTGGTGGAAACACGCTGAGTGTTGGCTCCAGTATAGGCATTGCTTGTTTCCCTGAGCAAGGGACAACAAAAGATGAGCTAATTTGTATCGCCGACAAAGCGATGTATGTGCAGAAAGAGTGTAAAGACCAAGTTCTTGTCGATGGTGACAATAATCAAATCTCAGACCATTTGAAGAATGTGGTTGAATTGTTTGCACAAGGTGATAAGCAGTAGGATAGTGTAAAAATGGATTAACACTATTAAAGTATGTGATTTATCACTAGTTCTAGACTTCTTTGTCAATAATCGACATTTTATGCAGGTTTGATTCACCCTATTTGGTGAATCGCTAAGGGATAGGAAGTCTAAAATGGATAAAGAACATAGCTTGCGCGAGAACCTGCTTGCGCTCATTCTCGGTAGTGCCTTGGTATCTTTGGGTGTTATCTTTTTCAGTAAAGTGGGGCTTCTCACTGGAGGGACTGCGGGTTTAGCGATATTTCTGACCAAAGTGAGCGACTTTAGTTTTGGGCAGATTTTTTTCGCCCTCAATTTGCCGTTTTATGTTCTGTCGGTCACTCGTATGGGGTGGCGTTTTACTCTCAATACGTTTATTGCGGTCACACTCGTATCTTTTTCGGTGGACTATTTGCATCATGTGATTGAGATTGCGCGTATTGACCCTTTTTATGCCGCTCTGCTAGGAGGGGGAATGATTGGTATCGGGATGCTGGTTATTTTCCGTCATAAGATGAGTCTTGGTGGTTTTAATATTTTGGCACTATTTCTACAAGAGCGATTTGGTATTCGTGCCGGCAAGGTTCAAATGGTACTCGATTGCACCATTGTTGTTATGTCACTATTTATTGTTGATATTTCCTTGATTCTGCTTTCAGTAATGGGCGCGGTTGCTACTAACTTGATATTGGCGATGAACCACAAGCCAGGGCGTTATCAACCCCAAGCGAAGACCGCCTAGACGATAAGAATCTATTTAGGCTTAGCTGTTGCTAAGCCTTTTGTTTACACCAAGTTTAATGCTTTGTTAAACAGCACTAAATCATCTTGATTAATGGCGTAGCCGTTGTTGCATGCAGCGTGTAAGTTTGCGGTATACTCGATGTTGAAATAGCGAAATAGACCCGTAAAAAAACTATCGAAGATTGGACAGATCTCAGATTTTCCAGAGCTGGTAATAACAAACCCGCGTTTAGATTCTAAGGCCCTCGCTTTGGGCTTTAATTCTGCTACATCTAAGAGTTCAGTCATTCGGTCGACCAAAGCTTTCATAGGAGCGGTAACCGAGTACCAATAGATAGGTGAGGCAAAAACAAGGTTGTCTGAAGCGAGCATTTTGTCAACTAAGGGGTAGAAGTCATCTGCTGGATAGTCGTTTTCGTAGCAATAAGGCGTGATGGCCAGTGAATCAATGTCAACCACTTCTACATTGTGATCGGCTTGTACATATTCGATAGTTTTCGCCGTATTGCCTTGCTTGTTCGCACTAGAGAATAATATTAATGTCTTCATTTAACAGTCCTTTTCGATAGATCATTGGGCTTGGAGAAAGGACTATAAAACCTCAACCTTACTTTAGGTAAAGGGCTTTTATTGTTCAATTGCTAACAATTGCGAAAGACGTTCAATACTAATGATATCTACAGGTAATGGTGATTGTTTTGGGTTGTAGTAAATGGCGTTCAATCCTGCTTCGAGCGCAGGAAAAATGTCTTTATCTAAGCTATCGCCAACCATAGTGATTTCAGAGGCTTTATCTCCCAATGAATCGAGTATTGCTCGATAAAACTCTGCACTGTTTTTCTCTAGACCTAAATTTGCCTTGCAGAAGTAGCCATTGATGTACGGATCAAGACCTACTCGTTCAAAGGCCTGCTGAATCTCAGCTTCAGTAGAGTCTTGGGCACTGGTGGCAACGTAAATCGTATGGTGTTGGCTTAACTGCTTCAGGGTTTGCTCAGCTTCAGCAACAGATTCGACATAAGGCCAGAGGTACATTTTTCCATTTTGTTCAGGGAAGTCAATCATGAGCGTATCGCCCCAGTCGAAGAGATATACATGGCTCATCCTAAGCCTCCTGCCTTAATATCCGATGGTTAATTCTCATTCTATATCTACTATGGCAAATTTCACCAACTATTGCATATATTTACCATGTGAATGGGCTAGGTTGATTGTTGGATTTCATAACCAATTGTAATTAAAGGGAATTATATTTGGCATCTGATTTGCTATTACATATGGCATTATAAAAGCGAATGCATTACAAGCTTGAGATAATTTATTTATATAAATTTCATCGGGCAACTGGATAGTTTCGCTCAAATTGATGTCGAAGCATCATCTGTGTGTAATGATAACGATATTAGGGTCATCAGACCCTATAACAACAAGGAATTCTCATGACGACTAAGCCGTTACGTTGGTTGGTACCTATTATTGTTTTGGGTGGTGCGTATGCTGGCTACTCAGCTATTGCATCTAGCGCCCCTGAACCTTTAGAGAACAAGCCCCCCAAAGCAGCACCAATTGTAAAAGTCTCTAAGGCGGTGTCTAGTGATCACAAAGTCGTGATTACGAGTCATGGGGAACTACAACCAGTTGAGGTGACGCAGCTCTCGGCGCAAGTATCTGGAGAGGTGGTGAGCTGGCACCCAAATTTTGTCGTTGGAGGGATTGTTAAAAGAGGAGAGGTGCTATTTCGTATTGAAAGAGATAACTATCAAGCCGCAGTCCTCCAAGCCGAGGCTCAATTAGCGAGTGCAGAAGCTGCTTTAATTGAAGAAAAAGCGAAAGCGGAAGTAGCAAAGCGACAGGCCAAGAATCTGCCACACAAACAGGTTACGGATCTTTACCTGCGCAAACCCCAGTTACTTAGCGTTCATGCACAGGTTAAATCAGCACTTGCCGCGCTCAAACGTGCTAAACGTGATTTAGCCAACTGCAAAGTGATCGCGCCTTACGACGCATTGGTGGTATCGAAAGAGATTGGGGTTGGTCAATTTATTTCAGCAGGTGCCCAAGTTGCGACGCTAAATAATGTTGAAGCGGGTGAGATTCATATTCCCATCGCTGGCTTTGACAGTGCCTTTCTTCCTCAAGACTATGCAGGGCTCCCTGCGAAAATCATTCAGCGAGGGATCGAGAATACTTTGCGAGTAGGGGTTATTGACCGGGATCTAGGTATTATCGACAGTAGTACACGAATGATCAACATGGTGGTGCGAGTGGAGAACCCTTATGCAATTGAGAGCGATAAAGCACCGATGAAGTTTGGATCTTATGTTGAGGTTCAGTTTGCGGGTAAAGAACTCAAGCATATCTATCGCCTGCCACAAGAGTTGGTCAACAACCGCCAGGTGTGGATTGTAAATGGTGAAAACCAACTAGAGCCACGTACGGTCAACGTCTTGCGCGCAGAGAAAGAGTTTATGCTGATCAATCAAGGGCTAAGCGACGAAGATAAGATTGTTTTAACCGTACCTGAGTATCCGCAAAAAGGGTTGCAGGTCGAAGTAGCACTTCAAGACAACCCATCAAGTATGTAGAGACAAATCATGGAAGAGACTAAACAGAAAGGGTTAATCGCCTATTTCGCTAACAACTCTGTTGCAGCTAATTTGCTGATGGCATTTATCTTGATTATCGGTACAGTCAGCTTCTTTTTTATCCAACGGCAGATGTTCCCCAATATTGAGGTGAACTACATCAATGTCAGCGCTCAGTATCCGGGGGCATCCCCCCAAGAGATTGAAGAAAGTATACTGATTAAATTGGAAGAATCGTTAAAAGATGTCACTGGCATCAAAAAATCGGTGTCAACAGCTTATCGAGGTAGCGGTAACATTGAGCTTGAAATCAATGTTGATGAGGATATTGATGCGGTGCTTGATAAGGTAAAGCAGAAGGTCGATTCAACGTCTAACTTTCCCGATGCTATGGAGCCAATTCAAGTCTATCAATATGAGTGGCGCCAAGATGTCATTGAAATGGCTTTGGTGGGGGACCGTTCTCTGCTTGAGCTTAAGCCCATTGCAAAACAGATAGAAGATGAACTGCTTCAACTTAATAACGTTGCATTGGTCGAACTTGGTGCTCCACAGTACGAAATTGCGGTAGAAATCGAACCGCGAGTGTTGCAAAAATACAGTTTGACCTTGAATGATGTCAGCAACGCGATTAAGCGTTACTCTGCGAACTACTCGGCCGGTGAAGTAAGAACGAATGCAGGGATGATCTCGGTTCGAATAGAGAACCAGTACTACAAAGGTGAAGAGTTCAGAGATATCCCGGTAAAAATTGGTGCTAATGGCGGTAAGGTACTGCTGCAAGATATTGCGACCATTAAAGATGGCTTCACTGAAGATGATCGCTACTTCCGTTACTCCGGGCAAAATGCGATGTATCTATCGGTGAAAGCCACCAAAGATCAAAACATGGTCACCGTTGCTGAATCGGTAAAAGCTTACATCGAACAAAAAAATCTAACTTTGCCTTCTGATCTTCAAATCAAGACCTTAGTTGATATGACGTACTACCTCAATGCACGTCTTGATATGATGCTCAAAAACTTATTGCAAGGTGCGGTTCTGGTCGCTCTTATGCTCAGTCTGTTTTTGCGCGTTAAGCTTGCAATGTGGGTGATGATAGGGCTTCCGGTTTGCTTCTTGGGGGCGGTAATGTTGATGCCAGCGATTGGTGTGAGCATTAATATCATTTCGTTATTCGCCTTTATTATGGTGCTCGGTATCGTCGTTGATGATGCGATCGTCATTGGTGAAAGCGCTTATAGTGAAATCGAGAAAAATGGGGGTGGCGTTGAGAACGTGGTTCGCGGTGTAAAACGTGTCGCGACACCCGCAACATTTGGTGTCTTGACCACGATGGCGGTGTTTGCCCCATTCTTAATGTCAAAAGGTATCGAGCGTGCGTTTTTCTTCGGTATCGCTTCTATCGTGATTCTGTGTTTATTTTTTAGTTTAATTGAGTCCAAGCTGATTTTGCCTTCGCATCTAGCCCACTCGAATTTTAAACCAGTCAAAAAAGGCAGTTGGCGAGATCGATTCAACACCCGGTTCTTTGGCTTTATCAATGGTCCTTACAAAAGCTTCATCAAGTGGTGTACTTATTGGCGCTGGAGCGTATTTGCTGGGTTTGCTGCTGTGCTTGCGATCAGTGTAGCTATGGTGATGGCGAGCTATGTCAGGATTGTACCTTCGCCAAAAGTCCCGCATGACTTTCCGAGTATCAAACTAGTCATGAATGACAATGTATCGAGCGAACAAACTATCGAGGCGTTAAAGCTTATAGAGGCGACTGTGCTGACGATTGACGCTGAGGTCGAGCAAGAAACAGGTCAGAAAATGGTGCGTGATATTCTCACTTTCAGTAAAGGGAGAAAAGAAGGGCGACTTGTCATACCGCTCGTTGATGAAGAACTCAGACCGTTTAATACCTTTGAGTTAGCAAGGCGTTGGCGTGAACATATTCCAAGTATCCCCGGCCTAAAAATGCTCAATGTCTCTGACAATGTCAACGATGATGAAAAAGGTGATGAGTTTGGGTTCTTATTATACGGCTCGGATATGGAGAGCCTAAATGCAGCTGGTCGCGAGTTGATCGCCAAATTACAGCAGCAGAAAGGTTTATTTGATATCTCGTCGTCGATTGACTCTGGTAGCCAAGAAGTGCTCTTGTCTTTAGCGCCAGTGGCCTATGACCTAGGCTTGGATCTGTTCGATATTGCGACACAAGTTGGCGGCAGTTTCTACGGTGGTGAAGCACAGCGCGTATTGCGTAACGGAGAAGAAATCAAAGTCATGGTGCGCTACCCGCAGCTAACACGAGAGGCATTCTCTTCACTGCGTTATGCCATTATCACTACTCGAGAAGGCAAGAAAGTCATGCTTGGAGATGTGGTTGAAATCAACCAAAAACCAGGTGTAAGTAGTATTCGTCGCGAAGGGGGTTATCGAAGTGTTTATGTTTATGGTTCTATTGATGAAGAGTTAGTTCAGCCAAACCAAGTCGTAGAGAAAATAAACAACGAGATCATCCCTGACATTCTAGCTGGTTACACTGGCGTTAAAAGCGAATTGGGCGGATCAATTGAAGAACAGCAAGCGCAGCAAGATGAGCAAATCATCTTCTTTATTGCAGGAATGATCATTGTGTACATCCTGCTTGCCGTTCCGCTAAAAAGTTACACTCAGCCATTAATCATCATGTCGGTGATTCCATTTAGCTTAACCGGGGCAATATGGGGCCACTATTGGTTTGGGTTAGACCTAAGCATGATGTCGACGTTTGGTCTTATTGCGGCGGCAGGTGTTGTGGTAAATGACTCCTTGGTAATGACAGATTATGTCAACCAAGTGAGAGCACAAGGCGTAGCAATCAAAGAAGCGGTCATTGAAGCTGGGTGCGCGCGATTTCGAGCGATTACGTTAACATCAATCACTACCTTTGTTGGTGTACTGCCGATTATGTTCGAAACAAGCCTACAAGCTAAATTTGTTATTCCGATGGCTGTTGCGCTTGGTTTTGCCGTACTGTTTGCCACATTACTAACACTGATACTGGTGCCGTGTTTGTATCTAATGTTAGAGGATATTAAAGGGATATTTATTAAGGTAAAGGGTTTCGCAGTGCGGAAGGGATCCAATTCAGAAATGTTAAGCTAACGAGAAAGCGGGTCGAATTGACCCGCTTTACTCGCTAAATTTCCTCGTGTTTATGTACTAATCCAAAATCTGCAAGCACTGCGTAAGCGGCGGGGATCATAAACAGCACTAGTAAGGTTGAGGCGAAGATACCAAATACAATTGAGATGACTAAAGGTTGAATAACTTGAGCCTGCAAGCTAGTTTCCGTCAATAGAGGGAGTAAGCCAGCAGCGGTAGTCATTGAGGTTAGGAAAACCGCTCTAAATCGTTCTCTGCTTGCTTTCACTACTGAGTCGTGGACGCTTTCGCCTTCGTCTACGTGGTGGCGAATGTACTGAACGAGCAAGATGGAATCGTTCACCACGATGCCAGCAAGTGATACAAAGCCCATCATACTAGGCATACTCAGTGAATGACCGAGCAGAATGTGTCCCCACACAACACCAATGAACGCTAGTGGAATGGCGAGCATGACAACAAATGGTTCAAGATAGCTACGGAATTGATAACTTAGTATCGCGAATACGCCAAATAGGCCAAGTAAGAAGCCTTTCCCCATTGAGGCCCCCGTTTCTGCGGTATCTTTTGCCTCTCCTTCAAAATCAAAACGAAGTCCCGGGTATTTGGCCAATAACTTAGGTGCTTCATCGCGCTGAAATTGAGCGATAATCGCGGTTGAGTTGGCTTTAGTATTGTCGACATCTCCAAATACACTAATGGTTCTCAGGCCGTCAATACGTTGGATTCGTACGTAATTACGTTGAAAGTCTAATGTTGCTATAGTCGCAAGAGGAATCTGACTACCATCAGACATAATGATCGGGAAGTTGGCCAACTGTTGTAGATCGCCAGCTTGTACTTTATCTAAACGTACTTCAATGGAGATGTTTTCTACACCGACTTGGATTTCATCAGCGGTCTGGCCAAAGAATGCGGCGCGAAGCTGATTGGCAATAAGCTGACCATTGATGCCATAAGTTTCGGCACCAGGGCGAAGTTTGACCAGAACTTCTTCTTTGCCCATGCGCATGTCATCAAGCACACCGTGAACTCCGTCGAACTCGTTAAGGTACTGTTGAATATCAATCGAGGCTGATTTTAGTGCTGCAAGGTCGTCATGTTTGGCACGAATTTCAATTGCTCGTCCACCTGGCCCCATTGTTGGTTGTTTAAATACCAGCGAAATGGGATCGGCCAGTTCACCAATATCTGTTCGCCAGGCCGCAATAAAATCGTCGATAACAGTATTACGGCTCTCGGCACCAAGTAAGTCGAGTCTGACAGTTGCAATGTGAGGGCCAGATTCATTGGCATCGGCATTGGCATTAAACTGGCTGGTAATGTGTTGGACAAGAGGAACACCATTTTCGACACTTGCGGTCCACTCTTTATCGAGTTTTTGTGCCGACGCTACAATTTTATCGACCACCGCTTCCGTTTGAGACAAAGATGACCCAGGTGGCAAAATGATTCGAGCTTCGGCAATATCACCATCGAGATCGGGAAAAGGTTGAAACTTGAGTAGTCCGCCTGCAATCGTTGCGACCGAGATAAGCAGCAGAGCTACAACACCACCCAAGAAGGCATAACGAAACTCAACGACTTTCTCTACCGCTTTAATCAGCGTTGTGTTTCTAAAGTTCTCGAAACGGTCAAGCAGCTTCTTCTTGAACTTCGCGGGTGGTTTTTCCTTTTTCTCTTTATGCAGTGAGTGAGATAAGTGATTTGGCAGAATCAAGAAGGCTTCGACTAAGCTAAGCGTTAGAACCAAAATTAATACTTGAGGTACAGCTCTGAGCACAGCCCCCATCTCACCTTGTAAGAAGAGTAAACTACCAAAGATACAGATGGTGGTTAGGAAGGAAGAAATAACCCCGGGTAAGACTTTCTTAACGCCTTTGATTACTGCGTCATCGACGTTTTCTCCTCGATCTAGGTGAGCGGCGATTGACTCGGCGATGACGATGGCATCATCCATCATAATACCGATCGCCATAAGCAAACCAACCAGAGACATGATGTTAATCGAGAGCCCCAACTGCGCCATCAGGAACAGGCCGCCAAGAAATGCGACAGGCAATCCCGCCGCAACCCAGAACGAGTATCGCAAACTAAAGAATAGCCACATGGTCGCAAATACAAGTACGATACCTTGCCAACCGTTGCTCACCATCATGGTTAAGCGATCCCACAAAACTGACGATAGGTCGTTGGTCAGTTCTAGTTTTACACCGTCAGGTGCAATGGCTTGCTGCTCTTCGACAAATTGCGCCACACGTTCTTTAATACGTAGTGCATCATCTTCTTTGTTTTTGCTTACTTTAAGCAGAGCGGAAGGGTGCCCATCAAACAGCACTTTTTGTTCGTCAAGCTCAAAGCGATCGGTAATTGTCGCAATATCTTTGAGCCTGATCAGGGAGCCATTGGGGCCAGAACCAACAACAATACTTTCAAGCTGCTGTGGTGTTATCCGCCTTTCATCAAAGCGGATCAGAAAGTTCTTGTCTGGTGTCTCGACATTACCACTTGGCAGTTTAATATTCTGACGGCCTATCTGAGTCGCAATATCACCGACACTTAGTCCTAGCTGACGCAAGGCCCGAGAGTCCAATTCAACGCGAAACTGGTGATCGGAAAACCCCGCCACATCAACCAGTGAAACATCATAATCAAGTTTTAACGTTCGTTTAAGCTGCTCTGCATAGGCTTTTAGTTCTGGCCAAGTTGTATCGGCTGTAATGGCGACATCGACAACAGGTTCATTCCAGTCTAGTTCTTGAACAATGGGAGACTCTATCTCTTGCGGGAAGTCATTAATGGCGTTGATTTGAGTCTGGACATCGACCAGCATTCGGCTAATGTCTGCTTTCTCGTTGAGTTTGAGAATGAGTCTTGCAGAGCCTTCAATTGCTTCACATTGTGTTTCTTCGATATTAGCTAGTCCGTCGACCGAGTCTTCCATGCGAACACAAATGCTCTCTTCGACTTCTTGTGGTGAGGCGCCAGGGTATACGACACCCGCCATAATGTATGGAGGATCAAACTCCGGAAAGGTTTCTCGCTTGATATTTGGTAGCGATGTTATCCCTAATACCAGCAATCCAAGCATCAGCAGGTTGGCCGCGGTCGGGTGTTTGGCGAAGAATCGAATCATAGCGACGACTCCTCATCAGACCCATTTGCATGTTTCAATAGCATTCCATTAATTGCGGGTAACAGATCGTTAAGAATAAGCCTGTCACCTTGGTTTAGTTCCCCATCAATAATGACTTGATTATCGCGACGATATAGCACTGAAACTGGTTTGATGACGAGCTTGTTGGATTCATCCATTAAGTAAATTTTGTTGCCGTGAAGCGCCCGTTCAGGGATGACCCAGCTAGGGTTTGCTTGACCTTCGATAAATGCACGTACAAACATGCCATTAACGAGCGGAGGCACGGAGGTTGGGTTTAGATTTCGATAGTCTTGTTGAATCTCTAGAATAACCCCTGCGGTTGCTTGGTTTGGGTCGACGGTCTCGCTGATTCTACTCACTTTCGCAGGCCAACTTGCAGTCATATTACCGCTACTAAGCTCAATACTAGCGTTTATAAATGTCATATCCGGTTGTGGGATACCTGACTCATCGCGATTGAACTCTCCAATACTAGAGGCGAGGGTACGCATATCGTGAATTGATAGCTGTGCCTCTACCTCCATCACTTTCATTCCATGAGCCGTGACCATGGTTTGCTGCAAGTTAACCACCTGATTTTGTTCTATATCAACGGCAGCAATGCGTAAGTCGTAAGGGAGAACGACGATGGTTTTCTCGAGTGAGCGCTGTGCTTCTTCTACCTTGGAAGTGTTCACTTTGACCAAGGCTTCAGCAACGCGCTTTTCGTCCGGCATTAAGCCGATTTGGTTTTCTATATCGAGAACAAGCTTTCGCTGCGACAAGGTGCTTTGCTCTTGCTGATCAACATCAGACTGAGAGGTTAATCCTTTCTTACGCAGATTCTGTTTACGCTCAAGTTCTTTGTTGGCAATGGTCAGGCGATTATTTTCGATCTTTAGTGTTTGTTTTAGATTTTGTTCTTCTTGGTACAGCTTGGCTAGAGAGGTTTGGGCAGATTTGAGGTCAGCCTGAGCCTGTACCAACTTTAATTCATAGTCGAGTGGATCGATACGAAGTATTTCCGTTCCTGCTTGAAGGACTTGCCCTTTTTCCAACCGAGGGTGGCGATAAACGACTTTGCCAGTAACTTCCGCAATGGCCTTCCACTCGATTTTTGGTGCCACTTTACCAAAACCAATCGCTTGTGGAGCCATGGCTCTTAGCTCTAAAGGTATGGTTTCTACCAAGCGGGCACGGTCTCCTGCAGGTTTGATGGGAAGGTCTGGCTTCATTTTTATAGCGATCACCAATGCAACCATGCCAACCGCGAGCACTGGGAAAAATAATAGCGTTTTACTGATTTTCATGTCTATTGCTCCTGCGGTTCGTTGGTGGTTAGAAACCCATGTGTCATTAACTTGATGTTGTGCTCAATCAATTGATCCAAAAACTCTTCATTGAGTTGAATACCGTGTACGGCAAGAAGTGCTGGTGGAGCAATAAAAGGGAAGACCATTAAACTGATGTAAGAGACTTTGCAGAGTTTTGGGTTGGCATCTGGTCGTAATATATTGCCATCGTTCAACTTTTCGAACATGACCGTTTGCATCGGTTGGCTAATATCAAAGAAGACTTTTTCCAATAGTTTGCGTTGCGTATCTGACGGGTTCATATGCATGACTTGGGCGACCAAACGTGGGAAAAGTGGTACTTTGATCATTTCACGATAGTAGGTTCTCATAATATCGAGAAAGTTCTTTTGCGAACTATCTTTTAGCAAAATATCCATTTGCTTTTTCATTGGTGCAAGGGTTTCGCGCAGCATGGTTTCGAACAACCCTTCTTTGTTACCGAAGTAGTAACGAATCATGGCGACATTGACGCCAGCACGACTGGCCACAAGACGCGTTGACACTTTGTCGTAAGCCATAACAGTAAATAGTTCCCGAGCGTGTTGGATGAGCTTTTGACGAGCGTCGATGCTGTCATTGGGGCGACCCACTTTCCTTGATGTTACTGCCACGCATTTCACCTTTATAATTAAACATTTGATTAATTATAGGGTGGTTGCCAACTGTTCGATATGACATAAATTAATCAATATTTAAACAAGTGATTAATTAAGGGTGAAAGCCCCCATGTTTCGGGAAAAAGAAGACCAAGAAAGAAAAATGCCCGCATAGTGGGCAACTATGCGGGCTAAAAAGGGCAACAATTTTTGTTGTTTATTTGGAGATTGTTGGTTCAATATCCATATCCAAGCTGTTATCAAGAATCTGTGGTCTTTATCAGTTCTTTATGGCAGTGTAACCAATAGCGTTTAAAGTAACACTTTTGTCACGAATGGGTAATTAATAAAACTGCAAAGATAAATTTCAGATATGGAAGGGCCGGGCTACAGACTCTGCGCCTGATGTCACTTAAAAACGTGATATAGTGGCCGCTTCTATGCTGTAAGGGTGAATAAACATATGCCAGTTTTCAGAACGTTTTTTAAGCGTCGTGCGTTAAGAAAAATGATGACACTGATGGTTCCCGCTCTAGTGAAAGGTTATGGTTCACGAGAGTTTTATACAGTTGGTCAAGTGCATCAGGCTGCTATGCTTGTTGGAACATCGAAGCGCTACTTTCATTACAATCTTGCTTTGTTTTGCAATAAAATCGATTTAGAGCAAAGTGGTAAATTCGAGTTAAGCCAGAATAAGCTCAACGGTCTGCGTAACGAGTTAAGTGACAAAATCTTTTCTGGTGAGGATTATACAGCGTTAGACGTTATAAAATTGAATGCTCCCATAAAATGGAAAGGCGGAAGCATTCAAGATCATTTATCTAATCACCACGGTATGAACAGTCGATTCTAGGAATAGCCTTTAGTGACCTCGATAGTTGTTGTTTAGTGGTTGCCATGAGATGGGATCTGAATCTTTTAGCAGCGCCAATATCGATTGTTTCGCGATTTGGTGTTGCTTTGTTTTAAACGGCTTGCCAGAGAAGTTGGCGATGATTTTACTTCCGTCACTAAACTGTGTTTGCTGCACTTCTCCCGTGTCATCTAACCACTCGAAACTGACTAGTTGTTTGTCCCATAGTTGTTTATGAAGTGGTTTGTACCCCTGTTGATAATTTCGCAATTCGATTAAACGTGGGCTACTAGGTGACGTCACTTCATCTCGGCTTAAATGAACCATTGCTGGCACGTTATAGAGCATTGCCGTTAGGTCGCGCTCAATTTTTACATCGCTGAATTTTAGACTATCTGAATGCCAATGATGGCTGTTTATGACCTCGTCGTGAAATACGGCTTGATATAGAGGGATTCGATATTTAGGTGAAAACAGCAAAGTTTTATATGGCTCTTTTACCCGTGCTGGCTTAAAGAAGAATTCGGGTTTGTAGTCAGGGTACCAACGGCCAAGGAAATAGGGAGAGTTACGGTCTTTCTTCATTTCTTTGTCGCGCCAGCCAAATCCAACCGTTTCTAAGCCGTGCGCAAAGGCAATGCCAGATGTGGTCAGTGAGTTGCCATCTTCCGAGCCTAATACGACATCATTACCACTTACTATAGTTTGCATTCGAGTGTTGAAGCCTTCGAGCATGTTCGATTCACTAGTTGATAAATGATAGTCTTCTCTTACCATTGAAGTTGCATCAGCATCGATAAACAAGCTATCAAAGTGACCAAAGCGCAAGATATCAGCGATACGCTTTTTTACGTATTTCATTTCACAGCTTGGATTGAGGTAGTACCCGTTTCCACGAAACCCTTTCTTTTTACTGCCATCCGCTTGCTCTATCGCGCATTGGTTGCGCATTTGTTTTGGGAGTTGAGCGGTTAGCCAACCATTATTAAGTCCGCGTGGAATAGCGGTATTGTAGGAGTCATAGGTGCCAACCAGATAGCCAGCTTTTTTTGCCTGATTGACCACATTGGGTTGGTAGAATGCAGGCATCCAATTGTCAAAACCAAGCCACAGTCGGGTTAAACCAGCATCTTGCAACTGATTGACCATATCCGTTGAAATAGCTTGTCCCCATGTTGCTGGTACAGCTAAATACTGCCTTGCGTTTTTTGCGAGCCACTGCCTCTTGTTTTGTGCCGCTTTGAACTGATCTTCGATGGTATTGTTTGCCATGGTTGGTGCAGGGGCTTGAAACATTTCGTTCAGAGCTAGGTTGATAGAGTCGACCATTAACTGTTTATGGTAGCGACTAAGCCAATCTTTACCTTTAGCTAAATCTTTTAACTCTTTTCTTACAGACTTTTCGATACTAAGCTGAGATTGCTTAAATAGCCATGTGTGTAAGCCCCACCAATCGCTGACGTCTTGTACACTAATTCCATCAGAACCGAAAAGGTAAACTTGGCTCGCTCCAATGAGTTTTTCGATGTTTGGGTTTGCTTTCTTTTTTTCGGCTAAAGTTGACGTTAAGTCATTGTCTATGCGCCATTGTCGGTATTGTTTGGCGCCACTTAGCCAGTTATTTCCAATACTGACTGAAACAGTGAAGGGTTGGTTGAAGTTGAGAGTGGTAAACTGATGTGAGGCCGCCATATCTAGCTTGTTAGCCTGCTCAGAGAAGGACAGTTCGTTATTTGTCGCGGTTAAAAGGTGCCAACTGATGTAGCGTGTACCTTGTTTAGCAGTCCAAAACGGCATTTTTAGATCTTGGGTCGTATTAACACCATTCCAGCTTTCTGATAAGTATTTTATCCATGTGGAATCAGCCGTAGGAACACGCATCCCTTCACTAAAAGGCAGGTAGAGCTCATTTGTTTTGTCTTCTGGTAGGTTGAGCCAGTTCACTGTAACAGGTTGACCTCTTGTAATTGGCTGACTTTTATCATAAGTGAAAGACAAAGTAAGCGTATCAGTAAGTTTAGCGTCAACGACGATATTGCTCGGCTTTAAAACCCAACGGGAACGAGAACCTGACAAATGCTCTATTTGCTCTGCTCTCTGAGGTGACCCGTCAACAGCTAACCCGGATTGATTGACAAGCGTGTCGTTCCATTTAATAGCTAATGAGTTCGGGTTGATGGAGATCGCATCTTTGTGCTCTTTGAGGGTCACCGTATCAGCTCCCCCAATAGCGTTGGTAGAAAGAATACTACTCGTAAGCGCGGCTAACAAAGGGAAGGTTTTTGTTGGTTTGAAAAGCATATTTTACTCCTTGCTGGTTTCAATATGCTCATTAAACACCGTCGCCGTTGTTTATTTGTCACCTATTTGTCTCTATTGGGGAACGGCAAGGAAACTCGGTGAATATACTCGACCTTCACCCTAGGTTGGTATTCGTAGATTAAAACTGATGCACTGAGGTATTGAGCTTCGGGTGGAGGATTTAGTTGACCTAATTCTACTCGTTGATCTATTTCCTTAAGTGGTTTTTTTGACCCCACTTGATGATAGTTTGAATCAAACCACTGCAATCTGACAATGGGCAACGCACAGTTATTATTTAGCTTGGGAAGTTGTGTCTGTAATGCCACTGGGTTTTGGTTTTCCCGTTTAATCCAGTGGCTGCTGTCGTAAGTTGAGATAATAATAGGTGTTTCATTCTGATTGAACTTGAGAAAGTAAACACCAGCAACGGGTCGATTGATGAGTTCGCTTGTTTCCCATTCTTGGTATTGTTTGTCTGGCTCGACCGTATTCGATAAAACGGTGTTGCCTTGTGGAGACAACAACTCAAAAATGCCACTATGTCCGACTTGCTCCGTTGACAATTTGACTTGATAGCCGCTACTAGAGAAGTCAGAGCGACTGATAATCGATAGGGTAAACAGAGGACTTCCATTGTTCGGTTCAACGAAGAGGTTATGACCACACTTCGATTGGGCGAGAATCGCTTCTTTTACTGGTTGCCAATGCTTAGGTTGAATGGTGTTCTGGCTCAGCGAGAGTATCAGCTCTTGCCATGCTTGCTGTGGTTGACCATTCATTAGGGCATCTAGGGAATTCTGTATTGGTGTGTCTCGAAACCATGAAGCGTCATTTGCGCTACTACCTAAAGAAGACAACAGGACGAGAAGTAATGCGGACGTGCGCAACCTAAGACACTTCATGAATCTGCCACCAAACGATAGCCAATGCCGCGGTGAGTTTCTATCGCTAGGCACGGGATTGCATTGCGTAAGCGAAGAATGTGGTTGTCTACCGTACGAGTGGTTGGGAACGCTTGATACCCCCAAATTTTATTGAGCAACTCTTCGCGGTGGAACACGCGGCCTTGATTTTGTACCAAGAGTACCAGAAGTTGGAATTCTTTGGGTTTCAAATTAATTGGCGTCCCGTCATTGTGAATCACTCTTGTTGAAACATCTATTGATAGGGTTTTGTAATTGATGGCACTAGACCCTAGTGGCCGCAGATGAGTGACAATTCTTGCCAATAACTCCTCCTGAGCAAAAGGTTTGGTCATATAGTCTTTTGCACCGCTCATCAATCCTTCGACTCGCTGCTCTACCTCGACTTTAGCCGTTAAGACGATCACTGGTAGCGCTTTTGTTTGTAGCCAGTTAGGTAGGTGCCGAAGGCTATCACCATCTTGAAGTTGTCTGTCTAATACAACAAGATCGGCGCTAAACCAATGCTTGTTGGCTTCTTTTGCACTGGTGACCCAAGTGCATTGGTAACCATTTGATTGCAATAAGGTTTGGACTCCTTGTCCAAGGAGGTGATCGTCTTCAACTAGCAGAATCGAGTTCATAGAGGAAGCTCCAAAGTAATACGAGTTGGTCGTGTTTGCACAATGAGTTTTCCACCAATATGCGTCATCAGGTGACGGACTAAACCTAAACCAATGCCCATATTGCGTTCATTTTCTTTTTGTTTTGTTTTCCATTTATACCAACGAGGCGGAAACTGACCACAATCCGAGACGGTGACATTCAGCTTTCCATTGATTGAAACATCAACCTTTATCGGGGGGATTCCGTGTTGTTTGGCGTTAATGATTAGGTTGTTTAAACAGATACTGAGCCAATAAAAGGGCAGCTTGAGTGATTGGTCTCGGTCTAAGTTGAAGCCGACATTGTGCTCAGAGCAGATGTGTTCTAACCAGTCACTGACGTATGCTTCTTGATACATTATATCAGTATCCTTTTCAGAGTTAAGGTAGCCTTTGCTGGCTTGGGTCAGTTGAGTTAATCGCTGATAATCCTCTAGCAGTCTCCACATCGCTTGCTGAGCGTTGTCGTTGAGTTCATCAAACTCATGCTTAAACATATCAACCGTCATTCCAAGGCTAGTAATTGGTGTGCGGAGTTCATGTGTTAACAACTGCAATACAAAACGCTTATGACGATGTTGTTGACGTTTCAAGTAAAGGGTTCGAGCTAGGATCAAAGCCAGCAAGAGAGAGAGTGCAGAAGATGTAACAACCACTAGATTCGTGCTTGGTTTATATTTGGCAATGCAAAGATTGTTGTAGCGGAAATCACACTGCTGCGCATTGATTGTTAGATTTAGGTCTTGTGCTATCGGTTGCCAAATCTTGTTTGGAATCCGTTTCCATCCTAACTCTCCATTTAGCCACAAAGCGTCGGGCTCTAGCCACGCTCGATAGCCATTGAGCAAAGAGTCCCTGCCCGTATCAGACAACTGAGAAAATACCTTACGTAATGGGTGTGCAGGATTATCACCAGAAAGCAGAGTTGCTATATTGGTGTTGATTGGGTGGTCATCTGTTGGCTTAAAGTATCGGTCAGCGAAACTACCACCCGCTGGATGAAGCTTTTGGTTCTCTCCAAACCAAGCGTTTGGGATAACCTCGCTTTTGCAGAGAAGAAGTTCAAACTCAATAGCTGTTTCTAGTATCGGGCTATAATGCGTTGGTCGCTCGCACCTCTGTTTGGTTCGCGCAACTTTTTCAAGATCTTGCCAAGAGTATCGCTCGAAATTAGGGTACTGGGCGTCTGAAACAAGCAGTTCATGTGAATACTGAGCAAGTTGCTTTTGTGACAATGTCACGCTTAGCGTTGACCAACTGCGCTGGTAAAATTGCTGCCAGGCTTGCTGCGTGGAAGAGGCAAAGGTTTGGGTTGCAAACAAGCAAAGGATGAGAGCAGTAAAAGAGCGAAAGATCATCTAAAACGCATTTATGATTGAGTGAGTCACATTTCAATGGTAGCGACTTTTGAGCCAGAATTGTAACCTCAATGTCAACAAATGCGTTTCAAAGGTTCTTTAAGGGCAAGCGTGGCCTTGTATATCAAACAGAATAGGTGGTCTGTAAACATAACTGACCACCTTTAAGCGCTACAAAATACCCTGTTTACGCGCCATTTGATTGGCAATGTTTGGTGCATTCCATAAGCATGGCAGCAGGATGAATGAAACCGGGACTGCTGTAATTACAATAAATGACTGTAGAGCTGAGATACCACCTGAACCAATCGATATCAGCGTAATGGCGACGACGCCCATTGCCACCCCCCAGAAGACGCGCATAGTCGAATTTGGCTCAGTTGAACCAGTAATGACGACACTAATGGTATAAGTCATTGAATCACCAGTAGTGACGATAAAGGTAGTGGTTAGAATCAAAAATAGTAGTGAAATGATCAGTGGAAATGGCAACTGAGCAGTAATGGCAAGCAAAACAGCAGGCAGATTGAAACCTTCAAAAGCACCGGAAATAAGGCCAGGGCTGGCGAGTTCGAAAGCTAAACCACTGCCACCAACAATGCTGAACCAAAAACAGGTGATCAGTGGAGCGGCAATACTGATTGAAAGCACGAGTTGTCGAATTGTTCGACCACGAGATATTCTAGCAATGAAGATCGCCATCATTGGCCCGTAGCCAATAAACCAGCCCCAGAAGAACACAGTCCATCCACTCAGCCACTCCGTATCTTCGCGAAATAGTGCCATTGGAAAGAAGTTGTCGACCATCTTGCCGATGCCTTGCATATACCCATCAACGATAAAGCTTGTTGGACCAAAAATTAGCAGGTAACCAATAAGAGCAAGCGACAACAATATATTGTAGCGACTAACAATTTGGATGCCTTTACTTACTCCACTCAGAGCCGATAGGGTGTAAGCGGCAATGGCGAATACGATGACAATTGTTTGAGTAGTAAAATTGTCTGGCACATCAAAAAGAACATTGAGAGCATAGCTGATCTGTAATCCAAGGAAGCCAATTGGCCCAATAGTTCCTGCTGCGACAGCAATTACGCTGGTAGCATCTGCAACGTGACCAATCCAGCCATTGATCGCTTTGTTACCAAAGATAGGGTAGAGCAAGGTACGCGGCTTTAATGGCAGGCCTTTATCGTAATGTAAATGCATCAGGACGATAGAAGACAAGCAACCTAAGATCGCCCAAGCAAGAAATCCCCAGTGCATAAAAGATTGGGACAAGGCGTTAATCGCCATTGAGTGAAGAGAGGTTTCACCATAGATTGGAGGTGGTGAAACGAAATGAGCAATAGGTTCAGCAGCAGCCCAGAAAACCCCTCCACCTGCAAGTAGAGTACATAAAACGATAGAAAGCCATTTGAATGTCTCGAGTTCTGGGCTAGCGACTCCACCAAGTCGGACACAGCCTGTTCTACCCAGTGCGATAACCAGACCAATGATAAAGTTGAGTAACAGCAGAACTTGCCAAAACGCTCCAAAATACTGGGTAGATGACGAAAACCCGATATTAACCCACTCAGACAGCAATGTGGTGTCGAATAGAGCGAGAGCAACAAAGAAAGCAAGAAAGCTTCCACTTAGTAGAAATACGGGGTTATTCAGTTCAAATTTATCAAAGGTGGAGGATAAGCGTGTGCGATGATTTGTAGCAGTTTCATTTGAACCTTGGCTTAAGGGACATGGGATTGACTGCGTCAGGTTAGGCATTAATAAGTTCGCTATTTTGTCGCCAATAAGTTCAACTGGCTATTGCATTTCCCTCACTCCATTTCGTAAGAATTGTGAGGTGTGTCAAAAAGCGGCGTATGCTAACACAGTTATTTATAAAAAGCGCAACCTTTCTCCAGTGAGGGTGGGTATTACCATCACCTTTGCAGAAAGAACTAACTTGATAAGTTGGGTAAGGTAATATAACTATGTTCCTTGATCGTTACGCTTATTGAGAGAACCACTCAGCGCCACCTTATCTTTTAGCCAAGGCAACTGGTCATGTAGGGTGCTACTTATTTGCTCAGGTTGAACGGGCTTAGATAAAAAATCGTTCATGCCTGCTTCGTAGCACTGCTCTCTGTGCTCTTTCATAACGTTTGCGGTTATGGCGATAATCGGTACGGTTTTGGTCCAACCGTTGCGGTCTCGGAGAGTTTTTGTTGCCTCGTATCCGTCCATTATCGGCATATGGCAATCCATTAAAATGGCATCAAATGTTTGCTGTTCACATAGGTCGATTGCCTCTTTACCATTACTGGCAATCACGGCTTCAATACCGAGTAGGTTAAGCATTCCTTTAATTATTTGCTGGTTAACGCGAGTATCTTCGACAATAAGTACTGATACGCCTTGGCTTACTTTCTGATGTACAACTAATTCGGGGGTATTTGGTGGTTTGGGCTTGAAGTTGATTAGATTTTGCTGAACAGGTATAGGTTGAGTTTGAACTGATGTTGTCGTAGCACGACTGACATGGAGTGGTATAGCAAAATAAAAACTACTCCCAAGACCCAGTTCACTGATTACTTTTAGCTCGCCACCCATCATTTCGACTATTTTTTGGCTAATAGCGAGGCCTAGCCCTGTTCCTCCATACTGGCGAGTAGTGCTGCCATCGGCTTGCTGAAATTTTTCGAAGATGGCTTCGAGTTTGTCTTTGTGGATCCCGATACCAGAGTCTTTGACTTCAATATATAACAGCTTGGCTTCTTCACTGATAGATGTGGTGACTTTTAACTCTACAAACCCTTGTTCGGTAAATTTTAGTGCGTTACCGACGAGGTTATTGAGTACTTGTTTAAGCCTTGCAGGATCCCCATTGACGCAATCTGGCAATCCAGAGTCTATGTTACATCGATATGTCAGTTCTTTTTGAGTGGCACGTAAATTGAACTCGTTGGAGAGTTGCTGAAGTAACTCGTTGATATTGTACTGGGTGTTATCAAGTTCAAAATGACCGGCTTCTATTTTAGAAAAATCGAGGACCTCGTTGATGATATCGAGCAAGGTATCCGAAGAAGATAAAAGAATATTAATATAGTTCTTTTGAGTCTCGTTTAATTCGGTACTCTTAAGCAAGGCTGCAATACCGACAATACCATTCATAGGAGTGCGAATTTCGTGGCTCATATTGGCGAGAAACTCGCTTTTTTTAACATTGGCAACTTCTGCTTTTTGTTTGGAATCTAAAAGCTGACTGTAATTGACTTCAAGCTGCTCGATACACTCATTATATTTGCTGCGTAGAGTGGTTAATTCATCATTAAACGGTCTCGTCGTATTTGCAATCTTAGGTGGTGTTGCGCCGTTTGAAAAATCTGACATGGTGCTAGAGATCTCTCTTATCGGTTTTATAATTAGTTTAATGACTAGCACAAGTAAACTGGTAACTATGACACTAGTTTGAAGCAGTGTGACCCCTAGTAAGAACATAAAATCTTTCCACAGCTTGGCATGAATTGGAGCTAAGTCTGTTTCTACTACGAGTGAACCAAGGTCAAACTGCTTTTCTCCGAGTGAATGGGTCAATGGCCATTGCCTAGAGAGCTTTTTTGAGCCTTCAATGTTGCCCAATGAGATCAAAGTAGAGGCGCTGTCCTCGATGATGACAGAGTCGATATGGGGAAGCTGAAAAATGCCTTGGGCTTGGGTTTCAAGCAAAGCGGTATCGACCACCCACAGGCTAGAATTGAGACTACTTAGGTAACTATGTTCAACTTCAGAGAACTTCTGCTCAAGAGATTTTAATTCGCCCTGGTAACCCAAATAAAAGTTAACGCTTGCAATCGCGACAGCAAGCACACTGCTGATCAGCAACGTAGCGACAACCAACTGTTTAGTAATGCTTAAGCTTCTAGAATGGCTCACATTTTTTCCTTTTATGTGCAAGGTTTCCTATAAATAGCCTAGTATTACAACAATGAATTTGCGTACGAATTTGTGAAGAATAATTAACGGAGGTAAGGATGCCCAAGTTTTACCATTTGCTATTGTGTGTGATTGGCGTTTTATTCACTAGTCAGTCTTATTCTGGGGAAAAAGTAAACTACTACGTTATTGCTAACCAAGCTCAGCCATTTCAGATTGAACGTAATGGAGAGCAACACTCCGGGATTGTGTCAGATATTGTGGCTGAAATTTTTACTGATAGTCGTTACGATTTGGTTTATCACACTTACCCATTTAATCGCATGATTTCTATCTTAGAAGCAGGAGGAACAGAAAACTGGATTACTTACGGTAGCCCGAAGTGGGGGAAAGTGCAGTCAGAGAACTTATCAGACTTGCCAATATATACGGTGCGTCATGCCATAGTCACTAGCCAAATTACGCCTTTTATTTACCAAGATATTTCTTCATTGGGGAGTAAAGGGATGGTGCTACTGCTTGGGTTCGATTATCCGGAATTAATGCCGTATATAAAGCAAGGAAAGATGGAAGAGATACGCGTTAAAGATTATCAGGCAGCGTTCAGTATTTTAAAGCGTTTACCTGAAGATACGGTTTTTGTCGAAATGGAATCTCGTGTGAAATATCATCTTGGCCGTCTTGGTCTGCCTCGTTACGAATATAGGATTGATGGTTTTAGTGATGTGATCCCTGATTACCCGATCCATCTTGCATTTTCATCGTCTATAGATCCTGCTATACAGAAATTCATTAATCGCAGGCTAGCTGAAATAGCGGAAGATGGAACGTTGGAAGAAATAGTCAACCGCTACATATAATCGATTTTTAACCCATACTTTTACAGTCTGTGTAGTGAGGAATAAGCATTGTTAAAGCGAGGGTTATTTTGGCTGATAGTATTTTGCCCTGCCTTATTCTGGCTAGGGCTTTCTTTCTATGAGTCTACATGGTGGATTGAAAACCTAGTTGCTTTTCCAGCGATTTTCTTGGTTACCTACTGGATTATGTTCGGCGTATTGCTTAGTTGTAAGCAATGGGCAGCAGCGCTTGTCTGTCTAATCCCGTCTGGAGTGTTTTATTTGCTAACACCAAATTCGACTCGAATCCTAACCGCCAATTGTGTAAACCCCATTACAGTGACGCAATTCAATCTCTATTACGACAATGATAACGTAAACGGATTCATCAACTATTTGCTCGTCAATCCAAGTGATTTAGTAATTTTGCAGGAAGTTGCACCGGAAATAGGCGACAAACTTAGAATGCTTGATGACGTCTATCCCTTTTATTATGGTGGTCAAGAGGGGATTGGCTATCCATCAAGTCAGATGGTACTCAGTCGGTCACCACTCAAAGAAATGTCTGTTTTCATGACACCTGATGAACAAGCGATTATTCGTGGAACATGGCACCCCAATAAGCACATTGATATCACTCTTATGGTTGCTCATCCGACTTCACCAAGGACGAAGGAACTGTGGTATCGACGTAATGCAATTATTCGTACTATTGAGTCGTTAAACCAGCTTTATCCTAGTGACGAGGTGCTGGTTGTTGGAGATTTTAACCTCTCATCTGTGAGTCTTCGATTTAGCAAGATGTTTCCTAGTTTTCAAACCGCCCCTGTAGCGAGCTGGCCAAACTGGGCGAATCAGTTTCAAACTCCTGATTTTACGATGATTGCAATTGACCATTTATGGTTAAAATCGAGTCAAAGTGGTAGAAGAATCTGTGAGCGTAGAAGTATAGAAAAACCAAATGGCTCCGATCACAAGATAGTTGTGACGAAAATTGGTTATTGATATCGATTCTCACTTGCAAACAGGGTATCCTTGCTCATCTAGTTGATTTTGCCGAGAGAAAGGAAGCTCACCATGAGTAATTTAGCTATCACAGAAATTAAATCGTTTGTTCCAAGTAAAGACTTCAATGAATCTCAACGATTTTATCAAGCACTGGGTTTTGAAGTAGCCTCTGTATTTGGTGATGTCGCTTACTTAAGGCGCGAAAGCCATGCGTTTTTACTGCAAAACTACTACAACGTTGAGCATGCAGAAAACACCATGATGCACATACTGGTTGAGGATGCGAACAGTTGGTTTAGCCATGTCAAAGCCTCGCAGATAGAGCAAAACTTTAGTTGTAAGGTGACTAACTTGATCGAACAGCCATGGGGGATGCTAGAGTTCTGCGTGATTGATCCATCTGGCGTGTTGTGGAGAATTGCGCAAAATATTCGTTAAATCTATATCAGTTGAAGTCGAGTAGAGCTAGCTATAGAATTGCCGCTCCTTTCACATCTCATTTGTTTGAGGACTTATGAACAGTGCGCAAGTTGCGGCGTTATTCTCGCAAGTAGCCGTTTCACCTAAGCGTGAAGTGATGCTAAGAGAGTTTTTGGCGTTAGCAAAAATGGCATCGGCGATTGCCTTACCATTTTTGCTGTTGTCTCTGGCTTGGATTTAGTCCAGAGCACACAACACAAGGATGTGTGCTTTCTGTATTGACCTACCAAATACGTTATTCAGCGACACCACCTTTAGTGAGCTTAGTTGGGTTCAACAAACGCTCTAGTGTTGCACGATCCAAATCGGTTTCACGTTCAGCAACATCAATAATCGCTTCACCTTCTTTGTAGGCCTTTTTCGCAATATCTGCTGCTTTCAGGTAGCCAATCACTGGGTTTAATGCTGTCACCAGAATTGGATTTTTTGCCAGTGCTACTTCGAGATTGTCTCCACGAACTTTAAATGTTGCGATTGCTTTATCTGCCAGTGCTGTTGCGCTGTTTGCTAGTAAATCAATACTTTCAAGTACGTTATGGGCAATAACTGGTAGCATAACATTTAATTGAAAATTACCTGATTGGCCAGCAACCGTGATTGTTGTGTCATTACCGATAACTTGTGCTGCTGCCATGGCTGCCGCCTCTGGAATCACAGGGTTCACTTTTCCCGGCATGATAGATGAACCAGGCTGAAGGCCTTGAAGTTCGATTTCCCCCAAACCTGCCAGTGGGCCAGAGTTCATCCAACGTAAATCGTTGGCTATCTTCATTGTGGCTACCGCAGCTGTTTTAAGCTGTCCCGAAAGCGCGACAATTGCATCTTGGCAGCTTAGGTTATAAAAGAAGTTCTCGCTCGAAGTAAAATCAATACGTGTTGCTTGCGCTAGATTGTCTGCAAACTTAGTAGCAAATCTAGGGTCTGCGTTAATACCCGTTCCTACAGCAGTACCACCTTGTGCTAACGCTTTGACTGCAACGAGAGACTGTTCAATGCCGGCTTTTGCTTGTTCGATTTGGAACTGCCATCCACCTAATTCTTGGTCGAAAGTAATTGGCATCGCATCCATAAGGTGAGTTCGCCCGGTTTTTACACTCTCACCAACTTCAGCTCGCTTATCGGTTAGCACCTGTGAAAGGTGCTCTAACGCTGGGATAAGCTGCGTTTGTATGGCTAATACTGAGCTAATTTGGATCGCGGTTGGGACAACGTCATTACTACTCTGTCCCATGTTAACGTGGTCGTTAGGGTTCACATCACCGCCAAGTAGCTGTGAGGCGAGGGTCGCGATTACTTCGTTTGCGTTCATGTTTGAGCTCGTGCCAGACCCTGTCTGATAGACATCAATTGGGAAATGTTCTAGATGCTGTCCGTCTATGATGGTTTGTGCGGCATCACCAATGGCCTGGGCGATATCACCTTCCAACAGCCCAAGCTGCGCATTGGTAAGGGCGGCAGTTTGTTTAATGTAAGCGAGAGCTTTAATAAAGCCTTCTGGCATTGTATGTTTGCTGAAATGAAAGTTATCAACCGCTCGTTGTGTTTGTGCTTGATAGAGAGCATTAAGAGGGACTTTTACCTCTCCCATACTGTCTTTCTCGGTACGAAATTCTTGTGCAGTAGGGCGTTGAGTCATTGTTAGCTCCTTTTGAATTAGTCTAATGGCGCTTGTATGCGCTGTAGTTGTTGTTTTAGGTGCAAAAACTGAACATCACCATCTTCCCATTGATAGTAGTAGCGCTTTAGGCACATCAATGGGGTATGGATAGAGTCTAGGCTGACTCGACGAAAAATTCGGCTGCGTAATGGATCTTGAATCGCATCAAGCAGGTGAAAATAGAGTTGGCGCAGGAAAAGCTCACACAGAAGTGGATTTTCGTTGTCGGATCCGGACTCGTATTGAGACGCCAGCAACATACCCCAATGTATGTAGTCGTGAATGACATCAGGCTCAAATCCACATTGAGTATAACTATCAAGAAATCGATCCTGTGATTTGTAGAATGCGTTATAAAGTAACTGTTGATTATCCATATGCACCTCAACTTAATGTAATGATAATTATTATCAATTAAGCTCGTCGAATCAACCCTATGTTTTGTGGTTGATTTCGGTTGTGAGGGGTGGGGCTCAATTCTTTGTTGTGGACAAAATAAAAGCCCTGCTAAATGTCTAGCAGGGCTTTAAGGACTGTCTTAAATAGGACTAGGATTTCAGTGCCAGCACTTTATCAATGTCTTCAGCACTGTGGCGCTCAGGAACTTGCTCCCAATCCTCACCCCAAGAACGGTTAACAATACGACCGCGTTGCACAGCTTGTCGAGCTTCAATTTGCTCTGCCCAGCGCTTCAAGTTTTTGTAGCTATCAACATCTAGGAATTCTGCAGCATCATAGGTTTTACCTAGCACTAGGTTGCCATACCAAGGCCAAATTGCGATATCAGCAATACTGTACTCTTCACCCGCGATGAAAGTGTTGTTTGCCAGCTGTTTGTCGAGAACATCTAACTGGCGTTTTGTTTCCATTGCAAAGCGATTGATCGGGTATTCGAACTTCTCCGGTGCGTAGGCGTAGAAGTGACCAAATCCACCACCAAGGTAAGGGGCAGAACCCTGAAGCCAGAACAACCAGTTCATGACTTGAGTTTTTGCAGTAACTTCACTTGGCAGGAAGTGGCCGAATTTCTCTGCAAGATAAAGCAGAATATTGCCTGACTCAAAAACATTAATCGGAGTATCGCCTGATTGGTCAACTAATGCAGGAATTTTTGAGTTTGGGTTTATCTCAACGAAGCCGGAACCAAACTGGTCGCCTTCGCCAATATTAATTAAGTATGCGTCGTACTCGGCTTCCTTCACGCCGAGTGCAAGCAATTCTTCGAGCATGATTGTGACTTTCTGACCATTTGGAGTACCCATTGAATGGAGCTGGATAGGGTGCTGACCAACAGGTAACGTTTTTTCGTGACGGGCACCAGAATCAGGACGATTGATGCTTGCCCATTGGCCGCCATTCTCGTCGTCTATTTTCCAGACTTTGGGTGGTACGTATTGGTTTGTCATTGTTATTCCTTATTCAGATTGTTATCCGGCAATACTAAAGGTTGGGATATATCGAACGGATAAAAAGCCCACATGGAGCTTTTTATTAGAACAACTGGTTATTGAAGGTTGGCAAAGGATATAAGCAATGACTAAAATGCCAATTCTATTGAACCCAACAGCAATCAGCGATTTGCTTTCAAGTAGGTTAGCACATCCGATAAAGAGGGTAAGATTTGGTGTCCAAGTGCCTTTACTTCTTCGCACGGTTCGACAAGGTCTGGGATCTGGAAACTTGTCATGTGGGCGGCCACGGCACTGCGAATGCCGTTATTTGAGTCTTCAAATGCAAGACACTGATCTGCGTGGACATTCAGTCGCTGCGCAGCAAGCAAGTAAATTTCTGGATCAGGTTTACCGTGCGCAACTTCACAGCCACAGGTTAGGCAATCAAAGTATTTCGACAACCCAGCTAGTTCAAGTTTAACTGTTGCAACCTCGCGATGGGTAGAGGTTGCCACTGCAGTTGGGACTTTATTCTTTTTGAGCCAATCTAATAATTCGATCACTCCGTCTTTAACGGGAATTGCTTGGTGTTTCACAATTGCATCGTAGTCTTTTCGCCATTCTGCGTGAAGTCGGTCTAGGTCCTTACCGTAGGCTTGGCGAAGGATCGTGTCGATGCCAGCTGAGTTTCGACCAATGATCGATAGATACACGTCTTCATAGAAAGGGAGATTGACCTTTTCACATGCTTGTTTAAAAACACGCATACACACGCGCTCTGTGTCGAGTAGTAGGCCATCCATATCAAAGATGGCAGCTTGAAAGTTCATAGGTACGGCTTAATCCATAACAGTGTGGTCGAACATTCTGGCACACAAATAATTATAGTAAAAGCGATAGGTTAGGGGAGTAGCGAGAGTGAACTTGTTAGATAATGTGCAAAAGACCTAAGCACAATTAGGCCTTTTGCACGGCAGTTAAATTACAGCTTCCACATTCTCGCCGTACGGGCAGGTATAGTGAATTGATGGTAGCGCGAGTTCACAGTCGTTGTGTCTGAACTCAATGTATCTTTATAAGGCATGTTCCAGTTAAACTCATGTTGGTAGGTATCCACAGTAACGGATTTGCTTTCACCACATTTGTTAATGCCAACCACCCCTTCTTTGCCACGTTTAAACAGCAAAGTACATTGGTCGCTTTGCAGCATGGTCATTGGCTTACCTTGCATAGCGTTGTGGAACTTCAGCATGTTTACCATATTTGAGTCGTTCCAGACATTTGCCCAACGGCCATTATCTTTATCTTCACTGTCGGGTAGCTCATCGCTGTAAATAAGTGGTGTACCCCCGTCTTTACCGAGAATATAGGCGTAGGCGAGTTTCTCGTCTGTAGGGTCCATAATCTGATAGCGGAAACCATCATTGGTTGGAATATCATGAGTGATAGTGAAAGTAATCGCGCGTGCATCTTCCAACGCTTGTCCATACGCTTGTGGATCATGTAACTGATTTAGACCACCACCAAATGAGAACGCACCACGAATTGAAGCGAAAAGTGGGAAGTCGTATGCAGCATGGTTGGTATTGTTTAGGTAAGGCGCCAAAAATGCTTCGTAGCCAGAGTCACCTTTCCCTCCACTGGTAATTACTTCACCAAATACATGCATTCCTGACGTAACATCGGAAGAGAAGATTTGATCGATTTGATACTGGCTCATATGCTTAACAGCATCGATTCGAAAGCCTTTGATTCCCATGGCTTTAAGAGCTTTTAGGTAACTCTTTTGTTGGGCTACAACCTTGTTGTTTGGATCAAGATCAGGTAGACCTGTGTCACCATTTTCACCGCATAAGCGCCAGTACTGAACGTGACCTGGATCATTCCAATTCGTTATACAGCCTGCAGGGTGAAAATCTGATGAAGAGAATAGGTTTTGACTTAAGTCGCCAAACAATTTTTGGTTAACGTAGTAGCTCGCACGAGTAGAGTAATCGCTGAGTACTTCGGTACCTGGGTAGTTAAGATCACTGCGTTTCCATGACTCATTCGCCATGTGGTTGAGTACCACATCAGCATAAACGTCGACACCTTGAGCTTTTAATGCTGCAATCATGGCCTCTAGGTCCTGTTTATTGCCTAACGGTGAGTCGATAACACGTAAATCTTGAGGTTGGTAGCGTGCCCACCATTGAGTTCCACTTGACTTCATAGCAGGTGAAATCAACACTTTCTTATACCCGTTGGCAGCGATTTGCTGGGCATTGCTAGTAACGTCTTGATACTTCCAGTTGAAAGCGTGGAGTATAGTATCGGCACTGGCAGCTTGTGAAACACTGAGTGCGGCTGTGACAGCGAATAATGATGTTATTTTTTTCATAGGGTTTTCTCGTTATTGGTATTCATAATGATGATATTTTTGTCGCTCACTATTTGTAGCGTTTAAATGTAAACCCGGAATTCTGCTCACGCTCTGTAGGGGTGAAATTTATAAAATACTTACTAAGGTATCATTTATGAGTAGGCGAAAAGTACCAATGCAATTTCAGTTTTCTATGCTAGTGATTGGCAAAACGAATGTTATATGTTTTCATGCAGCCTGCAATATTATGCAATTGAATTTACAAAACTTATTGGATAACCATTGAGCGACGCAAACTTACGTAGACTACAGCAGCTACTACTAAAATATGAACCGGAAAAGGTTTACCATTTGGCGATCGAAGAGTTAGAGGTAGCTTTCTCGACTTCGCGACGAAACACGTCAAATATTATTAAAAGCTTGTCTGATGAAGGCTGGATTTGCTGGGTACCTTCGAAAGGCAGAGGTAATCTGAGTCAGTTACAAATTAAGGTGACCCTATGTGGTGTGCTAGAGAAGCTATTCGTTGCAGAGCTTGAGCAGGGCCGTTTTTCCAATATTACTCGAATGATGGAGCTTTTCGGCGAAACCGCCGTTAAAGCGCTTACCTTAGCTACAGAAAAGCAAAACCAGCTTAATGAGGAGTGCGGAAACTTACTAATAACCCAATACCCCTGGGTTGATAGGCTTCAACCTGCCAGTACATATAGATTGGCGGAGCTACAAATACTGCGCAGTATATACAACACATTGCTAGAACAGGATCCAGAAGGGAAAGTTCAAGCTGGACTAGCTCACTGCTGGCAAGTTGAGGGACGGTTTATCCATCTTTGGCTAAGGCCTGAAGTTATATGTCACAATGGCAAGCGCTTGGAAGTGACGCAAGTTATGGATTGTTTAAATCAGTTGATGCTGATTGACGGGCCAGTTAAATACCTACTTGAACAAGTTTGCGACATCAAAGTGGTTAGTCGGAACCAACTTACAATTGAGCTCTATCAAGCGAATCCGTTTTTTCTATACATACTATGTCTTCCGCATACTTCGATATACGGGGAAGACAGGATAGAGTTTGCTAGTGGACTAAGCGTAAATGTTGGAACTGGGCCGTTTTTCGTTAAAGAGTGGGATAGCGAGCGCTTGGTTTTAAAAAGGCATAATAAGTATTACGGCCATAGTGCACTGCTTGATCAAATTACTCTGACTGAAGCTTCTGAGTTAAACGATTACAATTTGAGTTTTAATCATAAAGAAGGTGTGGTGGAAGAGAGTATGATCAATGCTCTTTCTTACTTAGCGATCAATTATCGAAATGACGCAGAAATTACGCAAGCTACCATTAAAAAGCTTCTTGATTATGTGCAGAGTCAACGAAAGAATTTTGACTCCGATTTAGTCGTTGATGATCTAAGTTTTTCGCAACATAAACACAAGATAATGCAGGCTGTGCCTCCTTGCTTAGAAGGGCATCTAGTAATCACAAAGCCTAAACTAACGATTCCGCTGTTAAAGAAAACGGTCGCTTGGTTGAAAGATGTAATTGAGAAAACGGGCGTCACAGTGGATATAAAAACACTTGAAGATATCAGTGACCCTGGTGCGATGAGAGATCAAGCTGATATCTTGTTCATCGAGGAAATTATCGAGCAACCTCAAGAGTTTGGGCTATATGATTGGCTACTTGCCTCATCAGGTCTGCGGTTTATTTACGATGATGAAGCGATGCAAAAACACTGTGAAGCCGTTCAACGGGCAGTAAGTCACCAAAACCCATACCAAGCTTTGAAAGAAATTGAGCAATCTTTATGCCGCCACCAACAGTTATTGCCACTATTTCATGGTAAAGAAAAAGTTACCTGTAGTGTGGAAGTTCAAGGCGTTGAAATAAGCAAAGGTGGGTACAGCGACTTCTACAATCTTTGGATTAATAAAAATATTTGATAGAAAACATGCACTATCCCTCCTAATTCCTTTCATGTTTTTTCTTGTTGAAGGTAGTTAATATCAGACTCGCGTTCATTACTGCCATGACGCCACGCGCCATTCCCCCAATGGCGCGTTTTTTGTCTCTCATTGTAATTCAGGATTTTTGTCATGAATCTAAAACTTATTGCTGTAGTTTCACTCTCTGCCGGCGTTGTCGCGTGTGGGGGAGGTGGTGATGGTGGCTCATCAACCCCAACTACTGCGACGCAAACTCGCAGTATTAAGGGTGTCGCAATCGACGGTTACATTTCTGGTGCAACAGCATTTATCGATCTTAACTACAACGGAATACTGGATTCTGGAGAGCCTAGCGCAATCACGAATAAAGAGGGTAGTTATAGCCTCTCGTTGGCTGGTGCTAATTCTGATTGTATCGATTTTGCACCAATTGTGGTTAATGTGCCTGTAGGTGCGATTGATGCAGATAACCCGAACACACCGATTACAGAACCGTATAAACTGGTTTTTCCTCCTGCGATGACTCTGAGCAGTGAGCATGAAATTAAGTCGACGACTCCATTGACTACTGTGCTATGGAATCAAATTCAGGCCGACTTACATCAAGGCGGAATTACGAGCTGTACGCAATTGAAATCCGCAGTAAACACGCAAGACAAAGTTATTCAAAATGTGAAGCAGCTTGATCAACGTATTGCTCAGCGATACAACATTGCGGTGGATAAAATATACGGCGATTTCATTAAGGAAAAGGATGATACGGTTTATCAGCTTGCCCAAAAAATGATGCCAGCGATTAAGAAGTCGTATAGCGATACTAAATCAATTCAAGCCGTAAATGCTGGAGCGCATCAAGCTTATGTTGATTACTATTGGAAATACTGGGATGACGTGAAGAAGCAACAGGTAGACAAGTGGTACAAAGTCATAACTGTTATGACGGATACAAAACTTGTTCACAAAGAATATGAGGTTTCTGAAGATTTACAAACCGAACTTTTGCTGACTAGGCAAACTGAACGAAATACCCAGCATAAAGATGGTTTAGATTATTCCAAGAACGCGACGATTTGGGTGCGTGACGATAAAACCTATACTTGTGATATTAAAGAGTCCCTTGAGCAGGTTGTGCGACCTGATGCATTAACGACATACAGTTTAACAAATAGTTCGTACACTCAAGAACCCGACTGGGTGAGTTGTGCGAATAAAAATGTTGGAGCAGGTTATGCTCAGACATTGAAGGCAACTGTTGTGAATAATTATCGAGATGGTTACATCTTAGCAGATGCTTCGTTTAGATATGAAAATGATAAAGTTCCATATGCTAGGTTGGTTAACGTCGCAGACCAAGTCGCAGGTTTTAATCGTAGCACTTTGGATCATTTGAACTATCTGTCAACAGATTTTAACGATAGTTCTGTGCACAGTGCGGACTCTTGGTGGAGAGCTAAGCACCAACACATTGCAATAACACCTTTTAAATACAATCAGATTAGTATTTCTAGAAACTCTCATGGTCAGTGGTGGAAAAATACCTATTACCATAACGGTACCTCTCTTACAGAATGCTCTAAGGATCAAGGCGTTACGTGGTCTAAAGATTGCGGTTAACCTTATTTACTGATTGACTAAGCCCCTAAATGGGGCTTTTTGCTATTAGAGACTTATCTTTCGGATTTCTAGTGAACTAGAATAGAAATGTTTAGTAGACTGTCTCCCTAACTATAAAATTCAAAAGGAGATAGGGATGAGTCAGCAAAAAGTAGCCTTTATTGGTTTAGGTGTGATGGGCTATCCAATGGCTGGGTTTTTAAGCAAAGCGGGTCATGAAACTCAGGTATTCAATCGTACTAAAGCCAAAGCAGAGCAATGGGCTAATGATTACCAAGGCACTGCGTGTGAGACGCCAAAACAAGCCGCACAGGATTGTGACATTGTATTCGTCTGCGTGGGTAACGATGATGACGTGCGCAGTGTTATCTACGGTGAAGATGGTGTACTTGCAGGGCTAAAAGAAGGGGCAGTATTAGTTGACCATACTACGACTTCTGCTGAATTAGCGGTAGAGCTAGCAAAAGCGGCTCAAACCAATGGCAATCACTTTATTGATGCGCCAGTGTCTGGCGGCCAAGCCGGGGCTGAGAATGGCGTACTTACCATTATGTGTGGTGGTGAAAAGGCGATATTTGATCAAGTTGCACCAGTCATGGATGTTTATGCCAAACAGATGACCTTGCTGGGTGAAAATGGTCAAGGCCAGCGCTGTAAAATGGTTAATCAGATTTGTATCGGTGGCATCTTGCAAGGCTTAAGTGAAGCGCTGCTACTTGCGCAGAAGTCAGGCTTAGATATTGAGCAAGTCGTTGAAACATTAAAGCACGGTGCAGCAGGCTCGTGGCAGATGGAAAATCGCGCAGTGACAATGTCACAAGATAAGTTTGATTTTGGCTTCGCGATTGATTGGATGCGTAAAGACTTAGGCTTCTGTCTCAAAGAAGCAGAGCGCGTTGGAGTAGAGCTACCTTTAACTAAAAAGGTGGACGAACAATACGCCGAACTGCAGCAAGATGGCTTCGGGCGTATGGATACGTCGGTACTGATGAAAGCGGTAGCGAAACATCAGTAATAGATGAATAGTTCTTTGGTATCAAACAACTTAAAGAAATCGAAGCCTTTCATAACCAACTCTCCTCACTGGTAACACTTACTTTATAGATTATGAGGCGTTATGTGCGCCTCGTTTCTTAATTTTGGTTACTTTATTAAAACTAGTTCAACTTGGGCGATTTTTCCAAGCGATTAACCACTTTCAATAGTTCGTTTATGCCTCCACTACTCGCTGAAGAGAGTGGAGGCGATTCAAGTTACGGTTTTAAATCGAAACGGTCTGCGTTCATGACCTTAGTCCAGACTTTGACAAAGTCTTGAACAAACTTCTCTTTATTATCGTCTTGTGCGTAGACCTCAGCGTAAGCTCGCAGGATTGAGTTCGAACCAAATACCAAGTCAACGCGAGTTGCAGTCCATTTTTCTTCGCCGCTTGTACGTTCAATAATTGAGTACGAGTTGCGACCTGTTGGCTTCCATGTATAACGCATATCTGTCAAGTTGACGAAGAAGTCGTTAGTGAGTACGCCAACCTTGTCCGTGAACACACCATGTTGAGTGTCTGAATGGTTTGTGTCGAGCACTCGCATACCACCAATCAGTACAGTCATTTCAGGTGCGGTTAGGCCTAGCAATTGAGCATGGTCTAGCATCAGTTCTTCCGGGCTGACAGCGTAGTGTTTCTTCTGCCAGTTTCGGAACCCGTCAGCCACAGGCTCAAGCACCTCAAATGAATCGATATCGGTTTGTTCTGCTGTTGCGTCACCACGACCCGCAGCGAAAGGAACCGAAATATCTACGCCTCCGGCTTTAGCCGCTTGCTCAATCCCGACGTTACCTGCCAAAACAATAGTATCTGCAACGCTAATCCCGAACTCTTTCGCAATGCCTTCTACTATCGGTAACACTTTAGCCAACTTCTCCGGCTCGTTGCCTTGCCATTGGTTTTGAGGTGCAAGGCGAATACGTGCGCCGTTAGCCCCGCCGCGTTTATCGGAATTGCGGAAGGTGCGCGCACTATCCCAAGCAGTAGAAACCATCTCACTGATGCTTAAGCCACTTTGAGCGATTTTTTCTTTTACTGCCGCGACGTCATAGTCACTTTTTCCTAGAGGAACAGGGTCTTGCCAAATTAATTCTTCAACTGGGACATCTGGGCCAAAGTAGCGAGATTTTGGTCCCATATCGCGGTGAGTCAACTTGAACCATGCACGGGCAAAGGTTTGTGAGAAGTACTCTGGATCGTTGTGGAAACGCTCGGAGATTTTACGATAGTCAGGATCGAATCGTAGCGCCATATCCGCGTCAGTCATGATAGGGTTATGCCGAATACTTGGATCTTCTACATCGACTGGCTTATCGTGCTCTTCAATATGAGTTGGTTCCCATTGCCAAGCACCAGCAGGGCTCTTTTGTAGCCACCAATCGTAATTCAGTAGCAAGTGGAAGTAACCATTGTCCCATTGTATCGGATTGGTAGTCCAAGCACCTTCGATACCGCTTGTCACTGTATCGCGACCAACACCACGAGAGGTATGGTTGTTCCATCCTAAGCCTTGCTCTTCTAATTCTGCACGCTCTGGTTCTGCACCGAGTTGTGACGCATCGCCGTTACCGTGTGCTTTTCCGACTGTATGTCCACCCGCTGTAAGGGCAACGGTTTCTTCATCGTTCATACCCATTCTTGCAAAGGTAACGCGCATGTCTTGGGCTGTTTTAAGTGGATCTGGTTTGCCGTCGACTCCTTCAGGGTTGACGTAGATAAGCCCCATCATCACTGCTGCTAGTGGATTCTCTAGATCGCGTTCACCAGAATAACGACTGTTATCTGAACCGCTGGTGGCTAGCCACTCTTGCTCCGCTCCCCAGTAGATGTCCTTTTCTGGATGCCAGATATCTTCACGACCAAAGGCAAAACCAAATGTCTCTAATCCCATTGATTCATAGGCCATGTTACCTGCAAGAATCATAAGATCAGCCCAGCTGATTTTGTTGCCATATTTTTGTTTGATTGGCCAAAGTAGGCGGCGAGCTTTATCAAGGTTACCGTTATCTGGCCAAGAGTTAAGAGGAGCAAAACGCTGATTGCCTGTATCCGCGCCGCCGCGACCATCACCAATACGATACGTACCTGCAGAGTGCCATGCCATACGAATCATCAAGCCGCCGTAGTGTCCCCAGTCCGCGGGCCACCAATCTTGGCTGTCCGTCATCAAGGCTTTTAGATCGTTTTTAAGCGCGTCTACATCCAGCTTTTTTAGTTGCTCTCGATAGTTAAAATCAGCGCCCAATGGATTAGTTTTTTGGTCGTGTTGATGAAGGATGTCGAGGTTAAGCGCATTTGGCCACCAAGCGACATTGGATGAATTTGAAGAGGTTGCGCCGCCGTGCATTACTGGGCATTGACCACCATTGTTGCTATTTTTGTGTTCCATGATTTTGCTCCTTAGTGTCGCGTACTTTCAACTGTCTGGTTGATTCTTGTTTTGTCGGTGACAGTCGAATTGTTCATGTTTAACAAGTCTTGCAGGACTGTTTATCTACGACAGAGAATAGTTGGCAGGGGCTTAGATATAAAACTGATTGTAGCTATGTTATCGATAGATAATTTCTATCTTGAGGGATGCTAAGAGGAAAAATAGAACATAAAAGGCCGGGTAATAGGCTGCCAAACTGAGTTTGGCAGCTTGAAAGCGAACAGGTTATGAGAACTTGAGTTCTAGCTGCTGCGCTTTTTGCCATGTTTCATGGCTAGCAAGTTGCTCTGCATAGTTCGTGATATTGGGATAGCGCTCTAGCAAACCAAAGTTGGTGAGAATATCGACGATGAAAGACATCATAATGTCGGCACCAGTGAGCTTGTCAGCAACCAGATAACGCTTGCCTTCAAGTCGTTGATCAATATAACTCATCACTTTATCCAGCTCGATTGCCGCGTAATCAGGTAAAAAGTTCATCGAAGCGCCATCTTTCTCAACGAAAACTTTTAGTAATAGCGGCAGAGCAGCGGAGCTTTCCGCAAAGTGAAGCCACTGCAAATAATCTAAGTGATCGCCGGTCCCCCTTGCAGGAGCCAGTGTATCCGCCGCGTATTTGTCAATCAGATACTCTGTGATAGCACCAGACTCAGTGATCACTCTCCCCGTTTCTTCAATAACCGGAGATTTCCCTAGTGGGTGAATGGACTTGAGCTCCGGTGGTGCTAGAAATGTCACACTATCACGACGATAAGGAACGATTTCATAGTCTACGCCTAGCTCTTCAAGCAACCAGATAATACGCTTGGAACGAGATTGATTTAAATGGTGTAACTTAATCATGTTAGTTCCTTATAGTGCGTCGTTGGTCTTGATAACCAGTTTGCCAAAATTCTTACCTTCTAATAGGCCGATAAATGCTTCAGGAGCCTTATCAAAGCCTTCTACGAGGTGCTCACGGTAATGAATTTTTCCTTCGGCAAGCCATTGGCCCATATCTGCTGCAAACTCTCCGTAGCGGTGCCCATAGTCGTCAAAAATAATGAAACCCTGCATTTTGATTCGTTTGATCAAAAGCTGAGCCATCAGCATCGACATTCTGTCTGGACCTTCAGGCAAAGAAGTAGCATTGTACTGAGAGATAAGGCCACACAGAGGAACACGAGCACCTGTGTTGAGTAACGGCATAACAGCGTCGAACACCTTGCCACCCACGTTCTCAAAATAGATATCGATGCCTTGATCACACGCCGCTGCTAATTGCTGTTCAAAGTCATCTGCTTTGTGATCGAGACAAAGATCAAAACCCAATTTTTCGACTGCGTAACGGCACTTTTCTTCACCACCGGCCACACCAATAACGCGGCAGCCTTTTAGTTTACCAATTTGACCAACCATAGAGCCTACAGCCCCGGTTGCCGCAGCGACAACAAGAGTGTCACCTGCTTTAGGCTGGCCAATATCAAGCAGTCCCATGTAAGCGGTAAAGCCAGGCATCCCCATTACGCCGAGTGCATAAGATGGGTGAGCAGGATTTTTGCCCATTTTGATCAGCCCTTCACCGTCTGAGATACCGTAGTCTTGCCAACCAGTAAAGGCTAATACCCATTCACCAACTTCGTAATCTGGATGATTTGAAGCTTCAACTTGGCAAACGGTCCCTCCCACCATCACTTCATCTAGGGCAACAGGATCAGCGTAGGATTTAGCATCGCTCATACGACCACGCATATAGGGATCCAGAGATAGATAGACGCTACGAAGTAACATTTCGCCTGGCTGTGGTTGTGGCTTCTCTGACTCTTCTAGGCGGAAGTTTACAGCTACAGGGGCACCTGTAGGGCGAGAGGCGAGTACAATACGTCGGTTTACGTTATTAGTCATTGAGTGATTTTTCCATTATTAGACCAGTCGTCTAGTTGTTATTTCAAAAAATTCCCGTAGGACATTTCAACTACGGGAATTGTGCAATTAAGAGTTTAGTAGCGCTTTGGTTGTTTCTAGGCTGTGCTCAAGATGGGTATGATCTTGAACCAGCTTGTTAAGTAAACTTGCGCCAAGCCACTGTTGATATAGCTGCGTAGCTGTCGCGTGAGGATTTACCGCTGATATCGAGCCATCTTTAATACCGGCTTGAATGCATTGAGCGATCGATTCAATGATTCGCTCTGCGCCAGCTGCTAAAGCGACGCGCATAGTCTCAGACAAATCTGAAACCTCAGCACTGAGCTTTACGACTAAACAGCGATTGGCATTACATACGCCGTTTTCCACTTCAAGCCAGCGAGAGAAATAACCAATTAGCCGCTCGTTAGCCGTGCCTTCTTGAGAGTTAAAAAATGCATTAAGTCGCGCAAGATAGGTTCTGAAGTAGTCTTCGATTAAGGTTTCACCAAACTGCTCCTTAGACTTGAAGTAGTGATAAAAAGAGCCTTTGGGTACATCCGCGGCTTTTAATAGTTGTGACAAACCAACAGCCGTAAAGCCTTTGGTCACCACTAATTCATAGCCCACATTGAGTATATGCTGGCGAGTATCGTTCGTTTTTTCGTTCATGGTCTGAACTATAAATGAAATTAGACCAGTCGTCTAGTGGTGCGAATTGAGGATATCTGAGAAAAAGCGCTCAACTTGAGAGAGTGAGCGCTTGTATTTGAAGCGTACGTGCTTGTTTTAATATGGGCCCATCCACATGTCTAACATCACGCGAAGTACATTCATTGGTAGCCAATCATCATATCCATGCCAGTGCGAGTATTTTTCTAACTGTATTTTGCTTGGAATTTCTTCAAAAGGTGTCCCTTTTTGGAATTCAGCGATAATGGCTGCTTCTAGATCTTCGATATATTCGCGCTCAAGGGTCACATCTTGCTTAGTCCCAAGAGGAGAATTTGAGTGAGAATGAGAGAAAATCGCAGTGTCGAAATCCATTTTTTCAATCTCTGTTAGCGCTTTTTTCCAGCCTTGGATGTGGAAATCAGGAACAACAGTAAACATAACTCGCTCGGGGGTAACCAAGTCAGCGATGAAAGCCACTTTCTCTTTTGGGAGCAGTGTTACCGTCATACCCAATCCGTGGCTAGGTCCCATGTATTTCAGTACAATTGTTTTGTCTCCAACGATTAACTCTTTAGTCTCGCCAGACCACAGTTCAGTGGGTAACGTAAGGTCTGGATGAGGGTTTGCTTTCATCCATTGATAGGCTTCTTGGTGGGCAAGAACGGTAGCGCCTTCATCACGGAAAACCTTTCCGCCACCAGAATGGTCCCAGTGGTTATGGCTTTGAATCACGTAGCGAATTGGCTGGTCCGTAACTTCACGAATTGCGTTTAGCATTGCTTGGGAGTGTTGACTGTTTGCCGGGTCAAAAACAATGACGCCATCGCTACTTACGACAAACATCGAGTTGAATCCATGCCCTTGCGTGTATTGATAAACGCCTTTAGCTGCTTGGGTGACTTGAGTTGTTGCCCAAGCACTGGGGGCTAATACCAGACTCGTAAAAACTAGAGTCATTAAAATTCTGCTTTTCATAGTTACATCCTCATGTGTCGCTTTGTATTGATGAAGCTAATTTTGTATGGTTCTCGATTAGTTTACTAGATGGATAAATTGAATTACTCTGTTCTCAATAAGTGAACGGATGGGCAAGGTATGGAAGAATTAAAGCGGATAGGAGTTTTTACTAAGGTTGTTCAAGCAAAAAGCTTTTCTGAAGCTGCTCGAAGGTTAGGTATCGCTAAGTCGGCGGTAAGTAAACATATCCGGTTATTGGAGCAAGAAGTCGGAGTTAGATTGATCAACCGATCAACACGTAAATTGAGCCTCACTGAGGTGGGAGAAGTTTACTATCGTCATTGCCAGCAAATCGTTGATAGGGCTGAAATCGCGCTGAATGAGCTTCGCCAGTATCAAGACCAGCCTACAGGAACACTGAGGATTTCTAGCCCAGTCGCTTTCGGACGTGCCATGCTGATTCCGGTGATTAAAGAACTGCGTTCACTTTATCCTAGTTTAAATATTGACTTAGAGTTGAATGATGAAGTCGTCAATATGGTAGAAGAGGGGATCGATCTTGCTGTTAGAGTTGGGCAATTGAAAGACTCATCTTTAGTTGCCCGCAAACTATGTGACATTCCAATAGTCACGTTTGCTTCACCCGAATATCTTGCTGTTAACGGTACTCCGCAGCGGCCATTGGACTTGATTGAGCATCAATGGCTAGCATTGTCTTTTTTGCCAACACCTATCGTAGGTCAGTTCAAAGATAAACGAACGGGAGAGTTTGTTGAACATCGAATAAATAGCGGTCTAAAGAGTAACTCTATTGATGCAATTATTGATGCTGCTGCCCAAGGGTTGGGCATTTCAGCTTTAGTGAAAGCAACGGTAGAAGAACATCTCAAAGCAGGCCGTTTAGTTTCAGTGTTAAATGACTACGAGCTAGAGCCAAGAAGCGTTTACGCAGTTTATCCGCATCGAGAACACCTACCTCCTAAAGTGAGGGTGTTTATGGAGTTCCTAAAAAAACATTGCGAAAATGCTTCATGGGTATTAGATAATAAACCTTAAACTAGCTCATAGCTAATTTCGAACAAGGTGTCCGTGTTAGGATAGATTTCACGAATTAACTTTTTCAGCTTGGCTAGTTCAATGTACTCTTGCTGCGCATGAAACTCGTTAATGTCATCAAAGTGAAGCGGTTTTACAGACAAGATTTTAACCTCACACACTTTTTCATCAGTTTCTAGGGTGAAAACCTCAACCTTGGTGCCTGGTACGTAGTGAGACTCTGATTCATCGCGAATCGTTATGGTCTTCTTACCTGAGGCGACTAACGGAGTCAGAAACTCGAAGAAGGTGATTTTTGTTGGGGCAGTCATTTAATCTTCCTTTTGCTGACGCTTGTGTTTAGGTACATAATTCAAAATTGAAATGGGTACAGGTTTTCGTGGGGCGAATCCTTCAACTTCACGGCGCTCTATGAGATGGCCCAAGCGTGATTCGATCATGCAAAGGTTTTTGAAGTTGTCTTTGGATACGAAAGAAATCGCTTCACCTTGAGTATCAGCGCGACCAGTACGTCCGATACGGTGCACATACTCATCGGCAGGGAACGGCAAATCATAGTTAATCACACGCGTTAAACCTTCTATGTCGATACCGCGAGCGCCAACTCCAGTTGCGATCATGTACTTAATCTTACCTGCTTTGAAGTCTTCCAGAAGCTGTGAGCGAACCGCTTGACTACGACCACTGTGAAAAGCTTCAGCAATAATGCCGCGCTTTTCGAGCTGAGTGGCGAGCTTGGCTGCGCCGTGTTTTGTTTCGATAAATATCAGCGCTTGGTCCCATTCATTTTCATTGATTAGGTGGCTCAGTAGGGCAGATTTCTTGTCTTTATCGACGGTAATCAGCCATTGCTCAATGTTCTTCTTCGAGGCTTGATTGGCTGCAATGGAGATCTCGTAAGGGTCGTGTACCGCTGTTTTTGCTAGGTCTCGTACCTTGTTTGAAAGCGTGGCAGAAAACAGAAGATTCTGAATATCTGTTGGTAAGCGATCAAGGATTTTGTTGATATCATCAATAAAGCCCATATCCAACATGCGGTCTGCTTCATCTAGCACCAAGACTTCGACTTCTTCAAAATGTACCGCGCGTTTGCCGTACATATCAATCAGGCGGCCCGGTGTTGCAACGAGAATATCAACACCTTCGATCAATGCTTGTTTTTGAGATTGTTCGTCGACGCCACCGTACATCGCGAGAGAGGTCAGAGATAGGTGCTGACTGTAATCTTGAATCTTCTGTTCAACCTGAACGGCTAGTTCGCGAGTCGGAGTCAGAATTAGAGCCCGGATGCGCTTTTTACGTTGTGTTTCGCCTTGGCTAAGTTTCTCTAGAATAGGTAATACGAAGCTTGCGGTTTTACCTGTACCGGTTTGTGCCGCAGCAATCAGGTCTTCACCACGGAGAATGACTGGGATCGCTTTGGTTTGAATTTCGGTTGGCTTTTTATAACCAAGTTGAGAAATTGCGTCAGTGATGGGTTGGCTTAAGCCGAGTTTCGAGAAAGACATGCTTACACTCTGAATCTAGATTAAATCAGGGGGAGAGCCCCATAGTTGCAGCAGAGTGTAGCATGAAGAGGGTGACGACAATTAGCTTTGTTTTTCCAGATACCAGCTGCCTTTGCAGATGCCGTTTTTTAAATGCCATTTACGTCGACTCTACGACCTATCCATGGCCCATCAAATTCGTGTGTAACAGCAAAATCTGGCAGCGAAGGTAATTTGGGGAAGGTATCAAGATTGCTTGAGCCGAATAGTTTAGGTTGCTGACCGACAATAACAAAAATGCTGAAGCTAACAAAGAACGCGATAAGATGTAGCATCTTCATCAGTACTCCATCTGGATAACTTCAGTGGTAATTTCTGTTTTTACTGAGTTTGCAATAAAACAGTGCAGGTGAGCTAAATGATGCAGCTTTTTAAGCTGGTCGAGGCTAGGCTGTTTGTCACCAGTAAAGATGATTTTTGGACGCAGTATGACTTTACTGACGGAGCTTCTTCCTGATTGTTCCTCCTCGAGAAAACCGACCGCTTCATCAATATAACTGTCTATGACGTAGCGCTGTTTGGCGGCAATACCAAGAAAGGTCAGCATATGGCAGCTGGAAATAGAGGCGATAAAGGCTTCCTCTGGATCAACGTTCTCTTCTACTGACAGCGGTAAAGGGACAACATCAGGGGAAGAGGAGGCGGGAACAACCACACCGCCGTCGAAGTGCCACGTATGACCACGGCTATATTTATTGTCGTTGAAGGCTTCGCAAGGGCCTCGTTGCCATTTTACTGCGGCGCTAAATTTAGACATATCGACCAATCCTTTGCGGGAATGTATTCGTGATAACTTTGGTCTAACATGAAGTAGCGCTAGTCTAGAAGGCTAATAATGTAAAACTACAGTGCGTCTCACAAGATTGATTAGAAAGCTCTACTCAAATGGTAGAGCTTCTCTTTAGCGGCTTAAGCGCTCGCTACTGTTTATATTTACCTTCAATCGAAGCTTGTCTGTATTCGTCAAGTTTACCTGCTGATTCCAATTTGGCTAAACCGCGATTAAATGCTTCTAACAGTTCTTGGCTGCGTGGAGATTTTTTAGAAATGATCACGAAGTAGTCTCGCTCCGTAAGCATCTTGCTATTAGGTTCAATCGCACCAGTGAGGCCAAGTTTAGTGATGGTTTCCATGCCGACGTCCATATCTTCCAAAACCACATCTAACCGACCTGCTTTGAGCTTTTTGTAGTTGTTCTCAGCGCTAGCGATACGTTGGACCTTCACCGTTCCGGCTTTTTCTAAATCTTCAATACCATAGGCGTAGCCAGTGACCCCCCCGACTTTCAATGCAGATAGGTCTTCGCGGCTGCTCCATGTTACAGGTTTGCTTTTTTGCTGAAATAGAGCGGTACTCAAAGTAATTACTGGATCGGAATAGAGGAAGTGTTGTTCGCGATCGGGGTTTTTACTCCAGATCAATGAACCGTCATAGTTACCTGATTTGGCTTCTTCAAATCCCCGCTTCCAGGGCATATAGTCAAATTCTACGCTGTAGCCCTCTGCCTCAAAGGCTTCTCGTACAATTTGTGTCATAAAGCCGCCCTCTTTGAGAGACTTAGATTGATATGGAGCCCACTCTCCATTGGCGAGCTTAACGGTGTTTGCATATGAGAAATTAGGCAGGGAAAGGGCAAAGATTAAAGCGACTAACTTGAAGCTTTGGTTGAACATGGCGTTATCCTCTAGAAAATGTCAGTACCTAAAGGATAGTTGCTGATATTCACATCACCAACGTAAGGTTGATGATATGAATAAGCGAAAGTTTAAAAGCTCTCTGGTGCTTCGAAGGTCATTGGTCGTTTAGAATAGGGGTGTTCAAGCTCTAGGCGCTCGGCATGCAAGTGTAATCGGTCAGATTTTTCACCATACAAGGTATCACCAACCATAGGTAAGTTAAGCCCTAAATGATGAGCGCAATGAACTCGTAACTGATGAGTACGACCCGTTTTCGGGTACATATAGAGTTTGCTTCTACCATCGATAGTAGATATCTCTTCCCAAGAGGTTTGCGCCGGCTTACCGTGTTCAAAGCAAACCAATTGACGAGGGCGATCAACCGGGTCACCGCGCATTGGAAGATTGATTTCTCCGCTGGGCTGTAATACTGCACCTTCAAGCAATGCTACGTAACGCTTTTGCACACTGCGAGAAATAAACTGTTTTTGCAGACTTTTATTGGCGCGCTTAGTTAAGGCAAACACCAATAAACCAGATGTCGCCATATCGAGTCTGTGGATGACAAAAGGCCCTTCGACATCAGGGTAACGCTCTTGAAGTCGGGTGTAGGCGGAGTCCGTGATGGTTTTTCCCGGCACAGATAACAACCCCGAAGGTTTATTTACAACGACCATGGCGTCATCTTCAAATAAGATCTCTAGTTCTTTATCTTCCGCCCAGTTTTCTTCGAGTGGATTGTCGTCAACCAACATTCCTTCAAGCATATGACCAAGGATCGGTTGGCATTTACTGTTACACGAAGGATAGAACTTGGTGTGCTGACGAATTTCAGACTTGGGTGAAACTCCCCACCAAAATTCTGCTAGAGCGAGCGGCTTAAAGCCATGCTTAAAGGCATAGTGGAGCAGTTTAGGCGCTGCACATTCACCTGCTCCTGCTGGTGGAATAGGAGAGGCAGTGGGCGCAAATATTGATTTTAGAGAGCGCTCTTCGCCGCGAATGTTTAAAAAGCAGTATTGTTCAAAAAGCTTGTTCTGCAAAGCATTAGAGAGCTGTTTACGTTTCTCTTTTAAATCATTCAGTGATGCCGTCAGTTTATCGAGTTTTGAGCTGACGCCAGCAATTTTCTCTTCCCACTCTAACTTTAAGTACTTAAGAACGTTTTTCTCAGCCACGCTTTGTTTACTCAATTCAATGAGTAGTGCATCAAGTTGGCTAGAGTTGAGGTTGGCTTCGCCTTGTTTTCTCTGTTCTTTTCGCTTAGCGCGCCCTTTAATAATCGCGTCACGTTGCTTTTGCTCCGCCTCGGCATGACCTTGTTTTAACTGATTTAATGCTTGTTTAAGCTGTATCAGTTCTGGATTTGATTGTTCTGTTTTAACCGCATGATTGAGCTGAGTGATCTCAGCGAGATCGGTTTGAAAGAAGCTCTCTTCCGCTAACATATCAAACACGGGTGGAACAAAACCGGGCAACAAGTTTTGATCGGCGATTTTGCCAGAGAACGCAGAGAAATAGCCTATTTCACCTTCAGGAGACTGAACGAGAAGCACGCCGAACATCTTACCTGTACCTTCTGGATTACCATCGATACCAAAATCATGACACCAAGCTTGCTGTACTGTGAGGTGGCGTTGCAACTGCTGCGCGGCTAGGACACACAGTGGATGCGGCTGGTAGTAAAAAGGAAAGGTAAACTTCTCGGGTAGTGGATACGATTGGATATCACTATCGAAATGAGTGAAAAGCTGGTTTGGGTGGTGCATTAAAGTATTCACTACAGGTAAAATCAATTGAGCGTGATTCTACCTGTTTGTGAGCATATTTCTAGTTTAGAAAACTAGGTCAACAGACCCTAGCGAACGTAATTGATTTGCGCCGAAATAAACCAGTGCTGAACGGTGCCATCGGCCCTTTCAACCCAAAGGTCATTGTCTAACTGCTTCACACGACCATTAATCGTGATTGATAGTTTATTCTCATCCGTTTGGCTTACTTTGATGAAAGGGTCTGAAGTGATAAGAAACGGGGTCGCATCTTTTACCGAACTGTTTTCATCGATTAGAAAGAAGTGATTCAGTTTACCATCTTCGGGCTTGGTCGAGATTGCCTTGTGACCGATGAGCTTGAACCCTTCACCAACGGGTTGATTAAGAATTTCGCTACTGAGTCTGACATGGGTAGGGATAAAAACCCAAGCGAGAACAAGGGCAACAGTGACCAAGGCAGCGCCTAGAGAGATTTTGAGTTTCGACATGCTGTGTTATTGAGATGTTTGGAACAGAGGCATATTTTAGCACAGTTCTTTACTGCAATTCGCGCTAGGCATGGCGATTTGCTAAGTGGTATTACTGTTACAATTTTGCAATAATGACTGAAGTTTAACAAGACAATATTACAGAAATCACTATGGCAAATTGGGAAGGAGTGAGCGAGTTTGTCGCGGTTGCAGAAACTCAATCTTTCACCTCTGCAGCAAAGAAGCTCGATACATCGGTCGCACAAATAAGCCGTAAAGTCGCTCTGTTAGAAGAAAGACTGGCCGTTAAGTTGTTCAATCGCACCACACGTAGAGTCTCGGTAACGGAAGCTGGGCAACTCTATTATCAGCAGTGTAAGCATCTCGTCGAAGGACTAGAACTGGCTGAACTGGCAGTTACTCAAATGCAGTCGACACCTAAAGGTCTGCTAAAAGTGACCGCACCAGTCACTTTCGGTGAACAAAACCTCGCGCCGTTATTACACCAATTTTTAGAACTCTATCCGCAAGTCGACTTGGAGCTAATGTTGACCAATCAAAAGCTTGATCTGATAGAGGTAGGCGTTGATGTCGCGATTCGTTTGGGGAAATTGCAGGATTCGAGCTTAATTGCCAAGCGTTTGTCGAGTCGGCAGTTGTATGTGTGTGCTAGTCCTAGCTATCTAGAAAGGTATGGCGAGCCGCATACTTTATCCGAACTCAACCATCATCAGTGTCTTGTTGGGTCGGTCGATTACTGGCGTTTTCGTGACTCTAAAAGTGAAAAATCGATACGGGTTTCGGGAAGAATACACTGTAACTCGGGCTATGCGTTGCTTGATGCAGCAAAACGCGGATTGGGATTAGTACAGCTTCCCGATCACTACGTGAAAGAAGCGTTAGAGGCAGGTGAATTAGTCGAGGTACTTTCGGAGTATCGTGATGAGCGAGAGGGGATCTGGGCACTTTACCCGCAAAACCGGAATCTCTCGCCAAAAGTCCGCTTGTTGATTGACTTCTTGGCGGAGAGTTTTAATTAATACCTATTGGGATAAATAGGTGAACAGGTGTATGTTCCGGTTGGTATAAAACCAAGAGAAGGCGCCTCTTGGTTTCGTCGAACAATAAACCCTTGTATTAAGCTTCTTGCTCTTCAGCGTCTTGGCGCTTAATCACCTTGTGGCCGTCCTCTGAAACACCTTGTTTCCAGTAGCTACTAATGTAGATGTTTTCGCGCTCGACTTCTTTCTCGTTGCGGAAGTACTGACGTAACGCGCGCATAGAGTCGAACTCACAAGCACACCAAACAGAAGCTTTGCCAGCCAGCCAAGGCAGAGCGCGAACCGCTTGTGCCAAGTCATCGTTATCAAAGATCCATTGGACTTCAAAATTTGCTGGGGCTTCGATGAGTTGAATATCTTGCTCAGAGACAACTTTAATCACAGCATAACCTTTTGCATCTGTAGGTAGACGTCGAATCTTAGCCGATAGGGCAGGTAGGGCTGTCATATCTGCTGTCATAAAGAACCAATCAGCGTCTGTGCTCATGTCTTGAATAGTGCCTGGGCCTGCAATATGAATAGAATCACCAACCTGAGCCTTCATCGCCCAGCGAGCTGCGAAGCCGCACTTAAGGTCATGAGTGATGTGTTTAACAAAGTCGACTTCGATTGTTCCCTTTTTCTCGTCAAACTTACGAATGGTGTAAGTGCGCATTACTGGGCGCTCATCGCCAGATAACTGCGCCAGATCGGTTTCACCTAAGGGGGTAAACAGTAGCTTGATATAGCTACCCTCACAGTTATTTGGAAACTCTTTTAGCGCATCACCTTGAAAGGTAATGCGCTGCATGTTTTGAGTGACAGACGTTGTTGAAGATATGGTAACGTGCTTTGGCGATGGCTTTTTCATGTGCTAACCCGAGAAGTATTCTTGTTCTCATCTAGGTTAACAGCACACCACTTACTTAGATAGCATCTTTAACTAAATTTACATTCCTGACATCTATATCATAGGTAATGTAGAGCCGACCAATAACCCGGCCATCAGAATATTAAAACTGCGGACACGCAAAGCACTGGTTAGCCAACGCTGAAGTTCTCGGCCTGCCAAAATCCAAAATGAACCAGATGGGAAGTTGACCAACAAAAAGGTCGCGGAAATGATCAGTAATTCCATCCACCCGCCACCATTGCTATATAGAGTGACTGAACTTAGCGCCATAGACCAACCTTTTGGGTTTACCCACTGAAAACTGGCTGCCCCTAGGAATGTCATAGGGCGAAAATTATCGACGTCTTTTGCGCGTCCACTTAACGCGATTTTAACCGCCAAATAAGCAAGATAAGCCAAACTAACATACTTCAACACAAGGTGAGCGATTGGGTAAGCTTCAAACACCGCTGACAAGCCAAGCCCGACAAGCAAGACCATAAACGCAAAACCAAATGCGATTCCGCACATGTGAGGTAACGTACGCATATAGCCAACATTTGCACCTGAAGTCATTAGCATTAAGTTATTTGGCCCTGGAGTAAAGGTCGAGACAAAGGCAAATATCACAAGGGCAGTGAGTTGTTCGAATTCCATCAGATTTCCTATTTGTATAGTGAAAGCAATAATATTGCGTAGTAACGCTTGTCTTGACCGGTCAACCATTATATTAGGTGGAATAGTGCGCAATTATGTGTTTATCTTCGAACGACTAGGACTAATTTCGCAATAAAGGTGAGAAATGGATAAGTTCGACGAAAGAATATTGCAAGAACTCAAAAGAGACGGAAGAATCTCCAATGTGGAGTTAGCAGAGCGTATTGGTTTATCGGCTTCAGCCACTCTTAGGCGAGTCCAAGATCTTGAAAAACGTGAGGTGATTAAAGGCTATCGAGTCATGCTTGATAACAGCCAACTTGGCGTCGGCTTTGTCGCTTATGTCTCTATCGGCCTTGCCAGTCATAGAAAACAAGCCCAGCTAGAGTTCGAAGAACACGTCAGATTCGTTGATGAAGTTGTAGAGTGTCACAACATCACAGGCGCTAACGAGTATTTACTTAGAGTTGAGACCAAGGACTTGCCAAGTTACAAGAAGTTTCACGCGGACGTGTTGGGTGAGTGCGCTCAAGTACAGTCTATCACTACCATGGTGGTTATGGATTCGCCCAAAGATGAGCGCTAGGTTTTTACAATCATGATTGTATTGCGTTTGTATGAAATTTAACTGGTTGATTTTATTTATCTTACTGTAATCAACCATAAATATAATCGACATTTAATCGTAATTGATTAGCAATCAAAACGTCATTCTGCCCATCTAATTTATCTCGCATCAACAGTTCGAGCACAGAAGCTCATTCTAAATGTAAAGGGTAAATAAGATGAAAAAAGCAGTGGCAGCGTCTGCAGTATTTGCAGCACTAGTATCGGGTTCTTCACTTGCAGCAACGGTGTACAAAGCTGATGGTACTGAGCTTAAAGTTGGTGGTCGCGTAGAGTTCCGTGGTGACTTTATTGGCACAAGTAAAGGTGCGGAGATTAAAGGCACGATGGATGACAGCACTCGTGCACGTCTAAATCTGAAAGGTAAATCTGAGATCACTGAAGGTGTGTCGGCTTTTGGTGTCTATGAAGCAGAGCAAGACACGGGTAAAGATGAGTTTGAAAACCGTTACATGTACGCAGGTCTAGATTTTGATGGTCATGCACTGTCGTTTGGTCGCCAAGACATGGCGGCTGTTATCGTTTCAGACTTGACAGATATCACTGAATTCTCTGGTGTTCAGCAGGTTATCAACTCCGCTAGCGACAAAGAAGACAGTGTAATCGCTTACCGCGGCGCGTTTGAAGCGTTCCAACTAGAAGCTACTTACCAAGCAAATAGTGATGAAGACACTGATGGGTACGGCATCTCAGGTCTTTATTCTGCGCCTTTTGGTCTGGATTTTGGTTTGGCTTTCTCTGGTGCTGATTTAGGTAAAGGCTTGGGCAGTCAATCACAGATTCTAGGCGGGCTAGGTTACACACTAGAATCACTATATCTAGGTGCGACCTACTCAGTGGGTGACCTTGACGACAAGGCAACCGGTACAACCGACAAAGAGTTCAAAGCACTGGAAGTTGCGGCACAATATAAGTTTACTAAACAGTTTTCAGCCGCAGTACTTTATACAAACCAAGAAAATGAAGCAGCAGATGGCACCAAAGCGGACAAAACTGATGGTGTTGAAGTCGTAGGTTACTACAAATTCAATGGTAACTTCCGTACTTATGTTTCCTACTTTTCAAACGGCATTAAGTCGACAGATGCAGACGCAGATGGTTTTAAAGACACGGGTGAAGATACACTTCGCTTAGGTGTTCGTTACGACTTCTAAACACAGAGTTGCCTGAAATTCTGTCCCGTTGGCCAAGCACTCGCTTGGCTTTTTGTTGTTTAAGCTGTCATCACTAAATTGAGTAGCGAAAGTAGCTTATTAAGACTGCTTCTTGGTGTTTTTGATAAATTTCTTGGAAAACATGGCGATGAAAAAGCAATAAAATGTGACCTTGGATTTGAATAAGAGGATGCAAAAACGCAGTTTGCTCAGATATCAGTCAGCATTGTAACGAAAAGGATTGCGCAAACGGTTAGCAGGCTTTGAGTTAAGTAGTTGTTTTTAAGGAAGAAGAGCTAAAGTTTGCTGAGGAAGGAGTAACTTAGGTATGCAACTTAACCGAACTGTATCACAAAAAAATTAGAAATATCAGTCTTGCGGGAAATAAATCACGACCTATAATGCTGAAAACCGGAGCGTCTGCCAACGCTCCGGTTTTTTTGTGTCCGAAACTCAGTAAAGCGTCTGCCAACGTTTACCGAAAACGCACGACACGTAAATTTGCTTATAGGAAAATTTATCATGCGTATCGAACAAGAACTTAAGTTAGGCTTTAAAGATGTACTATTCCGCCCGAAGCGTTCTACTCTTAAAAGTCGTTCTCAAGTTGAATTAACCCGCGATTTTACATTCAAGCATAGTGGTCGTCAATGGTCTGGCACACCAGTAATTGCAGCAAACATGGATTCAGTCGGCAGCTTCGAAATGGCGAAGGCTCTAGCTGAACATGGCGTGATGACAGCAATTCACAAGCATTACACCGTAGATCAATGGGCTGACTTCGTAAAATCAGCTGATCAAAACACACTGAACAACGTGTTTGTGTCTACTGGTACTTCAGATGTTGATTTCGAAAAAACAAAAGAAATCATGGCACTATCTGAAGATCTTATCTTCATCTGTATCGATATCGCGAACGGTTACTCAGAGCATTTAGTTGAGTACGTAGAGCGCGTGCGTGCTGCATTCCCAAATAAAGTGATCTCTGCGGGTAACGTTGTAACAGGCGACATGTGTGAAGAGCTAATTCTAGCAGGTGCAGATATCGTTAAAGTGGGTATTGGCCCAGGCTCTGTGTGTACCACTCGCGTTAAGACAGGTGTTGGTTATCCTCAGCTTTCTGCAATCATCGAATGTGGTGATGCTGCGCATGGCTTAGGCGGTATGATCATTGGTGACGGTGGCTGTTCATGTGCGGGAGATGTTTCAAAAGCCTTCGGCGGCGGCGCTGACTTCGTTATGCTAGGCGGTATGCTTGCAGGCCATGAAGAGTCAGGCGGTGAAGTGATTGAGCAAGACGGTAAGATGCTCATGAAGTTCTACGGCATGTCTTCTCAGTCGGCTATGGACAAGCACTCAGGCGGTGTTGCAAAGTACCGCGCAGCTGAAGGAAAAACCGTACTATTGCCATACCGCGGCAGCGTTCACGGCACTATCTCAGATATCCTTGGTGGTGTACGCTCAACTTGTACATACGTAGGCGCAGCAAAGCTTAAAGAGCTAACTAAGCGTACGACTTTCATCCGTGTACAAGAGCAAGAGAACAACGTTTTCGGTAAAGAGTAATTCGATAACTCTTCGGAAATTACGAACTATCAAGAGCCGCTTTTAGCGGCTCTTTTTTTGCCTGACAAAGTGTTTAGTGATTGAAAGCACTCCCAGCGTGACCACCTAAGTTGGGTGCCGTCTTAGCCGGTGGCCCACTGTTAGATGTGAGAGAAATGGCGATATAACCGCCTAGTGGGGTATTGCGATATAGCTAGTAATCCTAATATTCCATGAGTGACATGGTTAACAGTTTCATATCAATTAATGCGCCTAATAAAAGTGTGGAGTTATCATCGATGGATTATCTTCCGAACTTTCAAGGGTTTCGTAACCATGAAGCTAAATCAGGTATTAAATCACACCAATCAAGTAGAGCGTTCAAAGTTCATAAATTGTATCGATAAGCTATGCCAAGACAATAAAGGTGATCCTGAGCTAGCAAAGCAATTAGATAAGATTGACGGTCAACTAAAGGCTGCTTCGGGGAATGAAATCAATCAGCTTTTCGGCTTGGTGAAGGAGCATTTTAAAAAGCATATTGTCGAGCAAGTCGCTATAGGCGGCCCACAGGCATCGTTACTCATCAACATCCTCGCGCGCGATGGAAACTGTATTGCTACTGTTCCTTGGATTGAAAGTTTGTACGCCAAAGAGTACTCAGAGATTCATGCCTTGAGCAGTGCTTTAGTTGAGGAAATTGAAGTCAATGAGTCTAATGATTATGACAGATTAACGCGGCTTGATATCTATCGAGATTGCATGCGTACGGCCTTTAATAATGACCTCAAATCCAATAGGACTGCAAAGATTTCTGAAGATGAACGTGGTGTTCTAAATGTTCTATCTCAACGTTTAGGGCTTTCGAGGGAGGAAGTTAATGCGATTGAGCATTCAGTGGACCCTATTCCCGAGCTAGGCATTGAAGGTTCTTTGGAGTATTTACGAGAGAACGGAATCATCTTAATTAACCGTCGTCGTTCAGAAATAATGGTAGCTGATGAAGTAGTCGAAATTCTCCATGAGGTACTAGGAAAAGAAATCCACGATAAATTTGTACTAAGAATTCTGAGATCTCTTTCGGACGCTGAGTTGTCCAATGTACTCAAAAATCATGGGTACAGAACAAGAGGTATTGAGAGACAGGAAAAGATTTCTACGATCGCTCATTCTGGTCTATCAATCAGAAGTATTCTGATGACCGATATTCATAATGATGATGCGACGCAAAACCAGAGAAAAGAACGTATAAAGCTTTTGATTGAAGATATGGATTTGGACATAACGCGAATTGGCACGCGTCTTCAGGATCGAATAGATGTTCTTATCGATTACCTTAAGAGATCTGAAGAAGATGAGTTTAATGCTCTCAGCGTAAGTGGATATAAAGAGCTATTAGAGTCGCTCTCACAAACGGCCCCAAATGTAGAGGATCGAATCAGAGCCGATTTTGAGATAGAGAATAAAGAAACACTAGACCCTGAAAGATTGAAAGCCCTAAGCATTACCCCACTAGATATTTTGTACTTATATAGCAATGACGAAATCAAGACGATAAGGAATGATATGGGGCTGCCTCGAAGAGGTAATCCACGTAGTCAAATTATTGATAGCTTTGCAAGTGCTAATGATAGGCTGATTGAGAATTATCACCTGTTAGCTTGCCGTGATCTGCAAGGGTTGCATGCTGCAGGTATTGATATCAAAGAAAGCGATATTGGTGTTAAGTTTGAGGAAGCGACACGTTCAATCCTTGAGCAGTTGGAAATGAATGTTGATGAGGATCTTCGGAAAGATATTAACACTGCAAAAGATAAGGCTGACATTATCGTCTCGCTAGAAAATGATGATGTCATTGTTGGAGAAGCAAAGTCATTTAAGAATGGTCAGTTTGCGAAATATTCCACGACTTCAAGACAAGTAAAAGCTTATGTTAAACGCTGTGAATCAAATGGTCACAGAGTTGCTCAAGTTCTGATTATTGCGCCAGAGTTCTCTGAAGATTTTATTGATGCAGCGGATATGGATACTGATATTAATATATCTCTACTAGAAGCAGCTGGACTACAAAAAATATTGGCAGCGTTTAAACAACGTCGTAATCCTAATTTTTCACCTAAGTTACTGACTAAAGGTGGACTGCTTAAAGCTGATTTGATATCCAAATCTATCTAATTTGAGTTTGAACTTGAATTACACGACGTTACTAAACCTTTCACATCGTTAACTCGCAACGGCACTGGCAAAAACCAGTGTCGGGTTTAGACCCTCTGAGCGATGATTTAGCGAGCTACACCTCTGAAGGACGTCATGTCTAAGGTTACTATGGTGCCTTGTCCTGTTAACTACTACTCAATGAAGATAATTGAGCTACATATTCCCTGTATTTGATTTGGAACACCTTTCTTTTAACTAGTAATAAGAACGATCTGAAAGGTGCTACTTGTTGACTATTTTAGTAGAATTTCATGATTTACTAAATGAAAGAGATAATTCAATGAGTACAATGGCTTACCTGTCAATTGAGAGTATATCTAGTGGCTGTCTATCTACTGGTTGTAATACGGCTTACTCTATGGGCAATAGCTATTAGCTAGGCCATGAAGATGAGATTACAGTGCTTTCTTACTCTCACTCTGTAGCGCATGATAATCGCTCAATTCACAGCCCTATTCAGATTGTAAAGAAGGTAGATAAGTCTTCTCCTATTTTGGCTCAGGCTTGTTCTGATGGAGAAGAGTTGAAATGTCGTCTTGTGTTTTATCGTCCTAACCCTAAAGGTGGAAGTGAACTATTTTATGAGATTCATTTAACTGGTGCACTAATAAGATCAGTATCTAGTCATATGCCACATGTAATTGACTTTAATGAGAACGAAATGACTGAGACTGTTCTAATCGCCTATAGAGATATAAATTGGCGACATGTAGGTGCTAATACAGCAGCTTTTGCCTCATGGTTACAGCCTCTTTCTCAAGCGACGGAGAAGCTCCAGCAATGAGTCAAACGAGGAAGAGCATGGAGGAGGACGAAGTAAGGTTAGCAGTACGTGGCCTGCTTCGTCAGGCCAATATGTACAGTATGAGCCACCTCAGCAATCCACAGATACAACATAACTTTAGAGAAGAATACCGTTTTCTTGGTAAGTGTCTAATCAATGACTATAAAAATGGAATTTTAATCAGAGATAAAGTTGTAGGCCTAGTTAAGCAAGAGCGACAAAGCTTGATTGATCAGGCTACTGAAATAGGTAAGTATGGTGTAGGGTTAATTGCAGGTGTCGGTCAACTTTCTACAGGTTACGGATTGTGTATTACTAGCTCAGTTTTCTCTATCGCTGGAGCATCTTGGTGCTCTAGTGTGGGAGCTCCCATGGTAGCTCATGGTGGTAATAATATCTATGAGAATTCATACAATATCACTGGGAACATAGTTCAAAACTGGAAAGGGCAATACACGGGTGACTACGGTAACAGTAGCGGTTATCTAAGAGATGCTTATCAATCAGCGGCAAAGTACATGGGTATGAATGCACGTGATGGTGATTTAGCGTATGCTGCTGTAGATATTGCAACTAGTGCATATGGTTTAAAAAATACTTTAAAGACTGTTCCAAGTGCGAATGTACCTAACGCAAAACAATTTAAGTTGTTTTATCATATGTCTCAAGACTTTAGTAAAGGGTGGCGGACTATGACAGGTTCTGCACTGGGAGTTGAAGGTGCTGCTAATTTTCAGACTATCAGGAGTGCAGCATACCCATATTTGGAAGAAGAGAGTGAGTAGTGGATTATATACTGTATTTGTTGGTTAGCTTTGTATCTTTATACTTGAGCCATCGATTATCTATGAAGTACACAGAAAGCCAAAGTAACATTATATTTTGCGTGTACTTTTTGTTCATGGCTTACACAGGTAGCCAACATTACAATATCTTCTTTAATGGTACTTTCTTTGAAAGCTGGTTCTTTGTTGAGTTTGATCAGATTCATGTAGATGGTTTATTCAAAACTATTAGTCTCATAATGCTGATTCTAAATGTTATGACAATCCCACCATCAAAGTTTAGAAGAGTCTCTAACTTGCTTAGAAAATAATCTCCCTCTTTCATTATTTAGAAGAGCCTGAATGATAGTAAGTTTGTATTTAGTAATTAGCTTGATTGGCTTATATTGCTTGCACCAAGTATCAGAAATTTATAGCAAAAAGCAAACAAATATCTGGTTTTTAAACTGGTTACTAGTTTTTGTTTTCTTCAATAGCCAACAGTATTCGATGCTCTTTGATAGAGAGGTTTTGCCCTACTGGTTTTTCTATCTATCTGAAGATAGCTTTACGGTAAATGATTATTTTGTAGGTTCTGTAACCCACCCTGTTTTAGTGGCACTCTAAATTAGAGATTTTCCTACTGTATTGAGTGAGCTGAGAGCCGTTAAGTTGCGCTGCCTCGTTCCAACGCGCACCAGTGGCAAGGCAAAGCTTAACTATCTGAGCATATCCTCTCTAGTGTGCAGGGCGACTAATTCCAATAGCAGGGCAATTTGCTCCTTATGTTAGCCCACGAAGCCAAATATCTCCGTCATGCAATGGAACTGTGTCGTAATGAGATAGCACCTTACCCTACACCTGAGTTCCCAGTTGGAAATTGCAAGTTTGCTTCTCTCCTATTGGCATACCATTACTTCCAACTTGTTGATGATATTGAAATCGTTATGGTTAGTGGCTTTTCTGACAACATGGTTTCTCATGTGTGGTTAGAAATTGGTGGTTATGTGTTTGATGTAACTGGTGACCAGTACAACACCATTGACGATTATCACTTAAACCCAACAGTCATTGCAGCTAGACCATACCCAGCAATTCATGTTGAAGAGGTAAAACTAAGTTATCTCTACCGACTCTTTGGAAAACTAGAGTACCTATCGCTCGATAGGGGGTTCTCTGCCTTTAAGGCCCGCTTCGTAGCGAAGATGGGGAGTTCTCACGAATACCTAATTGCGATAAAGCCAGAAGTCTAGACTACGGATATTTTGAATAAATGAACCTAATTCCTGAAAAGCGACTAACGGCTTTACTCTATATCATTCCAGAAAGAGAGATGCCCTTTGCAACCAAAAGGGCTGCTTGGCTGGTGTTTGAGTCAGGCTTCACTTATGAGCTGGCAGCACTCAAGACAGGGGTATCGAGTAAGCTCATCTCGTTGACCGTTCGTAAGTTGAATGAAATGGATGCAATCTTGTTTGAAGCTTATCTCCTAGGGTAAAATAAACATCATTACTCAACTATACTCATATTAATTGAGTGAGATAGCACCCATAGGAATCGGCTATTACAACGCTAAAGCGTTAACCAAAAATAACCCGTTTCGCGATTGTAATTTTGGAATGTTCATTCATCCACGGGTGATCCCGTGGTTTTCTATACCGACAAAATAAACAAAAAAGGCTAGGTAAATAATGAGTATGACATTGTATGATGCAAATAAGTATCAACCGGATATTTGCAAATCTTTAACAACCGCATGGCTAGGTCAAATGATGCGGGGGACAAATTACGGTGAGTTGTGGTGTGCAGCCGCTCACGCGGCGACCGAGAATGATGCGTTTTATCAATCTCATTTACAGCAACAATCACAACTTGAATGTAAGGAACAGTTAAAGGCGCAGAAAAATATACAAATGTTGTTAACGAAAACAAGTTTTGGGCAAGACCATGCTCATGAAGCAATGGCATTGGTCATGGCGAGAACAGCACCTCTCGATTCGTTAACCTCTCAGAAAACAAAGAAAATCATGTTAATGAGAGTTCGCAATATGAAGGTAGTGAGATCAACTGACAAGATTGACTTGACGGGATTAGGCGCTGAGTTTGACAAATTAAGTAGTACAGCACGTTATTATCTGATATCAGTGAGAGCGGATAGTGGCTCTCATGCGATTGCTGTTGTATCTACAAAAGCGGAAGGTTTGTTTAGCCCTAAGGGATATCTGTACTATTACGATCCGAACTTAAATAAAGTGGTTCGCTGGAGCAGCCGGGCAGATATGAAAGGTTTTTTAAACAAAACTTTACTTAAAGACTATCGGTCGATAAATGGAATTTGGCAGGTACAAGCAATGTAGCGTTCTGTCGCAACGTTTATACATGAACCACATTTATCTTCATCGTACTTTTGGTGGAATAGGCTAGAAGTAAGCCTGACAATCCCCCTGCCCCAAATTAAGGGATCGCGATTTGTACAAAAACGAACGATCGCGATCTTTTACGATCTCTAGATTTGCAATCTAAAACAGCTCTCGGTGTAGATACATCGGGGGCTGTGCTTTACTAACCCTATCGAAACACGATCACTTTAAAAACCGCAAAATTACAGTGCGGAGTTTTAGCGCGGGGAGGGTTACACAGTCTTTGTCACCTACACATCCGTTCACCGGATAATCGAACCTAGTGGCGATCAATCTGATCCAAAACTCCAACCTGAACTGTGTAAAGGAGACTTGGACCAGCTGGAGATGTTTATTAAACCAAACGATTAGTTACATGCTTCAAACCAAGTGAAACATCGCTGGATTCGCATTAATTGGATTCCTGATAAAATAAGCGAAGTAAATGTTATCGAAAGGAAAACTGTACGTAAGCAAGTTAAAGCTATTTTGCTTTAGTAAAGGTGTAGACCATAACCTTGAATTGTTTTGAAGGAGAGACTTCCGATAATGGCCGTTTAAGTCGTATTCAAACGTACCATACTTGAAGGCGTAATCTATCACACGGTAACGTCTAATATTATGTTCTAATAGTTCAATAGTTTTTTCTACGCTGAAGCCGCAGGCGCTAGATGCGAAATCTATGCAATTTCCCAAATAAGTTCTATCGCTTAGCTCAAGTGCAACTGAGTTTGGTTTGCCATTGTATTTTTTATATAGTTCAAACAAAGCGAGTGGAGTACGTAATTTTACGTTTAGGTATGCTCTCACGCTTCCGGAAACGACTTTACCAGGCAGGGTCTCGTGTTTGCTTTCTAAAAGTGTATGTGGAATAACCGATGAATAAACCACGATCCTAGATAACAAATCTAATTTGCTACACGTTTTTAAAAACTTGGGGTCATTAAAAAAAGGCTGAAAAGTACTTATTTCTTTTAACGGGAGGTTTTTTGTTTTGCTTGCCCCGCCAATTGCTGTCCCTATATCTAACATGTAAGGGCTAATTTGCCCGATTTGGTTGTTATTACCAAATTGGATACTGTGACTGTGCTTGCTAAGATCGTAGTTAAATGGTTTTCGCGCAATTTTCATATAAGGTTGACTGATTTCTGTTACGACTAGCATTTGTTTATCTACTTTGTCTTTTTGACTTTGTAGTACTTCTTTTATCTTTAAAGAAAAATCATAGATTTGTTTTATAAAGCCAGTTGGCTGTTGGGGATATGGAGTAGCAAAGCTTGGAGCTAAACCAATTCCATTCATTAGCGCCTTCTCTTTATTCGTATTGTAAAGATTACACATTTTATCCTCCTTGAATGATTAGTTTAAATGATACTAGTGTGTTCCTAATTGTTTCTGTGATGATGGTTCGTGCAGAATAGCACCGTAAAAAATAAATCTAACAACTAGTGTCACGGTAGACAAAGCCAAGAGTGAGAAGGGGACAGAGCTTAACTTGTTGATGATTTGATGGCGCTAAGCCGAAACCACAACTCTTTGATGAGTAAGGTATGTGAGGATAGCCTCAAGTAAATCAAGGGGCAAAAACAGAATAGAGCAATCAAAGTATAAGGCAAGTAGCCCGTTTTAAAGAAAAACGCCGGGCTTAGGCTCGGCGATGTTTAAGGCTACTTAAGTTGTTTTTTACGAACTAGAGCAGAAGGTGTTGCTCTATCACAATTAAGGTGAGTTCCGGGTAACCTTAGTGTCATTGAATTGCTACTATGTGGTTCGACAGTTATATGAATCATTTCTTCTAGAGTGCTTTCATTCTCTAGCAGCCTCGTAAGTTTCTTTCTGAAGGCTTCTTTATTTGTCTCAACCTCAAATTTGTGGTGGAACTCTGTTAAATCTGTAATGAAAGGGTCTCGCATCCAAACACCTTCGCTTTTAGCCGATACCGTGAGGGGAGAGTCTAGGTGTTCATTTGGCATGGTTAACTCAGCCGTTACTTGTAGCACTCCATTTTCTTGGTAGTTTCGATGAATCTGTATATCGGTGAAAAGTGCGAAGTCGTCTTTGTATTTCGGAGCACAGTTCCACTCCCCAATGAAATACTTTCTGTCGAGTTCTACATTTTTGTTGTTTTCTTCATAGTGTGTAGTACTGCAACCAAAGAGCGACGCTAGTAGAAGTACGGATAGGACTTTTTTCATAGTTTAATTAGACCTTAATTATATTCATGTTATTCATAATACCAACTTGAGAAACTTCTGCTTTTGCTACGAACCATAATTACTATGGTGCCTGTCCTGTTAACTTTTAGCGAGCATATCTTTTGCTCAGGTGAACACTATAAATAACATGGTGCCCACTATCGTACTTGAATTCTGTTCGAATGCTCACAAACATGTCGATTCGATTATGATTAGCCTGAAATTAATTCGCATTACCAATAAATGCAACTAGATTCATATTGGTTCGGTGTGAGGTATCAACGATTTCTATCAAAATTGAAAGGGAAACATTATGACTTTTAGCGTAGTTAAACAGGTATCTAGCCGTATTACCAACATTGAGATCAATAAATCTTCTCCAAGCAAACTGAGTATTAGTTACGATACATCGGTGACCAAATCTTCGTCGGGAGCAACCTTTGAGAATAACTCGATCGCTGTATACAGTGGCTTAAATAACCCTGTTGGGAGAACACCTATTTTTACTCAGCATAATGTTGTTTCGTCACATGAGGGGAGCGTAGAGTTGGACGTTTCTGGCTGCAACTTCTTATCTGGGGAATACACTATTGCTCTTTGCGTCGGTGGCACCCCTGAACGCACGATTTGTTCTTACAGCCACTTAAATCATGGGGCAGTGGTTGCACCCATGAGCTGCGCTATCTCGCTGGTAGAGCCAATTGCGCAGACTCAAACGGGTTTTAAATTGAAAGTGAAGTTCAGCCTTCTAGAAGGAATGGATCCGAAAGCCAATGGCGACACCTTGTGTTTATATGATATCACGGGTAATGAGTTTAAATCGGCAGGCTTCTATAGAATCGAAGAAACTCAATATGCGGGCTACTGCGAGTTTGAGGTAGATAGCTTGTATGCTGGTGAGCAACTAACGTTAGGGTACTATCTGGGTAATTTTCTAGGTGCTTGTGCTGCGCACGAGACAGTAATAATTGATAGTTTAAACTAAGTGTCTTAACGTAATACCGATAAAAGCCTAGGTGCAATCTAGGCTTTTATATATTTTTCTGTCACGACATCCATCCCCACAAAATCATTCAACTATGCAAAACGTACGTTGAAGCGCAAGCGAATTAATTTGTTTCGAATAGATGGCTAGGCGCTGTCGTTCCTTTAGCATGAATTTCAACCAAACTAAGTGCTAGTTTGGTGCTTTACTCTTCCTGTTTTTCTCCAAGATATTGAATTCCTGTCAAACTTCATTGGAAAAGCTCAAAATAATTAGGTATTGGAACTTCTAGTGCAATTTATCATGACTAATATGCAAGACTGTAGTAGGGGTTACTATGGTGCCTGTCCTGTTAACTGGTGAAGGGAGCGTGGTTTAAACTATAGGGTTAAGAGCTGGAACAAATTGTGAGTCTGTGCGTCGTTCTAACTAAAGAAAAACGCCGAGTTTAGGCTCGGCGATGTTTAAGCGTTTATGGTGTATCGATGAAAATATGGCGAATATCTTCAGATTCGTCATTTAAAGAACAAGAGCCTGTTGAATACGTTATTTTCTGTAGCAGGTCAGCTTTTCGTTATCACCGCTTTCTAAGACAAGTTTATTGTTGTCGAGTGAAAGCACTTTAGACATACCTCTTTGACCTTTTTTCGGCATCAAAGAGGACATAAAACCTTTGATTGAGGCTGTATATTCATTGGTAGGTTTAAAATTGATTTCTTCGTAAACCTCATACAAGTTATCTTTGTTCAATTCCCAACTCGCAGTTCCTGAGATATCAAAGGACAAAACATCGTCAGTCTCTTCCACCTTCATGTACATGGATGTATCAACAGAAACTTGTCCATCTTTACTGTAGACAAGAACTGTATCTTCCTTGAAATACTCATCTATAGATCCACACTTCCAACTCCCTAGTAGTAGGTTATTGAATTCGGATGTATCGACAGTCTCTTGAATAGGCGAGGTACATGCCGCTAAGAAAAAGGCACTAGATGCGAATAAGCATTTTTTAAAGTTCATTTAACACACCAACAGTTTATAACGTTGTGATTGAGAGCTGTAACTAGATGATTTCTTGGTTATAGCGCACAGATTAAAAGTAAGATTTGCTGAGGCGAGATTCTAACTTATTGATATGTTGCATGGGAAGTCTGGTATATATTATCCATTGCATTAATGCTGATTAGTATCACAGGTATTGATAGATAGGTGGGGCTGATCGGCTAGATAATGGCGGCACTCATTAAAAAATAGCGTAAAATAGAGTGCTAAATCGCTACGTTTTCTGTACATGTGAAAATCAATAGATAACTGATTTATTTGAAATGTGGTGTTGCCAAGTACTTCGCAGTCGAAGGAAACAATGTAATTGCAATTCCTTGGTTCTATTTTGAAGTTTTCTTACATCAATAAACCACCTAGTGAAAGCTGATATTGTGTCACACAACCAAATCCTCCTCCATTGACCTAGCTCAAGTACCAACCTGAACTGTTATGAAATAAGTCACATTAAAGTGGGGTTATTTCGTGCATGCTAAAATTATCTTCAATGAAAACTGAAGTTGGCCTTTATGCATAGAGTGATTCGTAAAATGACATGGAAGTCGAGCAGGCGGTAAGCCCGCCACTCCATTGCTATATACGTATGTTCCGTCACTCATCTTGCAAGGAGGCTCTATGCCTATCAATCAAATTCGAAATATTGCGTTTGTTGGTCAAACGGGTAGTGGTAAAACCACACTTATAGAAAATCTTCTCTATACCTGCCAAGCCACCAAGAGCTTAGGAAGGGTGGATAAAGGTGACACCATTACTGATTTTGATGCTCAGTCAATTCAGTATCAGCACAGTATTGAAGCCACCCCTGTAACCATGCGTTATGAAAATCACCGCTTGAACATTATTGATACTCCGGGGCAAAATGAACTGCTTGGTCGGGCGTTAAGCGTCTTCCCCGCAGTAGAAACCTCAGCACTAATCATCGATCCTCAACAGCCCATCACTCAAACCTCTAAACATTTATTCGCCTTTGCTCAAGAGCAGAAGAAATGCCAAATGATCATCATTAATAAGCTTGATGTTGCGGCAACTAAGCTCACTCAGATACTAGATGAGATCACCGAGAAATTTGGTGATTACTGCTTGCCAATTAACTTACCTGCAAGTGATGGAAAGACAGTAGTCGATTGTTTTTTTGAGCCAAATATGAGCGCAAAGACTCTAATCAATGATGTCGAAGCAACTCATGAAACGCTGATAGATCAAGTGATTGAGGTTGATGAAGAGTTGATGGAACTCTATTTAGAGCAAGGTTCGGAGCTTACGCCGCAGCAACTGCATGATCCATTTGAAGAGGCACTAAGAACGGGACATATCATCCCAATTTGTTTTGTATCAGCCGAGACAGGCGCAGGGGTAGAACTACTACTAAAAACGCTGTCTGAAATTATGCCGATGCCAAATGAAGGCAATCCGCCTTTGCTAGAGAAAAATGGTCAAAAGATCAAAGTGAACTGCGAAACATTAGATCACGCTGTCGCGCATGTTTATAAGGTAAGTGTTGACCCTTATCTGGGTAAACTTGCTTACGTTCGTGTTTTCCAAGGTGAAATCAATGCAGGTAGTCAGTTGTACGTGGGTGAGAGTAATAAATCGTTCAAAGTAGGCCACCTATATCAATTGCAAGGAAAAGAACGTAAAGAGATCTATCAAGCACTGGCTGGGGACTTTTGTGTTTTGGCTAAAATTGATGAGTTAGAGTTTGATTCAATTTTACACGATTCCCACGATGAAGATGGCGTCGAGCTTAAAACCCTCAACTTCCCCCAGCCTATGTATTCATTATGCTTAAAACCAATAAAACGTGGAGACGAGCAAAAACTAAGCGATGTACTAAGTAAGATCGCTTCTGAAGATCCATCTTTGCGGATAGAACATAGATCGCGGAGTAATGAAACCATCATTAGTGGACAAGGTGAGTTTCACCTTAAAGTTGCGTTAGAGAAGATGCAATCTGTTTACAAGCTAGAGGTTGAAACGACACAACCAAGCGTCGAGTATTTTGAAACGATCACTAGACCCGCAGAAGCTCAATATCGTCATAAGAAACAAAGTGGCGGCGCTGGGCAATTTGGTGAGGTTCATCTAAAAGTATCGCCACTTGAGAGAGGTGCAGGCTTTAAGTTTGTAAACAAAGTTGTCGGAGGCGCGATTCCAACTGCGCTCGTTCCAGCGGTACAAAAGGGAATTAAGCAGGCGTTAGAAGAAGGCGCGATTTCAGGTAACCCGATTAAAGACATCGAAGTGACGGTCTTCGATGGTAAACATCACTCTGTAGATTCGAAAGAGATCGCGTTTATTATCGCGGGTAAGAAAGCCTTTTTGAATGCAGTTTTAGACGCTGAACCTATTGTGCTTGAGCCTATCGTGCATATGGAGCTGACGATTCCAACTCAATATGTTGGTGATGTTTCGGGTGATTTGTCTGGCAATCGCGGTTTAATTGAGGGTACAGAGCAGATTGATGCGAACTATACTTTGCTGCAAGCCAAGTCACCAATCAATGAACTACAAGATTACGCAAGGCGATTACGCTCAATAACTGGTGGTGAAGGTAGTTTCAACATGAGCCTAAGCCACTACGAGTCTGCGCCACCTAACGTACAAAAACAGGTTTGTGCGGAAACATAGCAAGTTTACGTCAATATCTTTAGCCAACAGAGATTAAAAGCCGTATTCGCGGCTTTTTTTGTTGCTTGATTAGGATCAAGCAACCCGATTTGAATGCCTCCGGAGTCGAGCCCGATAGTTCAACTAAAACCTAACTAATGGGTGCCCACGAGGAGTCTCGTAGTGAATTACTGCTAACGGTGGTGTATCAAGTCTAGAGCAGCCTAGCATATGTAGCTCGTGAGCTACTCACATCCAAAAAATGTCAGTGCCCTTTATGTGTTTTGTTGAATATTTTACTGGTCAAGCGTACTCTCTCACTACCTAGAGAGTGTCATCAGATGGATACAGCCGGAGGATAAATGTCTATCTCAGTTATTTCTTGGAACATGCAAGGTGGTGTAGCGAATAATGCCGACAAGGAGCTGACTTTAAAAACGATGTGTGCACTGTATGACGTTGTTATGGTCCAAGAGTGCGGGACTATCGCGACGCTAAACCAATTTGCAGGAAAGAGTGTTATCGGATCACTCCAAGCTGGAGCATTGAACAATCGGTGTTCTGTGGCGATCATTACGAATAAACATTCTAAGTACGATATAGCGTACCTTTCTATCTCGGGTCGCCCGATAATTAGCGTTTTGGTTGGCGATGTTTGGTTATCGACGATACACGCAACGTCGGGAGGTATCGGTGGTACGGATCTTACAGCTACTTTGGCGTACGCTACAAAAACCTTGGTTGGGGCAGATGGTAAGTATTTGTTGGGAGGAGATTTCAACATTCTTTTCAATGGTGAAGAGAACAGCATTAATGTTGGATCCAGTTATCGTCAGGATAACTATAGTCTTCATACGTTCAAAAGGAGAACGCACAGTAGTGGCGCTAGCCTTGATGCGTTCGCATCTAGAGCTCTAGAAATAAAAAGTGGGCCGAGCGTTGTCGTAGAAAAACTATCGGACCATTATCCAATAACAACCAGCATAGCATAGTGAAACGCTCGTTGAGTATAGTCCTGTCATACCACGGCAACGCATACGAGGTAGTTTTCGTACGATTTATAATGACACACAAGTGGTGAGAAGGCTTTTCTTTTTAGTAGGCTAGGTGATGGAGAAAACACTAGGTGATCTGTTTTTACATCCACTAACTCAACTACATCGAAATTGAGCACTTCCTTCACTTGTGGATAAATCGCTTTATACAGTGCTTCTTTTGCAGAAAATATCAACGTCACTTTCTGTTCAATCGACAACCTTGTCGGTTGCAGTTTTTCTAGCTCTAGTTCGCTGCAAACTATGGTTATGACATCTCTTGCTTCTACAGCAGATAACCAGTGTTGAATATCGACTCCAACGTTTCTATCTGGAATCAGATCACGAGGTATCACAGCCGAAACCGCTAGATTTTTGCTATGAGAAATGGAACCAGAGAAGTGGCTCGGAAACTGAGGTGAGCGATCTTGGTTTACACCTATATTGTGTACTTCATGATACTTGTCCATTGAATACTGAGCGGCCACTCTACCTGCAATGAACTCAGCTTTGCGCTTTTTGCTAGCGCTTTTTAGTGAAGGTGGCAAATAGAGTGCAGTATTAATCGTTTTCGGATACAACTCTACGTCGTACTCTACGGCGCTAAGATGTACCAGATTATTATCGACATTTATCGAAATGTCAGGAAGCTGTGTTAGCCAGTATAATGAATAGCTTCGATTTGCTGTGACTAGATTCATTGTGTACTTAATTAAGGCTTCATCTGTTCCCATTTAATACCCCTAACTATCGCATAACCAAATGCAAATGAAAATGGTTTGCATTTATGTATTTACTGTTATATAAATTCCACCTTGTTAATCAGTCGTGTTCTATTGATTAACCCTATGTAAAAAGAGAGTTTAAGGGAAAAGATATGCTCGAAGCTAGAAAGCTAGCATTTAGCGTTGGTGACAGAGCGCTACTGTCAGGTTTTGATATGAATTTTGAACCAGGAAAGATATACGCACTTGTCGGCCATAATGGCTCAGGTAAATCGACGTTACTTAAACTCCTTGCTCAACAACAAAAATCAACCGATGGGGATGTCGTGTTGCAGGGCAAATCCGTCTCTCAGTGGTCTGATAAAAAATTCGCTCAGCAAATTGCATATCTTCCCCAACACCTTCCGCCAACCGATAGCTTATCGGGCAAAGATTTGGTTAGTTTTGGTCGCTATCCATGGCACGGCTTACTTGGGCGTTTAACTAGCCAAGACAAGCATTTCATAGAACAAGCCATGCAAATGACCGATACCATCAAGTATGCAGATCGTCTTGTGGATACACTGTCGGGCGGTGAAAGACAACGAGTATGGCTTGCCATGCTATTGGCGCAAAGAACGCAATATTTGCTACTCGATGAACCTTTGTCAGCGCTTGATATTGCTCATCAAGTTGAAATGCTCGAACTGATCAAAAAGCTCGCGACTGAGCTTGAGTTGGGCGTGTTAATCGTGATTCATGATATTAATATGGCGGCGCGCTTCTGCGATCATATTGTCGCGCTGCATAGCGGTAAGATGATTGCGCAAGGTTCGGTATCGGAAGTTTTCACTGAACCTCAATTGCACGATATCTACGGAATCAAAATGCAGATAACGGATCATGCGGCAGGTTATCCGGTGGCAATGCCATGCTAGGTTTTAAAGCAATCACTGCTATTTGCCTGCTAGCGTTCTCCACGGCGACGCCAGTACTGGCGGAAAATAAGCCTTCAGATGGTCCATTGCGAGTTATGTCGATTGACTGGTCTCAAACAGAAACTATGATTGCGCTAGGCATCACGCCAATCGCGTCTGCACAGCAATCTGATTACAACGATTGGGTTAGAAGCCCTAAGATTCCTGCTGAAACTGTCGATGTAGGTCTGAGAACTCAGCCTAATCTAGAAAGGCTTTCAGAATTAGAACTCGACACTATTTTCCTTTCTCCTCGATTCTCTTCACTCGAAACTCAGCTTTCTCGTATTGCGCCAGTAAAAATTCTAGGTTTATACAAGGTGGGAGAGGTGAACTGGGAGGCCGTAACGGATTTTACTCGCCGTATTGCAAAAGAAGTGAAGGCGGAGAGCCAAGCCGAACAGCTAATCGCTGATAGTGAGCAAGAGTTAAAAACACTTAAGAGCAAACTGCCGACTGAGCTTGCTCCGGTGTTACTTGTTCAGTTTATGGACACCAAACATGTGCGCGTATTTGGAGAAAACAGCATTTATAAAGTGGCGTTGAACCAACTCGGCCTCCAAAACGCTTGGAACAAAGAAACCAATGCGTGGGGTTTCAATTTAACGGGTATTGACAAGTTACAGGGTATCGAAGGGCAGATTGTGGTTATTGAGCCGCTGCCTGCGGGAGTTGAAGAGCACCTAGCACAAGATCAATACTGGCAATATTTGGTTAAGCAAACAAGCTACCCTCCATTATTGGTAGAGCCGACTTGGAGCTTTGGCGGTCTACCTTCTGCGCTTCGTTTCGCCAATCTGCTCGCGGCTGCATTGGCTGAAGAGGTAACACAATGAGAATTCTATCTCTGAGTCTTGTTGCGATACTTGCGGCATTTACTCTGGCAATCGTTGGATTCCAATTAAACGCATCAGGTAATTTTTCTGCGGGTGTTGGCAGTTTGTTTCAAGCGGATTGGATGTCTCCCGAATCTGTGAAGCTTCACCTAACTTGGTGGCCTAGATTCTTTACGACATTAATTGCTGGCGCGGCACTAGCCGCCGCTGGGGTTTTGATGCAGCAGGTTCTGCGTAACCCACTGGCTTCTCCATCCACTTTAGGCGTTGCTAGTGGCGCAAGTTTTGCGCTGATGTTGGCAACCTTGTATGCCCCATGGTTGCTGACTTTTTCCAAGTCTCTTATCGCGCTTGCTGGTGGTGTGGGTACCATGGCCTTGGTGTTTGCGCTATCATGGCGCCGTGCACTTTCACCGACAGTAGTGGTGGTTTCGGGCCTAGTCATTAACCTTTATTTTGGTGCCCTCAGCACTGTTTTTTTGATGATGAATCAGGATAAGCTGGCTGGCTTAATGATTTGGGGAGCAGGCTCTCTCGTTCAGACAGGATGGGCAGATATCGCCTACCTTGCACCAAGATTAGCGTTGGCGATCGGAATCTCTTTTTTATTCGTTAAACCAATAACTTTACTGGAGTTGTCGGAGGAAGGCGCCAAGAGTCTAGGAGTGTCTCTAGCGAAGTTGCGCGTCATATGTCTTGGTCTCGCAGTGTTACTTACATCTTGGGTGGTTGCCAAAGTCGGGGTGATTGGTTTTGTTGGTCTTGCTGCCCCCGCGATTGCTCGTGCGACTGGTGTGCATCGTCTTGTACCTAAGTTAATCGTATCCATGCTGTTAGGTGGTTTACTACTGACACTCACTGACTTACTGATTCAGCAGCTTCCGGGCATTGCAGCAATGATCATTCCTACTGGTGCAGCCACTGCTGCACTTGGCGCACCTTTATTACTTTGGCTGCTGCCTAGATTATCAATGCGTAGTCAAACCCAGACGCAAACAGTGATGACGCGCCATAGTGAGCAAGTGAAATCGCTTAATCGAAATGCGATCGCCTTGGTTGCTATTTTACTGCCCATTGTTTTGTTTGTTTTTAGTACCACTTCGATTCAGAGCTCAGGCTGGCAATGGTTGGTCACCTCTGGTGAGTGGAACTTGTTGGAATGGCGTTGGCCCCGACTTGTTGCCGCTGCCCTAGCTGGTGTGATGTTGGCTACAGCAGGTACTGTGATCCAGCGTTTAAGTGGTAACCCGATGGCGAGCCCTGAAGTGATCGGCATCAGCTCGGGCACCGCTTTGGGGTTAATCATCGCGATGTTCTCTGGCATTGGCGTTAGTCTCGTTGGCTTGTATTTAGGTGGACTTGTGGGCGCGATGGCTTCGCTCTCCGTGATTGTTCTTTTGAACCGTAAGTCTGGCTTCCAGCCTGAACGAGTACTGCTGACAGGGGTGGCTATCACAGCTCTGATGAATGCGGTACAAAGCTTCGTATTGGCGGGCGGTGACCCACGTAGCTACCAAGTCCTAGCCTGGCTTTCAGGTTCAACTTATTACGTTACCGAAGCAACACTTATTCCTTTGGCTGTCGCTGCTGTCGTTCTAGTCGGACTGAGTTTTGTTACCGCTCGATGGCTAGATATTGTGCCACTGGGAGAGGCAAGTTCGCGTGCTCTGGGTGTTAAGGTCAGTCAGGCGAGAGGCTTATTATTGATACTTGTTGCGTTGTTGACAGTGAGCGCGACGTTGGTTGTTGGCCCTCTTAGTTTCATTGGCTTGATGGCGCCGCATCTCGCTCGTTTGTTTGGTTTTAGCCGAGCTAGAGAACACCTCATTTGTTCAGCGCTTGTCGGTATGGGACTAATGTTACTTGCTGATTGGTTAGGGCGCCAAATGTTGTACCCACAAGAAATCCCAGCTGGTTTGGTTGCGTCTTTGATTGGCGGTATGTACCTGATGTGGGGACTTCGTAGACTCTAACTTTTAGTCATGAGGGGGCAATGCTCAGCTTCCCTCAATGCTGTTTTAAAACTTGATGATAATGATAATCACAATAATAATTAACACATGGATTTGAGATGAAATTACTTTTTCAGTTGGCCCATAAACAACATAAAGCGCTCGCTTTGGTTATCTTGTTGAGTGTGGCAAGCGCCTTTCTCAGTATTGGCGTGATTGCTTTTATTCAATATGAACTGTTGAGTCAGACCACGAGTGTACATAGAGCCATCTGGCAGTTTGCTGGATTATTGGCGCTGCTGCTCGTTACAGCAACGGTTGCACAGGTTTCGCTTCACAAGTTAGGCCACCAATTTGTCTATAACAAGCGATGCCAGTTGGTGAAGCAATTGATCAACACCGATATCGAACAAATTGAGGATGTTGGTAGCGCAGGTGTTCTAGCGTCATTAAATACGGACATTCGTAATATCACCATTGCCTTTGTGACTCTGCCCGAAATGATTTACGGATTGGTACTGACCGTGGTCGCTTTATCGTATTTGGCTTTCCTGTCGTTACCACTTTTTGGCGTGAGTCTCTTAATGCTTGGAGTGACGGGCGTTATCGGCTACGGACTCGTTACTCGTATCACTTTCCATGTTCGACAGGTACGCGAACTGGAAGATAATCTATACCACGACTATCAGGCTTTGATCGATGGACGCAAAGAGCTATCGCTTAACCCTAATCGAGCTCGTCGTTACTTCGAAGATGAGTTTGGTCCAAATGCAGCAGGTTATCGAGACGAAGTTACAAGAGCGGACATCTACAACGGTTTTGCTGCCAATATGGCTAACACGATTGTACTAGCACTGATTGGTCTCAACTTTTATCTGGCGCTGGGCTTAGGTTGGGCTGGTTTTGACGTTGCTTCTACCTTTGCTCTAGTCATCTTGTTTATGCGAATGCCGCTTATGGCTGCGGTCGGTGCGCTGCCAGGTCTTATTAGCGCCAATATTTCTATGCGCAAGCTTGAATCGCTCGATTTAAGTGACAATGAAAACCTTGTTGAGGCTAACGAACAACCAGAAGCATTTGAAGGCATCGATCTTCAGCAGGTGACTTACGAATACCGCACTGATGGTGATGACTGTCCGTTTAAAGTTGGCCCGATCAATTTTAAAGCTTCGAAAGGTGAGATGATCTTTATCATCGGTGGTAATGGCAGTGGCAAATCAACGTTTGCCCGTTTGCTAACCGGTCTTTATCGCCCGCATACAGGTAATGTGCTCTTGAATGGTCAACCTATGACTGAACTCAACTGGCCTCACTATCGCCAGCAATTCTCTACCGTATTCAGTGACTTCTACCTATTTCACCAGATCACCAATGGACAAGGTCAAGATGTTCCAGAGGCCGATATCAAAGAGTGGATGGACCGTCTGGAAATGAGCCACAAAGTAACTCAAGAGAACGGTCACTTGTCAGATGTCCGCTATTCACAGGGGCAGCGTAAACGTCTGGCGTTACTGATGGCCGTTGCTGAACAGCGAGGCTGCATGCTTCTCGACGAATGGGCGGCAGATCAGGACCCTCGCTTTAGAAAAGTCTTTTACCAACAGTTACTGCCTCTGCTTAAAGAGCGTGGCGTGACCGTAATCGCTATTACCCACGATGACCGTTACTTCGATGCGGCAGACCGCATTTTCAAAATGGACAGTGGGCAACTGACGGAACTGGATACTGCGGATAAATCACAAGCTCAACAAGCAGTAGAAAGTGTCGTCGCTTAACGAAACAACAATCCAGAAAATCAAAACAATAAGAACAACGATCTAGTTGAGGATATTATGAGTATTGACAGCCCAAACACAGAATTCACCGTCGTTATCAACCCACAAGAGCAGTACAGTATCTGGCCTACTTATCATCCAATTCCAAATGGATGGAAAGCCGTTGGTATTACTGGCAACAAAGAAACTTGCCTCGCCCACATTAATGAAGTGTGGACTGACATGCGTCCGAAAAGCCTGCGAGAAGCGTTAGCTGAGTAACATCACTCGCTTTTACTTAATTTTGGTACCTACTGTTTAGGTACCTGACATTTAACAGTTTTTAGGTATATGTATGTCAGTGGATGATATCACGATGACTCCCGCCAATGGTGGTTGGAGTCCACTTTCTCATTCTCAGCAACGTCTATGGTTGTTCCAGCAGCTCATGCCAGAAAGTATTGCCTACAATACGGGTGGCTTGTTACGTTTGTCTGGTGAAGGTCTCAGCAAAGAAGCCATCTTTGAGGCATTCGATGCGCTGGGAGAACAACAAGATGTTCTTAGGCTAAGACTCAAAGAACATGATGGCGTGCCTCTTCAACGAGTCTCAGATTCTGCTCCCAAATTAGAATTTGTAGACGCTCAGGAGTACTCAGATCCTGAAGCCTTCGTTTTAAAAGATGCAGAAAGACGGGTTCGAGAGCCTTACATCATGGTTGGCGAAGCTTTGAATAGGGCGTGCCTATATCAAGTGAGTGGCCAAGAGTTTGTAATGGGAGTCGCCGCTCACCACATTACTACGGATGCTTGGTCTTTACAGCTTGTTGTTCGCGCGCTGGTTGACCGCCTCGCTGGCAAGCCAAAACGCAAACTACGAGGGCAAAGCTTTGTTGAATTCGCTTCAATGCAAGGAAGTGAAGATCATGATGAGGCGATGCTGCAATGGCAAGCATTGAATCTAATCAGCGATGAACCTTGCTTATTGCCGGCTTCCAATCAGAACGACGTCAGTGCTTATACGGCTACACATATTGAAGAGTCATTGACGCTGGAAGAAACGGAGCGCATGTCTGAAGCTGCAAAATCTTTTGGTGTAACACGCTTCGAAGTGCTTTCTACGGCTCTATTGCTGACTCTGTCTAGCTACTCTAATCATGCGCACCCTTCGATCACGGTTCCTGCGCTAAACCGAAATTCGAAAAGCCGTAGAAACATTGGTTTCTATGTCAATAATGCTGTTTTAGGTTTGCAGATTGCTCCTGAAAATACGCTTGCTGAATTGGTTGAAAATGTCCGAACGAACCTGACAGAGTCAATGAAGTTCGAGCATTTACCTCTAGAGAAATTGGCAGGGCACCTTCCACTACCGACCGTCGCATTCAACTACCGCAGTCATGGTGACAAGCTGGTAGTGACTTCTGGAGAGGTTCAGGGTTCATTCACTGAGTTCCCCCTCGCTGAAACACCATTTGAATTGGTGTTGGATGCGGTAACGGGCGAGCAACTATCGCTGCGACTTGTCTATGCAAAAGAGAAGTTCACTCAAACGCAAATTGACAGCTTTTTAAGCACATACAAAAACGTTCTGAACCAGATCTGCCAATCTCCTCAGCAATCTTTAGCACAGACTAACGCGCTTTCTACCTCAGATACAGTGGCTTTGGAAACGCACTCAGCTGTGCAGCAAACATGGAATCCAGTGACCTTTATGGCGCTGGTGGCTGAGCAAGCAAAACTGCGTCCTGAGAAAGTTGCCTTAAAACATAGCGATAAAACGCTGACTTACGCTGAATTAGAGGCTCAATCGAATTTAGTCGCACACTCATTGCGCCAAAGAAAGGTTCAATCAGAAGGTTTTGTCGGTGTGATGATGGAGCGTGGCACCGATATGCTGGTCGCCATGCTGGGCACCATGAAAGCAGGCTGCGCATTCCTACCACTTGATCCAGATTACCCTGCTGAACGCATTAGCTTTATGCTTGAAGACAGTGGAGCTCAGCAGTTACTGACTCAGCAGCACTTGATGGATAAGGCTGAAGATCTTTTCATCCAATCCGATTGTGCTCCAGAGTGCGTTGCTATTGAATCATTGTTGGCAGCTGAGGCTTCAGTAATTGAGCTTGAAGATTGTTCATATCAAGAGATCAATCTAGACCAGTTGGCGTATTTGATTTACACCTCTGGCTCAACAGGTAAGCCTAAAGGCGTGGCAGTGAGTCATCGCGGACTGACAATGCATGTCCAGACGATTGGCGAGCAGTATGGCATGACGCCTGAAGACACAGAGCTGCATTTTGCCTCTATCAGTTTTGATGGTGCTGTTGAGCGTTGGACTGTGCCACTGGCGTTCGGCTCAACGCTTACCATTCGCGACCAACAGTTGTGGACACCAGAAAAAACGACTCAAGTATTGGTAGACGAGAAAGTCACCATCGCTTGTTTCCCGCCAAGTTATGCAGGACCTTGGCTAGATTGGGTTGAACAAACTCAGCCAGACTTATCTTTGCGCTCATTGACACTGGGTGGTGAGGCATTTACCCGAGAAACGTTTGAACGAATTCAACGTGTGGTGAATCCACCTCGTATCGTCAATGGTTACGGCCCGACAGAAACGGTCGTTACTCCGATGATCTGGCGTGCATATCCAGAAGATAAACTGGAAAGCTCTTACGCGCCGATTGGTCAGCCTGTGGGTGACCGTAAGTTGTATGTGCTGGACGAGAACCTTAAACAGGTACCATTTGGATCGGTTGGAGAGCTGTACATCGGTATGGAATCAGGCCTAGCTCGTGGTTACTTGAAGCGACCTGACTTGACCGCTGAACGTTTTATACCGGATCCATTTGCCGCAAACGGCGAACGTATGTACCGCACTGGTGATTTGGTTCGATTTAGACAAGATGGTGTTGTTGAATACCTTGGCCGTGCCGATCAGCAAGTAAAAATTCGTGGTTTCCGTATTGAGCTTGGAGAGATTGAATCTCGCCTACAGACGCTTGCTAATGCTGAGTTTTGTGCTGTTGTCGCACACGAGTCGCCGACAGGAAAGCGCCTGGTCGGTTACGTTCAATTGAGTGAAACAGAGCAAAAATCTGAATCTCAATGGCGTATAGAGTTAGCTTCCCAGTTGCCAGATTATATGGTGCCGTCACGTATCATTGTTAGCCAGACACTTCCTCTGACACCAGCTGGGAAGGTGGATCGTAAGCAACTTGCCGCACCGGATTGGGATGAAGAACGAAAAGCGGGAGCGCCGCTGGAAGGGGACATTCAACATCAGCTGGCTGAAATATGGCGTGAGCTCCTTAAACTAGAGTCTATTGGTTCTGACAGCCATTTCTTTGCACTTGGCGGAGATTCAATTACTGCTTTGCAAATGGTAGGGAAGCTTCGTCAACGAGGTTTGATGCTGACACCAAAGCAAGTGTTTGACCATCCAGTGCTCGCTGAAATGGCGTTATGTGTTCTCGATAGCCAAATCAAACCAGCTGAACAAGGTGAGCTGAGTGGCAAAGTATCCTTGCTGCCAATGCAGAAGCGGTTCATTGAACGTGGCTATTCTAATAAAAACAAGCTAGATAAGAATGGCCAGCTTGAACTATGTAACCAGTACGCAAAACTCAACTTGCCAGCTCCGGTTAATGCAGACGCGATTGTTCGAGCACTCAAGCAAGTGGTGCAACATCACGACGGTCTGCGTCTTTCTTTCGAAGCTCCGAATACAACAACATCTGACGCAGCAGAGTATCTAGCTGAATATGTGACTACCGCAGATTTTGCCTTCAACCTTTATGCAGAGCAGATAGACACCGATGCTGTGCAGAGTGCGATTAATCCGTCTGTTGGTAAGCAATTGTCGGTCGGCTTGAATATTGAGACAGGCGAAATGCTGGTTGCCGTTCACCACCTTGTCATTGATGCGCTTTCTTGGCCTGTGCTTATTCAAGATTTGCTGGGGAGTTACCAGCAAGAAATAGGTGCCGACTCTTATGTGTTCGTCTCTAAAACTCACAATCAGGGTGACTGGTATGAGGCATTAGAGAATCTTCATATCACTCATAAACAGTCCGAATTCTGGAATGCTCAGCGAGCAGAGTCTGCTTTCCCAACGGCGCTAACTGAAGGTAAAGATGAAGAAAGCCAAAGCAAAGGAATTTATAAGCACAGTTACCATATAACCAAAGAGCTCGCCGAACCACTGCTTGCATCGACAAAAGCCTTTGCCAGAATGAGAAAGGAACAGACTTTGATGGCATTGTCTGCGCTTGCAATAAAGGAAACAACCTCGGCAAATGAGATTGTCGTTCATCGCGAAAGCCATGGTCGATTCAGTGAGTCGTTTGGGTTGGATCTCTCACGCAGTGTTAACTGGCATACTGCGCTGTTCCCGCAAAAAGTTGTGCTAAGTGACAGCATTAGTGAACTGTTAGCGAGTGTAAAAGATGGCTCACATGCAATCACTGATGGAGGTTTGAGTTATTCAGCGGGTATAGCTCAGCAGCAATGGCAGTATCAAGACCATGTTGATGTGCTATTTAACTTCCTAGGCCGGGCCGCTCAGGCTGATGTGGAAGGGGCTGAACTGGGTGAGTTTGGCTTATGGCGACCAGAAAATGCCAAAGCGGATGCCGTAATTGTATTGAATATCAGCGAAACTGATGATGGCTTTGATGTCGAATTGGAGTTTTCACTTTCTGCTCTGCCGAAAGCTCAGTGTGATGCGTATGTTCGTCACTTAGAGGCGGCAATCAAAGCAATGACACAACATTGCACGTCTAATACAGCTGTTTTGACACAAGCTGATGCGCCAAATACTCATCTGAGTCTCGCGACGTTAAGCCATATAAGTGGTAACGCTCATCAACTTCCGAATCAAATTCTACCGCTGTCTACGCTACAGCAAGGCTTGTACTTCCACGCGCAGCTATCGCAAGAGACAAGCACCTACGTCAACCAAATTACCTTACCTATATCTGGCGCTGATGCTAGCCAGTTAGAAGAAGGGTGGAAGGCCTTGATGAAGCGTCATTCGATTCTACGTAGTACGCTGCATCAAGTAGAAGGTCAGGCGCACCTGTATGTTTGGGGTGACCTTCCTATCACGAGCAGAGTCTTTGATGGGCGAGAGGAAGAAGGCTTTGAACTAGAGTCGTATAAACGTTCGCTCATTGAACTAGGTTTCGCACTGGAACAAGATGCGAGCGCCCAGCAGCTAAAACCTTTGTGGCGAGTAGATCTTGTGACAACGGGCGACAATGAGATCGCTTGTATCTTCACCATCCACCACATTCTGATGGATGGTTGGAGCACCGGTGTTCTACTCAGCGAACTATTTGCTCACTATCAAAATATCAGCCTGCCTGTTGTCAGCCATGATTTTGCTGATTATTTAGAATGGGTTGTACAGCAAGAACCAGAAAGTGCTCAAGAGTACTGGCGTGAGTATTTGAATGGTGTTGAAGCGCCAACAATGTTGGTTGAACAATACGGTTCGCACACAGATAAACTAGGGCATGTGCGCCACAACGTGGACTTTAGTGCTGAAGTACTAAGCAGCTGGCAGTCTCAACTGAAATTATCTGGTATCACGCTAAACACTCTCATTCAGGGCGCATGGCTACTGACGCTTCAACGTTACACGGGTCAGTCTCAGCCTGTTTTCGGCAATACGGTTGCAGGTCGACCATCGTCACTAGCAAACAGTGAAGCCATGGTTGGGCTTTTCATTAATACCTTGCCTGTTACATCAATGGTGGACTGGAAGGCGAAAACCAATCAATGGCTTGCCGATATACAAGAGCAGGCGAGTGCACAGCGTGAATTCAGCCATGTCTCTTTGTCAGAGGTACAAGCGCTTTCTTCACTAGGGAACGCACCACAGGCTGGTGAGAATCTGTTTGATTCGTTGCTGGTGTTTGAAAATTACCCATTGGATGAGAGCCTGTTTAGTGAAACTAGCCTTAAAATTGGCGAGCCTGACAGCTATGAGTTTACGCATTACCCATTAACGCTGGCGGTATTGCCAGGTGAGTCATTACGCATTGTTTTTGCGTACGACTCAGCGAAACTCTCAGAGTCAGATATCGATGCGCTGTCAGCAACGACGTCTCATTATCTTGAGCAGCTTATCGATAAGCTGGCTCATAATCTGAGTGATATTGATGTATTGGACGCTGAACAACAGTCTCGCTTGTCTGGTCATGTAAAAGCGTCTGAGCCATGGACTTACAAACCTTTCACTGAACTGTTAAAAGAGCAGGTGCTTGCTCAACCAGATAGCGAAGCGCTTGTGGCGAGTCCTCTTGGGGGAACGGCCTTATCAACTAATGGCTCGGAACGGCTTGCTTTGTCATACCAACAGCTGGATGACTTCACTGATGGCGTAGCCGCTGAGCTAATTGCGCGCGGTATTCAACGAGACCAGCGGGTTGGTGTGATGTTTGCTCGTGGAGCCGACATGCTGGTGGCAATGATCGGTGTTTTGAAAGCTGGAGCGGCATTCTTACCTTTAGATCCTTCATACCCTCAAGACCGACTGAACTACATGGTTGAAGATAGCGATGCTCAATGGCTGATTTCTGACGGTAGTTCGCAACAATTGGCACGTGAGATTTGCCCGCGAGATAACATCATTGCGTATTCTGAAATCGACCTTCAGCAACCTCTTTTAAATCGTCCTGAAATTTTAGAAGAGCAGCTGGCGTATGTGATCTATACCTCGGGCTCAACGGGCAAACCTAAAGGTGTGTGTGTTTCTCATTCTGGTTTGAGCATGCATGTTCAAACTATTGGCCAACGATATGGCATGACACCACGAGACGTCGAGCTGCACTTTGCTTCAATCAGTTTTGATGGTGCTGTTGAGAGATGGACTGTCCCTCTAGCGTTCGGCTCAAAACTGGTGATTCGAGACCAGCAGCTTTGGAGTGCACAAGAAACATGTGAAGTGCTCGAGCGTGAAGCCGTGACTATCGCGTGCTTCCCGCCAAGCTATGTTGGACCACTGCTAGAGTGGATCGATGTTGAACAGCCAAAATTAGCGGTACGCTCTTGGACTCTGGGTGGTGAAGCCTTTACACGAGAGACCTATTTCAAGCTTCAGCAGGTACTGAATCCGAAGCGTATTATCAATGGGTACGGCCCGACGGAAACGGTCGTGACGCCAATGATCTGGCAGGCTTATCCTGAAACGCCGCTAGAAAGTGCTTATGCACCTATCGGTACTGCTGTCGGTGCACGTAGTCTTTATGTATTGGACAGCGGCCTTCGTCCGGTTCCATCTGGTGTAAGTGGCGAATTGTACATTGGTGAAGAAGTTGGCTTAGCTCGCGGTTATCTTGATCGTCCAGACTTAACTGCTGAGCGTTTTGTTCCCGATCCATTCGCAAACAACGGAGAGCGAATGTATCGCACTGGCGACTTAGTTCGCTGGCGCGAAGATGGCGTAATGGAGTACCTGGGTCGAGCAGATGACCAAATAAAAATTCGAGGCTTCCGTGTCGAATTAGGTGAAATCGAGTCACGATTGCAGAGTATCAGTGGCAGTAAACTGAGTGCTGTCACCGCCTTTGAAGGTTCAGCTGGAAAATACTTGGTCGGCTACGTAGAAGGTCAGGCTGACCTAATAAACTGCGATGATATTCTCGCTCAAATGGCGAAAGTACTGCCTGATTATATGGTGCCTTCACAGCTTGTAGTCATGGAGTCAATGCCGCTGACGCCAGCAAGTAAAGTCGACAAGAAAAAACTGCCGCAGCCTGATAATCATGTTCAGCACAAAGCCTATGAAGCGCCAACAGGTGAGATAGAGAAGCTTCTTGCTCAAGAATGGCAAGCCTTGTTTGGACTGGAGCAAGTCAGTCGTAATGATGATTTCTTCGCTCTGGGTGGTCAGTCATTACTCGCTACCCAGCTCGTTGGACGCTTGCAACAAAAACACCAAATTCGTCTTTTACTCCAGAGTGTTTTTGATTCTCCAAGACTAGACGTGATGGCAACTCAGTGTACATCGCTTAAGGAACCCGCAGTTACGATCAAAGCGATGCCGCGCATGGAATACATGCCAGTGAGTGCTTCGCAGAAGCGTTTATGGTTTGTTCAACAACTGATGCCTGAAAGCTCTGCGTATCACATGCCGCTTGGCCTTAAGTTAAAAGGCGAAGTGAGTAGAGAGTGGCTAGAGCATTTATTGCGCACTGTGATAGGCCGCCATGAGGCTCTGCGTACCAGCTTCGTGCAGGTAGATGGTGAGCTGATGCAGTCTATCCATTCTGATGACGATGTAAGTCAATTCGCATTAGCAGAATACTCAGCTGATGAGTTCTCCGACCTAGAGGCTCAGCGCCTGAGCTGGATCGGTGAAACCTTTGATTTGTCATCGCCTTCATTATTGAGAGCTTACTTAATCAAGCATTCAGAGCAGGAGTTTGAGTTACTTCTGGTTGTCCATCACATTGTCTCTGATGGCATTTCGATTCAAAACCTAATGCGAGAGCTGTCGGCTGTTTATTCGTCGTACAGTCATTCTGGACACTTTGAGTCAAACATTGAGAGTGACACACTGGATTACGCCGATTACGCTAGCTGGCAGCAAGAGTGGTTAAAATCAGATAGCGCCAAAGAATCACTGTCATGGTGGAAAGCGGCGTTAGCGAAAGATATTGATCCGCTTGTTCTCCATAGCGATGTTGCAAGGGATCAGCTTGAAACCATTGGTAAGCGCCATCACTTCACTCTGACCAAGCAGCAGGTCAACGCGATTGAGACTCTTGCCGCGCAAAGTGCAACGACTCCATTTAACGTTATGTTAAGCCTATGGCACTTATTGCTGCACAAATACTCTGGTCGTGATGAAATTCGAGTCGGTATCCCGGTTGCGGGCCGAACACAACCGGACACTCAGCAGATGCAAGGCTGTTTCATCAACAACTTGGTGATCCCAGCGCAGTTAGACGCAGCCATGAGCTATGAAAGTTTGCTCCATGAGACAAAACGCTTTACCGAGCAGGCGTTGACCCATCAGGATGTGCCATTTGAGGTACTGGTAGAGTCTCTGGGTGTGACGGGTAATTTGCAGCACCATCCGTTGTACCAGACGAGTTTCAACTTCCAACGTATTGAGCGCTCAATTCTCGCTGAATGGGGAGGATTACAAGCAGAAGCGTTTGATCCGGGCGTGGTCGCGGCTCAGTTAGAGTTGAGCTTAGATGTTCAGGCCTATGATGACGGCGAATGGAGTGGTTTTGTTAACTATGCAGCACCAGTATTCGATCAAACGTTTGTCGAAGCGTTACTTGGTCACTGGCTCAAGCTGCTTGAACAAGTTGCGTTGAATCCCAATGCAATGCTGTCTGAACTCAAGTTGGTTGATTCTGACGAGTTCGCACAAATTGAAGCATTCAACGCGACGCAGAAATCATGGGGTGAAATGCTTTCTCCACCAGTCGCTGTTGAAGCTCAAGCACAGCGCACCCCTGAGGCGATTGCTTTGTCCATGGGTCAGCAGTCGATGACTTACGCTGAATTCGACAGCAAAGTGAATCAGTTGGCTCAGTGGCTACGTCAACAAGGTGTGGGCGAAGAAACCAGAGTTGGCCTTGGTTTACCACGTTCGTTTGAACTAGTGATTGGCTTACATGCGATTACTCGTGCTGGTGGTGCTTATGTGCCATTGGACCCAAGTTATCCAGCAGAACGTTTGAATTACATTCTTGAGTCTGCGGATGTATCCATTTTACTGACCGATAGTGAGACCTTGCCACAATGGCCAGAAAATCCTCAATGTCAGTATGTGGCGCTAAATCAGGCTGAGATCTTACAGCAAATCAACGAGCAGAGCTCTGAGGCTCCAGTGGTAAATTGGCAGGCTGATCAGTCTCTGTATGTCATCTTTACCTCCGGTTCTACAGGACTACCAAAAGGCGTGGTAAACACCCAGTCGGCACTGCACAACCGCTTGGCTTGGATGCAAAACGAGTATCAGTTAGATGCCAGTGACTGTGTCCTTCAGAAAACACCGTTTAGCTTTGATGTCTCCGTGTGGGAGTTCTTCTGGCCACTTATGTATGGTGCAAGACTAGCGATTGCTGAGCCAGATCATCACCGACAACCTGAGCTATTGCATAACACCATTCGAGAGCAGGGCGTAACGACGATCCATTTCGTTCCCTCAATGCTTCATGCTTTTGAAAGTGAAACGGATATTGGAGAGTGCAGCAGTCTGCGCCGCATTATTTGCAGCGGTGAAGCCTTACCTGCTGAGTTGACAGAAAAAGTGTTGACGGGTGCGCCAGATTGTCAGCTACATAACCTTTATGGTCCGACTGAAGCGGCTATCGATGTGACTTACTGGCAATGTGAATTGCCTGTCGGTAAGCGCATCCCGATTGGTCATGCAATTAGCAACACTCAACTTCATGTATTGGATGATTGTTGGAACCCAGTCCCAGTCGGTGTGCCTGGTGAGCTATACCTTGCGGGTGATGGTCTCGCGCGTGAATACCTATCCAGACCGGACTTGACAGCCGATCGCTTTGTGCCAAATCCGTTTGCGTGCGAGCAAGATGGGAACATTGGTTCTCGTATGTACCGCACCGGTGACCAGGTGGTTCGCATGCCAGATGGCAGACTTGAATATCTGGGTCGATTGGATCATCAGGTAAAAATCCGTGGGCTTCGTATTGAGCTGGAAGAAATTGAGAATGTTCTTAACCAACACGATGACGTCGATGAGTCTGCTGTTATAGCTTACGAGCATCAAACAGGCACGCAGCTTGTCGCCTACGTGGTTTGTGGTGATTGGAGTTTGGAAAAAGAAGTGGCTGCTAAAGCGCACTTGAATGACCAACTTCCAGACTACATGGTTCCCGCGATCTACGTTGCACTGGATGAGATGCCTCTTTCACCAAATGGCAAGCGTGATCGCAAAGCGCTGCCTTCTCCAGAGTGGAGTCAGGTGGAATATCGCGCCCCAGAGAGTGAACTGGAAATTTGGTTTGCCAACACTTGGCAGCAAGTCCTTGGCTCAGAAAAAGTGGGCTTAGACGATAACTTCTTTGCGCTCGGAGGTCATTCTCTGTTAGCCACACGTATCGTCGCTCAAGCACAAAAAGAGCTCGATTTAGCGATCTCATTAAAAGACTTCTTTGCCGCTGGGACGCTACAGGCGTTAACGGATGCACTTCAATCTCAGTATCAGGCAAACAATGAACAAGAACAGGATGAACTCGACGCCATGGCAGCACTAATGGACGAGTTGGAATTGTTATGACCCAAGAATCAAACTTAAAAGCACAACAAAAACCAAAAATAGACAAATTTGCATTAGCAAAACGTTTTCTAAACCTTGGTGAGCAAGAGCAGGCGAAATTTATCGCTTTGCTTGACGCCAAAGGAATGAGTTTCGAAAAGTTACCGATTGTCCCAGCAGAGGAGGTGCGTGATGTGCCTCTTTCTCCGGCGCAGAAAAGACTTTGGGACATTTATCAGCTTGATGCTGGTAATAGTGCTTACCATATCAGTGGTGGTTTTGAGCTAATTGGTGAGCTCTCTACCGATAAAATGGAACTGGCGCTTGCTGGTGTCATGAGTAAACACCACGCCCTAAGAACGCGCTTTGTTGTTTCGGACCAAGGTGAGCCGAAGCAGCATGTTGACCAGCACTGTATTGCTCACGTTGAGCTTAAAGATGCTAGGCATTTAACGGAAAGTCAGCTGGGCGAATGGACTGCGGAATTTATTGCCAAGCCATTTGATTTACTTCATGAAATGCCAGTTCGAATGGCGTGCATTCGCGCATCTGAAGATAAAACTCATGTGATCATTGTGATGCATCATATTGTGTCTGACGGCTGGTCTATTGGATTGTTTATGCAGGACTTGGTCACCGCCTATCAGGGTGAGTCTCTAGAGCCATTGAGCATTCAGTACAGTGACTTTTCTGTCTGGCAGGATGCACTGCTAAAAGTGGGTAAAGGGGATAAGGATCTTCAATTCTGGCAGCAAGAGTTAGGTGAGAAGCAGCCGCAAAAACTGTTTGAGTGGACGGGCGATATTGAACCTAATCAGCGTCGAGAAGCACAGCAGGTAAGCCTAAAGTTTGGTGGTAATGTTTCTGAACGCATTGCACGCCTTGCAAGGCAAAATAACGTCACCACTTCGAGCTTCTGGCTAGCCATTTGGCAGGCTGCGCTGTTCAAGTTGACAGGACGTAACGATATCAATATTGGTATGCCAATGGCTAACCGCGCCCGACCAGAAGTATCTGACGTTATTGGCTTTTTCGTAAACACTAATGTGGTTTCGCAAGACATACAACCTGAGCATAGCTTTGGTCAAACAATGACTAGATCTCACAGCAAAGTGCTGGAGATTCAGGAACACCAGCTATTGCCGTTTGATCGTGTGGTTTCTTCATTGTTGAGGGAAAGGTTGGTTGGCGAAACGCCTTACTTTCAAGTGTTGTTTAACCATCAGGTAAATCAAACCGAGTCGGTTGAATTTGCTCCGGGTGTGGCGGCAAAGCCGCTGGTGCTTAAAGGTAACTATGCTCTGTTTGATGTTGCCTTGGATGTGTTGGAATCTTCGAGCGGTACTTTGGTTACGCTGACCTATGCCAAAGACCGTATCGACCCCGAGATAATGGTCTCGCTTACTAGCACTCTGAACCTGTTGGTCTCACAAGCAGAGGAAAACCTAAATACACCATTGGCTGCGCTTAACTCACTGGATGAGGCTCAACTCGCCAGATTATCCGAACTGTCGCAGCCAGAAGGTGGGTGGCGTTATCAACCCGTGACTGAACTGTTCGACCTTCAGGGTATTAAGCAACCGTCAGCCACTGCATTAAAACACGGCCAGCAAAGTGTCACGTTTAAACAGCTGGAAGAAAAATCGAACCAGTTGGCGAACCAGTTAGTAGAGCTGGGTGTCGTTCGCGATCAAGCTGTGGGCGTTCTTTTTGAGCGCGGCAAGGATATGATCATAGCGATGATCGCCATTATGAAGGCTGGTGGTGCGTTTCTACCGCTTGACCCTGATTATCCGACCGACCGATTGGCTTACATGATCGAGGATTCTGCTGCGAGCTTGGTCATCAGCGAGCAATCATTGCGCTCACGTTGGGAAGAGATTAATTCACACGTCCTTTCACATTCAGATCAGGCGGCTTCAGTTTCACCGCTTTATCTGGATACGTTAGATTGGCAAGGCCTATCAAAAGCCAAGCCAGAAGTAGAACTCTTGCCAGAGCAGTTGGCTTACATCATCTACACATCAGGGTCGACGGGTAAGCCTAAAGGCGTCGCGATCGCCCACGATGGCCTGAGTATGCATGTGCAAACGATTGGTGCTCAGTATGGGATGACGCAAGATGACGTTGAGCTTCACTTTGCTTCAATCAGTTTTGATGGGGCGGTAGAGCGCTGGACAGTGCCATTGGCGTTTGGTTCTCGCTTGGTGATTCGTGATCAGCAACTTTGGAGTGCGGAGCAGACCTGTGATGTGCTCAAGGAGGAAGGGATTACGATAGCCTGTTTCCCTCCAAGTTATGTCGGGCCTTTATTGGACTGGATTGAGACGACTCAGCCTCAGTTGAATGTACGTTCTTGGACTTTGGGTGGTGAAGCTTTTACCCGTGAAACCTATGACCGCCTTCAGTCGGTCGTAAATCCACCACGTATTATCAACGGCTATGGGCCAACAGAAACCGTGGTGACACCAATGATCTGGCGTGCTTACCCACGTGATAAGCTGACCAGTGCCTATGCACCTATCGGTCAACCTGTTGGGGCTCGTAGACTTTATGTGTTAGATGGTTTGCTTAACCAAGTTGCCGAAGGCGCAGTCGGGGAGTTGTACATTGGTGAAGAGGTCGGCCTCGCACGCGGGTATCTGGGTAAGCCGGATATGACCTCTGAGCGATTTATGCCGGATCCATTTACCAATAATGGCGATCGCATGTATCGCACTGGAGACCTAGTTCGTTGGCGAGAAGATGGTGTCATGGAGTATTTTGGCCGTGTTGACCAACAGATAAAAATCCGTGGATTCAGAATCGAGCTGGGTGAGATTGAATCAAGGCTTCAGCAAATATCCGGTGTCGAGACTTGCGTGGTTGCGGCACATTGTCATGGTTCTATGACCCACCTTGTGGGATATTTACATGGCGCTGATGCAAACAAGGCTGATAGCGTTTCGATATTATCTGAGCTTGATGAGCATCTGCCTGAGTATATGGTACCAGCGCATCTTGTGGTGCTAGATGAATTGCCGTTAACTCCAGCAGGTAAGGTAGATAGAAAAGCGTTGCCGGAACCAGAATTCAAATCTGAGCTGTCGCAAGGTTTGCCACCGCAAGGTGAGAAAGAAACTCTCCTTGCTGAGATTTGGCAAGAGCTACTGGGTATTAATTCTGTTAGCCGAGAAGATAGCTTCTTTGCGTTAGGTGGAGATTCTATATTGAGCCTTCAGCTAGTGAGTAAACTAAAACTTGCAGGTCTCAATGTATCTCCAAAACAAGTATTCCAAGCACCAGTACTGAGCGAGTTAGCACAAGTACTTGAAGCAGCGGTTGAGCAAGAAAAAAGAGAGTTACCAAAAGGACCATTTGGTCTGATGCCAATTCAGGCTCATTTCATGGCGCAAAACTTTGTTCAGCCAAACCACTGGAACCAGCATGTGTGTGTTGAGCTGAAGCAGGATATGGATATTCAGGCACTGGATACTGCGCTCAAAGGGTTAGTGGAGCACCATCCCGCGTTAAGATTGTCGTTTTCTCAAACTGAAGGTCAATGGCAGCAGCATTACGTAGAGCATGTTTGCCATGATCTTCTATGGAAAACTCAGCTAGACAGCTTAGAGGCATTCGAAGTGTTTGCTCACGAGTTGCAAACAAGCCTTGATATTGGAGCAGGCCGACTGATTCAAGCAGGCTACGCTCAAATCGAGGGGCAGAAATCTCGCTTGATGATTGTAATTCATCACCTGGCTGTAGATGGCGTCTCATGGCGAGTCCTGATGGATGATTTATGGCGTGCCTATCAGCAAACGCTTTCTAGTGACCAAAACTCAACCAAAACATTTGAGCTACCGCCTGTTTACACCTCTCTGGATATGGCGATGAATAGTCTCAAAAAATGGGCATCAACAGAACAAGGCAAAGCTAGAAAAGCCGTTTGGGATGAACAAGCTTTCCATGCGGAAAATACACACGCTAAAGCAATCTATGGCAACAAGCGCTCACAACAGGTTGAGCTAAGCCGAGAGGTGACGTCAGCTTTACTGAGTTCTGAAAATATCACAGTTGAACTCGTCTCTGCTTTGACAGCAATTATGGGAAGCAGCGAAGAGACTCAAAGCGTGTATCTAGAAAGTCATGGTCGTGATGAGTCTGTCTTTGAAGGTTTAGAGCTTAGCCGCATGGTGGGCTGGATGACGAGCCTATATCCAATGACTTTGAATGCCTCAGATTCTCGAGACGATATCGCTAAGCGTATGGCACTATTGAGCCAAGACTTAGGCATTGGCTATGGACTGCGCTACTTAGACGCTGAGCCTGAAGAACAAACTGCGCAGCTAACATTCAATTACCTAGGGCAGTATCAAGGCAATAGTTTTGCTCATTGGTGTCAACCAGTGTCGTCAAACTCGCGTGATCAAGCCGATGGCAACACCATGTTGACGCCTTTAGTCATCAATGCTCAAGTTGTGGATGGTGTATTAAGCGCAGATTTTGAGTATGCAGCGAATCACTATTCGCAATCAGATATTGAGACCAAAGCAAATGCATGGAAAGAAAGGCTTGAACTGATACACTCGGCACCCGAATCTCAAAAAGGCGAGGCGATTACAGCTAAAGCTGACCTTAAATTGATCGAAAAGCTGAATGCTGATGTTGAAGGGAGTGCACCTGTATTTTGCATTCACCCAGTGACAGGCCGAACAGTTGGTTATCAAAAATTAGCTCAAGTACTGGCGGGCAAACGCACAGTTTATGGTATTCAGTCTAAAAGCTTCGTCTATCCAAATCGCTTTGACACTTCGTTTAGTGAAATGGCTGATACTTATTGCGCGACTATTCGGAAAATACAGCCATCAGGGCCTTACACATTGATTGGTTGGTCGCTTGGCGGCGCGCTCTGTCAAGAAGTCGCAGCTCGCCTCGAATCCGCTGGTGAAAGTGTCGCTTTCCTCGGGTTGTTGGACTGTTATGTTCCGGGCACTGAAATTGCTGAAGAACAGTGGGAATCGCCGAAAGCAAAAGCCAAGCTTATTGAGCACCTAGAATTGCTATTAGGTAAGTTATCGGAAGGGCAAAAGCAAACCTGTCTTGTAGGGTTTGACCGATCATTACCGGATAAATGGCCAAACGTATTCTCATCTTGGCTGGCGTCACAAAGCTTCGATCACTATCTATCTCAAAGTGCGCAGCAAATGCTGTATAGCTGGGCGGTAGAACAGCACATGCGTGCGCTTTGTAACGACTATAAATTGCCGAAGATCCTCTCTAAACCAACCGCATACTGGGCCGGTCAGCCAGAAGGGCGATATAAACTACTGTGCGATGAGATATCTAAAGTTAATGCCCTCTTAACCAGTGAGGTGTTCGATACTGACCACTTAGGAATTGTTAAGGATGAAATGGTCGTTAACAAACTTAGGCACTTATTAATAAACAATACATTATAGATCCATAACAACTAATTTATAGATTCCATTTTTATATAAAACTCGTTACACTCCATTATCATTTGAATGCAAATGATAATAATTATCATAAAACATACGTAATATATCGGTTCAGCCGAATGTTAAGGAGAAACATATGAATCGGCAGTTTATGCTGAGCCCAGCTTGTTTGGCAGTAGCCTTTGCTTTATCTGCTAGTGTGGTTAATGCAGCAGAAGACGAAACAATCGTAGTAGTAGGTCATCAACACGAAAGTTCTGTTGGACCTGACTTTAGCTATCTAGGACAACAGAGTCGTACAGCGACCAAAACAGATTTGGCTATTCATGAAACACCGCGTGCTGTTTCTGTTGTCACTCGCGAACAAATGGATGACCGAGCGTCTATCAGCATTTCTGATGCACTACAGTACACACCAGGTATTCAGACTAACCATTACGGTGATGATAATAAGCAAGATTGGTTTGTTGTCCGTGGTTTTGCTCAAGCAGGAACTGGCCTTTACCAAGATGGAACACGTCTTTACTCAGCTGGTTTCTACAGCTGGCAGATTGACCCGTTTGGTCTTGAGCGTGTAGAAGTTCTGCGCGGTCCGGCATCAGTGCTATACGGACAAAACCCTCCTGGTGGCTTGATCAATACAGTCAGCAAGCGCCCACAGTTCGATGGTGGCTCAGGTCAGGTAGCTGTTGAGTATGGATCGTTTGATAGAAAGCAGATTAGCGTAGACGTCAACCGCGAGATTAATGAAGACGTTGCCTTTCGTTTGGTGGCAATGGGCCGAAAGAATGGTACTAAAGTCGACAATGTTGATGCTGAGCGTATATTAATTGCACCATCATTAGCGTGGAACATTAGCGACACGACTAACATTACTTTCCTAACTAGCTATCAGAAAGATGACTCAGACCCGTACTTACAGTTTTTGCCAGTTGAAGGCACGTTAACACCAAACAAAAATGGTCAAATACCGGATAACTTGGCTATAGGTAATCCGGACTGGGAAAAATTTGAGCGTGAACAGTTATCAGTGGGTTATGAATTTGACCATGAATTCAACAATGTAGTGAGTTTTGGTCAATCGACAAGATACAGTCGTATGGATATAGATTTACGCCAAATGTACTTCTCATCATACGCTAGAGATGTCCAAACGTTAGGTCCGCTTCTCGATCCTACAAATGATCGCCAAACTATAGTTCGCAACGCGACGACAGATAAAGGTCATTCAGATGCGTTTAACATCGATAATCGATTAGTTTTCAACTTTAACACAGGGCCAGTTAAACATACTTTATTAACGGGTATCGATTACCAACAAATCAAAATTGATAGTCAAGATTACGCGGCAGATCCAATTGTTGCAGATGGAAACAGCCCAATCCCTGTTCCTGGACTTGGAACGGTTTCTGACCCAAGATTCAACTTATATAATCCAAGCTATAGCAACAACGTAGTTCTACTTAACTCAACTACTCTTCAGCCACTAACGGATGCTGATTTAGAAACAACCGTCACTAAAAATCGTCAAGCTGGTCTCTATCTACAAGATCAAATGCGAATTAATGATTGGGTAGTGCAAGCAGGTGTGCGTTACGATGACACGTCGAATCAGCAACGTAACCAGACTACAGGGAAGGCTTATGAAGCTGATTACCAAGAATGGACTTCAAATGCGGGTGTTGCGTATGTAATGGGCAATGGTTTTACGCCTTATGCTAACTACGCTCAATCTTTTGAACCACAAGTCCGTACAGTAACCAATCAGCCAGCGAAGCCAGAGCGCGGGGCGTCGTTTGAAATTGGTTTGAAGTATCAGCCTCGAAGCTTCGATGGTTACTTTAACCTGTCTGTTTATGATGCAGCTAAGACAAATGTCGTACAAGTTGATGGCTCAGATATCAAGCAAGTGGGTGAAATCCGTAACCAGGGGATTGAACTTGAAGCAGTTGCTAATGTAACTCAATCTCTAACTCTTATCGGTAACATCACTCATCTTGATTCAGAAATCAAAGATGACAAAGACAAGTCGCTTGTTGGTAAAACGCCTCAGCAAGTGGCAGATACGCTAGCTTCAGCGTGGGCTAAATACCAGTTCTTTGATGGTGTGCTTAACGGTCTAAGTGTTGGTGGTGGTGTGCGTTATACAGGCGATACTTATGCTGGTAACGATAATACCCAGAAGGTGTCAGCTTACACATTGTATGATGCGACGGTGAGTTACCGTTTCCAAGACTACAAGTTCCAAGTCGCTGCGAAGAATATCTTTGATAAAGAGTACATCGCAACATGTACAAGTAATTACTGGTGTTACTACGGTGACCGCCGCAACGTCATTGCGAGCTTGAGCTATGACTGGTAACCGTCATGCCCTAAACACTCTGCCTATAGGGCAGAGTGTTCAGCAGCAAGGGGATAAATGCTGCATCGATCTTGGTGAAGGTAGAATAACGGTTAGTAACGAGAGCGATGGATACTGGAGAGTTAGTGAGAATACATTAACGGATTCAGAGTATGTTAAAGCTTTGGTAGTTTTGCTTGAGCAGCGCAAAGATATTCGATGTATTGAGCTTAACGAAAATTCTGCCTCTGCTTTAGAAGACATCGTTCAAGTTAGCGCAGAAGGAATTAGACTTGTTTGGCGAGAGAGCTTACTTCAACTGCCGGAGTTTTGGTTGCAGCAGCAACGTCGATTAATTCCACACAAACAGATTCTTGCGGGTAATGGCTACCATCCTTTGCGTCCAAGACCTCAAAAAGGCGAGTTGTACAGCCGCTACATTCCTGAGCTAGGGCAGACGCTGTCTCTTATTGGTCTTGATGTAGAGCAACACGCAGAGCTGTTTTCAAAATGGCAAAACAGTGAACGAGTGGCCGCGTTTTGGGAGCAGACAGGCACTTTAGAAGAGCATAAAGCTTATCTAGAGGAGCAGTTGGTCAATGATAAAAATCAGCTATTGATTGTGTGCCTTAATAACGAACCCTTTGCCTACATTGAAGCCTACTGGACAAAAGAGGATCGTATCGCGCCGTATTATGCAGCAGGCGATTACGACCGCGGTATTCATATGCTTGTTGGTGAAGAGCATCACCGTGGCAGTCATAAAGTGGCCGCTTGGCTTCCTTCAGTATGCCACTTCCTTTACCTGTCCGATCCTAGGACAGAGAAAATCGTCAGCGAACCAAGAGCAGATAACGCCAAGATGATTGGCTATCTGCAGAAATTCGGTTTCGCCAAGTTAAAAGAATTCGACTTCCCTCATAAGAGGGCAGCTCTAATGTGTCAGTTGAGAGATACCTTCTTTAGCGATTGCTTTTAGTATCGCAACCCAGTTTTAGGGTGTCTCGGGGATAGAGAGCCAAAGAGCTCAACGGAAAAACATGAGGTTACAAAAATGACAGACCAGATTAAGGAATATGATGTGCTTGGCGTGGGCTTTGGCCCTGCTAACCTGTCAATTGCGATTGCGTTAGAAGAAACGGCGCAGAACCAAGAATTAAGCTACTGCTTCCTAGAGCAGAAATCTCATTTCGAATGGCATGGTGGCATGTTGCTAGATGGCACTCGAATGCAGATTTCTTGTTTGAAAGATTTGGTTACGCTGCGCAATCCAACCAGCCCTTATTCCTTTGTAAACTACCTACATTCACATGACCGCTTAAGTTCATTCATAAACTTGGGTTCTTTGCACCCTTCACGTGTAGAATTCAATGACTACCTGACTTGGGTTGCAAACCAGTTTGATTCTGTCGTGACCTATGGACAACGCGTTATCGACATCGAACCGATTGAAGTCGATGGAGAAATTACTAAAGTTCGTGTTGTTTCAACGGATATCAACGGTAACCAAACAGTACGTGTTGCCAAAAACCTATTGATTGGTATGGGTGGTGTGCCGAAACTTCCAGAGCTGTTTAACGGTTTGAATGACGAGAAGGTGATCCATTCATCGAAATACAAGGTGTGGCGTGAACAGTTTAATGCTGGTACGGAGACACCTAAGATTGCAGTTGTGGGTGCTGGTCAAAGTGCTGCTGAGATCTTCGTTGACCTGACAAACCGTTATGAAGAAGGTGAAGTTCACCTCGTCAACCGTAACTTTGCTCTACATCCAGCGGATGACAGTGCATTCGTTAACGAGATCTTTGACCCTGAGTTCACGGATCACGTATACAAGAGCAATGATGAAGAGCGTAAAACCATCCTTTCTCGCTTCAATGGCACCAACTATTCAGTTGTCGATACAGAAGAGCTTAGCGCGATTTATGAGCGCTTATATTTGCAAAAAGTTACAGGGGAAGGTAAGCACGAACACCTGCGCTGCCATGATATTCAAGAGGTAGGGCAGAAAGAAGGTAAGATTTCGCTTAGATACAATGACCGTATTCATTCGCAGCAGAACTGGCACGATTATGATGCAGTTGTTCTCGCGACGGGTTACCGCTATGACCAATTCAACCGAATGTTGGATAAGCTTGAGCCTTTGATGTCTGATAAACAAGTTGAGCGACACTACCGTTTACCAATGCAAGATTCTTGTAAGGTAAATGTGTTCCTCCAAGGTTGTTGTGAGTCGTCTCATGGGCTAAGTGACACCCTGTTGTCCGTTCTTGCTGTCCGCTCAAAAGAAATTGTTGACTCACTCTACTCAAATATTGTGCCGGAAAAAGAGCTAACACAAGCTTAAAGCAAATCAATAAAACTTGTCGCATCGTTAAGCTTGCGACAAGTTTTGTTTTTATTAACGCTTTCTTATCTTTGTCCCCTTTTGTTATTTTAACTATTCCTCGTTATGTGTGATGAGTTGAAATCAGTGCAAAGGAGAAGCAAATGAGCTATTTAGTAGAAGGATCTTGCCAGTGTGGTCAGGTCTCATACAAATTAAACCAACCACCTAAGATGGTCGTTGCGTGTCACTGTATAGAATGCCAAAAATTGTCTACGGCACCATTTAGTGTGACAGCCGTTGTTGGCGCGGATGACATTGAATTTCGTGGTGAGTTAAAAGAGTGGCGCCGCTTAGCTGACAGCGGTAATAAAAATTACGCTAAATTCTGCCCGGAATGCGGTAACCGAGTGTATCACTTCAACCCAGATGACCAATCAACACTCAAACTCAAACTCAAAGCCAGTACGCCAACCAATCATGATGTTTTTGAACCCACGGTACACGTTTGGGTGAGTGAGAAACAAGAATGGTACCAATTACCTGAAGGTGCCAAAGTTTTTGACAAACAGCCTTAGTTCTCGTGTGCTAACTGGGTTTCATCCAAACGGGCATAGAAAGAATGGACTTCAATGATGGTGCTTAATTCGCTTAGGCGTCGGATCAATTTAGCATTAAGCTTTGTTCCTGCTTTGAGTAAACAGCCCCCCGTTTTTGCACAGATGTTCTCAAGTACAATCATGTCTTCCTTGAGCTCGGAGAGGTTTTCAATCTTAAATACGTGAGAAGAAACCTCTCGAATCCTCGGTGCGTTAGGTTCTGGATCTGTGATTGAGAGTTCAAAGTTGACCTCTGTTGAAACTGTGCCGTAGAGGTGCTTCTGATATAAACGCTTTGGCTCAGAGACAGCAGATTTTATTTGCTCTTGAGCATTTTGCACCGTGACAGGTTTAACCAAAAAGGCATCAATTTCTAATGTCATGCAAGCTGCGATGGTTGCGGTATCTGAAAGCGTTGTTACAGCGATGATACTTGTTACATCAGCAGCCGAGCTCTTGCCTTCACGCACCAATTTGATAAGTTCGAGCCCGTTGATTTTTGGCATGTTAATGTCTGTGATAATTAAGTCAACTTTGTGATGTTCTAACTTGGAGAGTGCTTCTTCACCATTTTGAGCACTTAGTAAATTTTCATAGCCTGCTCTTACTAGCATATTGATGAGGGCTCTGCGGGAGAATTTATGATCTTCGACAATGAGAATCGTATAGTCACGCGGATTAAATGGATTCATAACGAGGTTTCCGTATTTTCGATAATCGATTGTTCTATTAAATATACTCTTAGTCTTTCTGCCTCAGTCGTGCTTTCCTCAAGGCTCTCAGAGAGCGTTATCCAGTCTTTTTGCGGCGCTATGTTCTGAATTCTTTCAAAGGTATCGGCCAGAGCTTGTGCCCCGGCTGATCGCGCTGCTCCCTTGGCAGCATGGGCAATCTGTTGAAGGTTACGTTCGTTTCGTTCTGATAGAGCATGTTTTGCTGAAGTCAGGTCTTCAGAAACAGACTCCCAATAACCCTCTAAAAGAGGGAACACGATTGACGCATCCATTGTACCCAGTATTTCATTAAGAGATTGCATACATATTGGGGATTTCGCTTCTGTCATTCTTTTGGTGGCTTGATCGTTTTGCTGTAACGCAGTGGGCGATAGGGTTAACCACTTGGAGATGGATGAATTGAGTTTTTTTAGTTCAACGGGTTTGGTTAAATAGTCATCCATTCCACATGTCATGCATTGCTCTGAGGCTTCTTTCATTGCGTTGGCGGTAATGGCAATGATGGGGGTATGTCCCAAGCTCTTGTCCTCACGCTCGATTTGTCGTATTTGTTTGGTCAGCTCGTAGCCATCCATCACTGGCATATGGCAATCAGTTAAGATCAGACTGAAGTTTCCTGTTGACCATATTCGAAGCGCCTCTTGGCCTTGGGAAGCGAGTTCACATTGATACCCTAGATGTTTTAGTTGGCGCTTTAGGACATCCCTGTTGGTAGGCTGGTCATCGACGACGAGTATCAGCTCATCATGTTCTTCTTCGGGAGTAAGCTCACCCCTCATACTATCAATATGGCTGACATCTGGGCTGATAAAGCCTTTAACAACAGATATCGCAGTAGTCAGTTCACTTGGCTTGAACGGACTGCAGTTCATGACGTAAGTATTAGGATTTAAGAACTTGGTTTTGGTGCCTGCATCTGAGGTGAAAAGAATCAACTTACTCTTATCGAGTTGTTCTTGCTCAAACTTGGAAAGTTTTTTATTCATGTAGCTTTGATAGATATCTGGCCCCAATATGACTACATCGATCTGAATTTCTGTTTTTTCAGCGTGATTGAGGACGGTGATTGCTCGCTGGATGGTTGGGACAAAGTGTACTTTGCAGTCGTAGTTGGACAAATTGATATCGCAGAAGGTAATTACATCTTGCTCATTGGACACAAGAAGGACTCGCGTGCCATTGATGTATTGAGGTAGCAAGTCAGTAGGAGGCGACTCCACTTCAATAAAAGGCAACTCTAAAGTGAACCTGCTACTGACTCCAAACTGACTTTCGACGTTGATGCTGCCACCCATCAGATCCAGTAAAGAATGGGTAATTGATAATCCAAGTCCTGTACCACCGTATAGCCGAGTAGTGCTAGTATCTGCTTGAGTAAACGCGTTGAACAGGTTTTTCAACTGCTCTTCTGTCATCCCGATCCCGTTGTCTTCAACCATTAAATCAATGCAAGGAGCGATGCCATTAGAGCCTAATGAAGCGGATACCCAGACCTTACCCTTAACTTCGCTTGTACTGTCGGTAAACTTAACTGCGTTACCGAGTAAATTGAGCACAATCTGACTAATGCGAACACTATCACTCATGATCACCTTAGGTAGGTTTGGATCATAGGTAAGGTACATTTCTATACCTTTGTTACTTGCTTGGAGGTGTAAGACGTCCATAGAGCGCTCAAGCAGGTTTTGCAATTCCACTGGTGCGCTCTCAAGCGACATTTGCCCAGCTTCGATTTTAGAAAAATCAAGAATATCATTGATAATATGTAACAGTGTAAGTGCAGAGTCCTTGATAGTGGAAACCATAGAGCTTTGTTCTGAATCAAGCTCACTTTCATTGAGTAAACTGAGCATGCCTACAACGCCATTCATGGGCGTTCTGATCTCGTGGCTCATATTTGCTAAGAACATAGACTTTGCTTCGTTGGCAGCTTGGGCTATTTCACTTTCTTGTTGAAGAGAAGCCTGCGCTTTCTTTTCTTTGGTGATATCTATATTAACCCCGCCCATTCCAATTGGGATAGTGCCGTTTTCTGAGAAAACTACGTCTGCCGCGGCTTTGACCCAGCGCACGTCCCCATTGGGAAGCAATATTCTGAATTCTGAGATAAACTGGCTTAAATTTTCTCTCGCAGACAAAAGGGCTTGTTCGGCGAAATCGACATCTTCTGGGTGTACTCTTTCCTGCCACATTGCATAATTGTTGTCGCAGGTTTTAGAGTCAACGCCGTAGATGTCGTACATGCGTTCATCCCATGTAACTTCATTGCTCTCAAAATCCCAGTTCCAGATTCCAATTCCCCCTGCCTGTGTTGCAAGGTTGAGATTTCTCAACACACTTTCTAGTTCACTTTCGCTTTTTTTAAGTTCAAGTTTTACGTCATATTCAGAACTTCGGTCATGAATCGTTATAAGTATATATTTATAGTTTTTAACCGAGATATATCGAGCTGAAACGGACAGCGAGAGAATCTCAGTATCACGATGTATATAGAAAAGCTGATTGAGTGAAACTTCTTGATACATAGGAACATGGTTGAGCTGCTCTTGGATTTGGCTTGGTTTTATGTCACCCAGTAAAGAGTTGATATCTAGGCCGAGTAGATCCGAACGCTGGTGACAGAAAAGAGATAGTGCAGAGTCATTCGCATCAAGAATTTGATTATTTTCATTGAGCAAAAGCATGGCGTCGACGGCCTGTTCAAAGATCACACCTATTTGTAGTTCATGCTCGCTAATACGCTTTTTTTGATCGGCGACTAATTCTTTGAGTTGTCGGTTGCTGTTTCGTAGCGCCGCTTTCGTTTTTTGAATCTCAGAGATATCGGTATTGGTTATGACTAAGTAGTTGAGAGAGCCATCATCTCGATACATAGGCTGGATATCAACTTTGAGCCATGTAGTCGAGTTTCGTGACCGAGTAACAAAGTCTGAGCATATGCCCTTGTCAGCCTCGGTACATAATTTGTCGAGGTCGGCAGAAGAAAGAATTGGTGAGTAAAATTGACTTAGGTTTTGTCCGACAATAGTAGAACATTTACATCCAAATAATCTGCCAAAAGCTGGATTAGCATAGAAGATGGAGTGCGAACCTTGTACGCCATCACAGATAAGGATTCCTTCAGGTAGGACGTCTAAGACACTTTTTTTAATTTCATCGGCAGGAGGGCCGAGCCTATCTTTTTTAACAAGGATAGTGGAAAAAGGATTTTTCATGGTGCCAACCTTGGTTGTTATCTTTTTCAGTCCATGAACTCATATCTCTTTATGTGTTCTATTTCATAATATAGTTGGCGATAATCACTTGAGCAAACGGAAATAACTCATTGTGTTTTCTGTCATTGTAGTATTCGAACACGCATAAAAAGCAAGGAAGCTTAATTATCAAACCTCATAGAACATAACTTTGAATATAAAATATTAGTGTGCGAATTATTCGTGGATAGACGTTGTTTGTTGGTAAGGTGGTAAGTTAAATATTTGTTTGGCGAGCTTTGTTGGTTTGTTGCGTCGTTACTTGCTTGTAATGAGTTTACTCCATGAAATTATGTGGTTTTTACCTCTATTTTAAGCGTTTTGTAATGTCTATGTTTCATTGTGACGGTAGGGGCGAGTTTGGTTGATTGTTTCGAGTTCATAGTAATTTGACGCGATATTTTCTGCTGTTCTGTCAATGTTTACGAAAAATCATTTGAGTACAAAGTAAAAATGAGGCATTTTATATTTAATTGATCGTTCAATTAAAAATGAAGGGAGCAACAGATGCCAAAGGTTGGTATGCCTGATATACGCAAGCCTCAGCTTGTACAAGCGACTATGGCCGTGATTGATCGAGTGGGTTTGCAATCAGCGAGCATTTCGTTGATCAGCAAAGAAGCTGGAGTCTCATCAGGAATCATTAACCATTACTTTGGCGGTAAGCATGGGTTACTCGAAGAAACCATGCGCGAAATATTGCGTCAACTTTCTTCTACCGTGACTGATAGACTGAGTAAGCTACCACAAGGTGCTCATCAGCAACGGATTAACGCTATCATTGATGGAAACTTTGTCGGCTATCAAGCAGAAAACAAGGTAGCAAAAACTTGGCTAGCCTTCTGGTCCTACTCGGTTCATGACCCAGCGTTGAAACGCTTGCAAAGGGTTAACGAAAAACGATTACTGTCACACCTAAGAATCGAATTGAAAGCACTATTTAATCAGGATCAAGCAGAGATCATAGCTCACGGTATCGCTGCGCTTATTGATGGTATCTGGTTACGTGGGACGCTCAACCCACAAGGTATTGATGCAGAAAAAGCAAGATTGATCATCAATGATTACCTAGATAAACAGCTCACTTTCTATTCTCAAAAATAATCACAAAAGTCAGATCTTTACATGGAAATGAAATCACTATTTATAGATGGCAAAACTTGCCAAGCAACCTCTAATGAAACTTTTACGACCTTTAATCCAGCCAATGGGGAGCCGTTAGCTGAAATTCGACAAGCAAGTGAACATGACCTTGCCCTAGCGATTGAAGCTGCCAAACGTGGTTATAAAGTTTGGTCAGCGATGTCGCCAATAGAGCGTAGCCGCATAATGTTAAAGGCAGTAGCAATTTTACGTGAACGTAATGATGAGCTAGCTGCGTTAGAAGTTGCAGATACAGGTAAACCACTGCAAGAAGCTATCGCTGTTGACATTGAAACAGGCGCAGACGTTATTGAGTACTTCGCTGGCTTAGCTCCTACGATGCAGGGTGAACAACAACCGCTAAGTGAAACACAGTTCTTTTACACGCGCCGTGAACCGCTTGGGATCTGTGCAGGTATTGGTGCATGGAATTACCCAATTCAAATTGCAATGTGGAAGTCAGCTCCAGCGCTTGCTGCGGGCAATGTCATGATTTTTAAACCTTCTGAAGAGACACCTCTATCGGTACTTAAACTTGCTGAAATCTTTACTGAAGCAGGTTTGCCTAGTGGTGTATTTAACGTTGTGCAAGGCGACCATCGCGTCGGGCAAATGCTGACCGCTCACCCTGATATTGCCAAGGTGTCATTCACCGGTGAATCAGGGACAGGCAAATTGGTCATGGCTGATAGTGCCAAGACATTAAAACAGGTAACGATGGAGCTGGGCGGAAAATCTCCCATGCTCGTATTCGATGACGCCAAGCTTGATGATGCGGTATCTGCAGCCATGGTGGCGAACTTCTATACCCAAGGTGAAGTTTGCACGCATGGTACTCGAGTCTTTGTCCATGAATCCCTGCATGATGAATTTGTCGCACAACTCAAAGCGCGCACTGAAAAGCTTATCGTCGGTAACCCAATGGATATGGAGACTCAGATTGGCGCGCTAATTTCACGTGAGCATCTGAACAAAGTTCTAAGCGCCATCGAAAGTGCCAAGGCGAGTGATGCCACGCTGCTTACTGGTGGCTATCAAATCAAAGATAACGGATTGGACAAAGGAAACTTTGTGGCTCCAACGGTGTTTATTGATTGTGATGACGATATGGCGCACGTTCAGGGAGAGATATTTGGCCCCGTCATGTCCGTTCTTAAATTTAGCGATGAATCTGAAGTGATCCAGCGTGCAAACAATACCGATTATGGCCTAGCAGCAGGCGTATTTACGCAAAATATCTCTCGCGCGCATCGAGTGATTCATCAACTTCAAGCTGGAATTTGCTGGGTAAACACTTGGGGGGACTCACCTGCGGAAATGCCAGTAGGTGGATATAAACATTCTGGTATTGGGCGCGAAAATGGCCCGGAGACGCTGCGCCATTACACGCAGACAAAAAGTATCTTGATTGAGTTAGGCGGCTACGAAAGCCCTTACGAGTAACCTGTAAGAATACGGAGATTCACAATGAAACAAGACTACGACTATATCATCGTAGGAGCTGGCTCTGCAGGTTGTGTATTGGCTGACAGACTTAGTGAGAGCGGCGAACATCAGGTTTTACTGCTCGAAGCCGGTGGAACAGACAAGAGTATTTTTATTCAGATGCCGACCGCTTTGTCTTACCCGATGAACACCGAAAAGTATGCATGGCAGTTCGAGACTCAGCAGGAATCAGGTCTAGATGGCCGTCAGCTACACTGCCCACGGGGCAAAGTGCTCGGGGGTAGCTCGTCTATTAATGGTATGGTTTATGTTCGTGGCCATGCTTGTGATTTTGATGAATGGGAGCAACACGGCGCCGCTGGTTGGAATTACCAGTCGTGTCTACCTTACTTCAAGCGCGCGGAGTCTTGGAGTGGCGGTGGCGATGATTATCGTGGTGCTGAAGGTCCATTGGGCACGTGTGCTGGTAACGATATGCAGCTCAATCCTTTGTATCAAGCTTTTATTGATGCAGGAAAAGAGGCCGGTTATCCAGAAACCCCCGACTATAACGGTTATCAGCAAGAGGGTTTCGGCTCAATGCATATGACTGTTGACAAAGGGGTACGTGCATCTACTTCTAACGCCTACTTAAGGCGCGCGTTAAAGCGCTCTAACCTTACATTAGTCAAAGGTGTAGTCGCTCGGAAAATTCTCTTAGAAAATGGCAAAGCGGTCGGGGTTGAGTTTGAAAAGTCGGGCTCGGTTAGACAAATTGTTGCGCAAAAAGAAATTATCTCTAGTGCGGGCTCAATTGGCTCTCCGCAACTTCTGCAACTGTCGGGCATCGGGCCAAAGTCGGTACTGGAGCAAGCGGGTGTTGCATTAGAGCTTGAATTACCCGGAGTAGGGCAGAATCTTCAAGACCATTTAGAAGTCTATTTTCAATACCATTGCAATCAACCAATTACGCTTAACAGCAAGCTTGGCTTAGTCAGTAAAGCCAAAATTGGCACAGAGTGGATTCTGACTCGCAAAGGACTTGGTGCGACGAATCATTTTGAATCTTGTGCATTTATTCGCTCTCGCAGCGGACTGAAGTGGCCAAATATTCAGTACCACTTTTTACCTGCTGCGATGCGATACGATGGCCAAGTTGCGTTTGATGGGCATGGGTTTCAAGTTCATGTTGGACCAAACAAGCCAGAAAGTCGCGGCTCAGTTGAGATTACGTCAGCGAATCCAAGTGCGAAACCAAAGATTGAGTTTAATTACATTGCGACCGAGCAAGATCGTCAGGATTGGCGCGACTGTATTCGCTTGACTAGAGAAATCCTTCAACAGCCAGCGATGGATGCTTACCGAGGTGATGAAATACAACCGGGGTTCAGTGTTACGACAGATGAAGCGATTGATGAATGGGTAAAGCAAAATGTCGAAAGTGCTTACCACCCTTCATGCAGCTGCAAAATAGGTTCAGATAGTGATCCGCTAGCGGTACTAGATCAAGAGTGTCGCGTTCGAGGTATTGAAAGATTACGAGTCGTGGATTCATCAGTATTCCCGACTATTCCAAATGGGAACTTAAATGCGCCAACCATCATGGTTGCCGAGCGAGCTGCCGACATGATTCTAGGCAAACCGTTGCTTAAAGCGTGTGACCTACCTGTTTGGTTAGCTCCTGATTGGGAACAGCAGCAAAGAATTAATAAACCTAAAAGAGCGGTGGAATCTGCTCAACAAAGTCAGTAATCATTACAAGGAAAACATTATGTCTATGATGACAAAAACACTAACTACCATAGCAATAAGCTCGTTTGCACTGAATGCTTATGCAAACCAATGTGAAACGGTGCGTTTTGCCGATGTCGGTTGGACGGATATTACTGCAACCACAGCGGTAACTTCTGAGCTGTTAAAAGGAATGGGGTATAAAACTAAAACCGACTTACTGTCTGTCCCTGTTACGTATTCTTCGATGGCAAACGGTGATATCGATATCTTCCTCGGCAACTGGATGCCAACTATGGAGGGAGATATCGCTAAATACCGTGAAGCAGGCAGCGTTGAAACCGTTCGCGCTAATTTAGAAGGAGCAAAGTACACATTAGCGGTGCCCAAATATGTGTATGAAGCAGGTGTGAAGAGCTTTGCTGATCTTGCTAAACATGCAGATAAGTTTAAAGATAAAATCTATGGTATTGAGCCTGGAAACGATGGCAACAGGCTTATCCAATCGATGATCGATAGCGATGCCTTTGGCTTGAAAGATTTTAGCCTGGTTGAATCTAGCGAAGCTGGTATGGTTTCTCAAGTGTCTCGCGCCGTACGCCGCAACCAATGGATTGTGTACTTAGGTTGGGCGCCACACCCAATGAACAGCAATGTTGAGATGACCTACCTTGATGGCGGTGACGAATTCTTTGGCCCTAATTATGGTGGCGCGAACGTCTATACCAACGTAAGAGCAAACTACTTGTCTGAATGTCAGAATGTGGGGCTAATGCTTAAAAATCTAGAATTTAGCTTGGAGATGGAAAATGCATTAATGGAAGCCATTCTTAACCAGAATGTTAAGCCTTCCAAAGCCGCACAGCAATGGCTGAAACAAAACCCTCAACAAGTTGAAGCTTGGTTAGACGGCGTGAAAACGCTTGGTGGCGATGATGCTGCAACAGCAGTTAACAGCTACATCAACTCAAACGCATAATTAAACGGTGGGCTAGCCTCGCTACCTCACCGACAAATTAAGGTTCTATCGTGAATTTTATTACAAACAACAAAATCCCAGTGGGTGAGTGGATGGAAACGGGTGTTGATTGGTTAACTCTCAATGCAGCGGGCTTTTTTGATGCCATCTCTATCTTTCTTGAAACCGTTATTCTTTTTGTTGTCGATATTTTTAAGTGGATGCCACCAGCGTTGCCGATAGTGTTGACAGCGGCCATTGCTTGGTATTTACACCGTAGCATTCCTTTGGTGATATTTGTCATCGGGGCTTTATTGACCATTTTAAATCTTGGCTATTGGCAAGAAATGCTGGAAACCTTTGTTCTTGTATTTGCAGCGACAACGATTTCCGTATTAATTGGTGTTCCAATTGGTATTATGGCTGCGCATCGCCCGTGGTTGTATACGTTACTTCGGCCTGTTCTTGACTTAATGCAAACCGTACCCACATTTGTGTACCTGATTCCGACATTAGTGTTGTTCGGACTAGGAATTGTTCCTGGCCTAATTTCGACCATTATTTTCGCGATTGCAGCCCCAATTCGATTAACCTACCTTGGTATGACTAAAGTACCTGAAGAGCTAATTGAAGCGGGTAAGGCTTTTGGTGCCAGTCGGATGAAACTGTTGTTTAAAGTAGAGTTACCTGCCGCAATGCCGAGTATTATGGCGGGCGTTACTCAATGTATCATGTTGTCATTATCTATGGTGGTGATTGCGGCTCTAGTTGGTGCAGATGGTCTGGGTAAACCAGTGGTTCGTGCGCTGAATACCGTCAACATCTCGCAAGGTTTTGAGGCCGGCTTAGCCATTGTATTGGTTGCGATTATTCTAGACCGCTTATGCAAAACACCCAATCAAAAAGAGGCATAGTCATGGATGCAATTACGATTACTAACTTAGATGTGGTGTTTGGTGATAAACAAGAACAAGCATTGACACTCCTTGACCAAGGTAAGTCTCGTCAAGAAATTATTGACAAGACAGGGCAAGTTGTCGGGGTTGATAACGTTTCTCTCAGTATTAAAGAGGGTGAGATTTGTGTGTTAATGGGGCTATCGGGTTCCGGAAAGTCGAGCTTATTACGCGCGGTGAATGGCTTGAATGATATTAGCCGCGGAGCTTTAGAGATTAAGGATGGAGACCAGATTGTCGACGTCGCTGATTGTAGTGAAGAAACCTTGCGTCATCTGCGTACTCATCGTGTCTCTATGGTGTTTCAAAAGTTTGCATTAATGCCGTGGCTAACTGTTTTGGACAATGTTGCATTTGGCCTGGAGATGCAAGGTATGGGCAAAGCAGAGCGCCGTAAAAAAGCACGTGAACAGTTAGAGATGGTGGGTCTAGCAGAGTGGGAAAGTAAATACCCCCATGAACTGTCCGGAGGGATGCAACAACGCGTCGGGTTAGCCAGAGCGTTTGCTATGGATACCGATATCTTGTTAATGGATGAACCATTTTCTGCTCTTGACCCACTTATTCGTGCTCAGTTGCAAGATGAACTTCTTCAACTACAGAGTCGGTTGAATAAGACGATTCTGTTTGTTAGTCACGATTTAGACGAAGCGCTTAAGATTGGCAACAACATTGCGATTATGGAGTCAGGCAAGCTGATTCAGCATGGAAAACCTGAACAAATTGTCCTCGCACCGGAAACGGAGTATGTGAAAGATTTTGTTGCTCATACAAACCCACTAAATGTACTTAAAGGTCGCTCTCTAATGCTGTCTCGTGAAGAGCTAGCAAGACGTGATGATCAATGGGAGGTTTGTTCGTCAGACGAGCTTTGGGTTGAACAACTGCCTCAAGGCTTGAGTTTGGTTGATTCGAATAAAACGCTGGTTGACTGGAATGATGATTCTCTTGCGATAGATGACATTAACAGCTCTATGGTTGTTCAAGCCAGTCCTGAAATCGGGATGCGCGAAGCGATTGAGCTTAAACAACGTAGTAACCAACCTATATTACTTGTTGAAGAAGATGAACTTGTTGGTGTATTAAGTGACAACGAACTCTACGACGCACTGCTGGGTAACTTTAAAACCAAGCAAGTCGCCTAACTACTTCACCTAACGCTTCGTTAGGTGTCGTTGATTAATAAATCTTAATCTATGCTCAAGGCTGGCTAAATCTGAATTTTTGTATTCTTTGGATATAACGATGAACCAACGGGGACAAAAAGTCGGTAAGGCGCTGATGGTGCCTATTGCACTTTTGCTATCGCTTGGGGTTATAACGAATAAGGCTCGCGTGACTAATGCGAGCCATATCTAAACCTTTGACTATCCGCGCATCATAGCGCAGGCATATGCGGTGGTGAATGCTTGCTCTTGGTATTGCTTTAGGCCCGTATCTTTAAACTGGATTCCAAGTGGGTTTCTTTTCAAACTTTCCTTGATAGCGGCAGGGGCGACCACTTCAGCTTTCAAGTCTTCAATGAGTTGGATCGCAGCTTCAAGCTTGAAGCCAACCGCTCCGCCTGCAAATTTACCTTTTGTTTGGCGTTGACGAATGACAACTTTTTCAATTTTGTAGTCCTCAATCAACTTGGCAAAAGAGAATTGGAATTTTCTCACCTCTTGTGTGTCGTTTGCATTGCCAATGCTTAGCTTTGCTACGCGGCAATCAGGCAAATGAACGACACCATTTTCATGAGAAAGAAGACAAATTACCGCATCGTTACCTTTTAGCTCTACACCACAAATTTTCATGTTTTCACCTAGTTGTTTGTTAGCGACGCCATTATATCGACCATTTGTGACTTATCGAGCTTTTTATGCATGGATAATAAGGATAATAGAGAGGCGAAGAAGCCCAAAAATAGTTGAGCTTCAGAAAGCATAGGTTCGAAACAACAACTTTATGAGCAGATCTTGCCTAACTTTGGTTCTTGAGTGATTGAGTATTCATTGTTAAGAGATTGGTAAATGATCGCATTCCAAACTTCTCCATTTTCAAGTTCAAACTCAACAGCGTAGTTCATTCCAGCAACGACTTGAGTGCGTACATCAGTGATCTTCTTTAACGGAGAAGACGTTGTGATTTGCCTGAGGACAAGAGCAACGGCTTTTTCTACCTCAGGTGATACGTGACCTGGAGGATGCCAACCTCCCGGCATCGCTTCGTTGTTACACATGGGGTTGTGTGGCATAGCTGAAGTCTGCTCTTGGTTGGTTGAAGTTGCTTGATTGCAACCCGAAAGGATGACTACAGAGGCTACTGACAATAAAATAGTTTTCTTCATGCTTACTCCATGACTTAATCATTATTGAGTCAAGTTTGCCTTTTGGATTATCTTGACTCTATTAATAGATGAAATTTTACTCATAATTGAGTTTTTAAAGTCATGGGAATGCAATAAAAAAGCCGCTTTAGATAAAGCGGCAAGACAGGTGCAACTAAAAACGGTTAGCTATTGCCGCTTTCGCGGTATTTATATTGATAGTCAACATCTAGCACTGCTTGGTACTGAATGTTTCCGGGTGTACTTGCTAGCTCTTCGATCTGTACCGTCATATCATTTAGCTTGACACTTGGATAGACGACATTTGTTTGTGAAATGTGTAACTTGTTTTTCAATTGTGCTGGGTTCATTGTCTTCATCTCATCCATGAGGTCAAACGCGGCATCATAAGCTTGTTGCTTAGTTGAATATGTGTCAGTGGTGAAGCTTGTGCTTGATGAGGCAGTATCTGTTGACGCAAATACTGACGCGCTCATAACTAACGAAGCCAATAGAATCACTTTTTTCATAACCTTTTCTCCTGATGGGTGACCTTCACGTAAAATACTACGCCAGTACGCGTAAGGAGTCTGTCAGGCTGTGTAAGGAGAAGCCCAGTTTTTGTAAAGCTTTCCTTTACGTTTGTAACCCGTTCATGACTAAGTCAATATAGGGTTAGTCACCGAGTGGAAATGTTATGGCTAGGTCAACGGGTATCTATTGCCGCTTTGTTACAGTGTGTTGTAGGTAAACTTGCTTCGAACAGCATTTAAGTGTTTGCTCCGGTAGCACTTAAATACTAATTGACCTAGATTGGTATTGAAGTTGCTAGAATTGTTGTTACAGACACAAATGCTTAAAGTGTCTATGTTAAGAATAATGGTGTTTGCAGTGTGTTGCGCAGGACGAAGCAATGAGAAAACTAGGAATACTGTTAACCGTGTGTTTGGCTCTATCCGGATGTAGTACCAAGTTTGTGTATAACAATATGGATTGGCTATTACTCGAGTACTTAGACGATTATGTTGAACTCAATGACTCTCAGGAAGAGATAGTCAGCCAGAAGGTTGCTGTGCTGAGTGAATGGCATCGAACGGAAGAAATCCCGAATTACATTGAACATCTCGATGAGTTGATGGCAATAGATCCCACTACTTTTACGCTAGAGCAACTTGAGGTGCAGGAAGTGAAGTTCCAACAACATTCACAGCGCCTTGTCGCGAGAGTTGCACCAGAACTTTATGCTGTTGCCCGCGAGCTATCCAATGACCAAGTAGAAGAGTTGATGAACAACATTCGTGTTCGTCACACTAAATACAAAAGGAAATACCAAAAGCTTCCAGACCCAGAAATTAAAGCCCGCTATAAAGCTCGTATTGAAGAGAATTTGGAAACTTGGATCGGCAACCTTACCAAGCAGCAACACATACTATTGGATAAATGGGTCGACGAATTGTATGTGACTTCCCACGACTGGATTCACCACCAGACTAAAATGCGTATCGAGGTCAATGCCCTTTTATCTAACAGGCTAGATATGGCAAAGTTTCAACCTGAATTTCGACAGCTAATGTTTAACCCCAATAGTTTCTATGCTCCAGAACTAGAGCAAAAAATTGATTACAATAAGCAGGTCGCAAACCGCTACCTTATACAAGTGATCAACTCAATGACCTCTAAACAAACCAAGTACTATCGTGATGAACTGCAGGGTTGGAAAGAAGTTGCGCTAGATATTCAGTAGATTAAGCCACAAAGTTCACTACTCGGTATTTGTTTGATGTCGGGTTCAGGTTAGAGTGACAGACTCCTAACACAACTTAGCGAACACTATGGAATGGATTCTGTTGTTTGGGGCAGGTGTTCTAGGAGGGATACTGAATAGCATTGCTGGTGGTGGGAGCTTTATCACCTTTCCAACACTTATGTTCGTCGGTGTACCTCCTGTTATTGCTAATGCGACCAATACTTTCGCGGCATGCGCGGGCTATCTCAGTGGGACTTACGGCTTTCGTCAAGACATTGCTAAGTCAAATGGCTCTCTTACGCTGATCATTACTCTTAGCTTAATTGGCGGAGGGTTAGGCGCGTATTTATTGCTGAGCGTATCGGAAAGTCAGTTCCTTATTGCAATCCCTTGGTTACTATTGTTTGCAACTTCGCTTTTTTTGTTTGGACGCCAAATCAATAAGTTGGCGAGTCGCTTAGCAAAATCGACATCGTTGCATCCATTTTGGGCGTTGGGTTCAGTTTCTTTGCTGTTAGTTGTCGTCTCTGCATATGGAGGCTTCTTCAATGCGGGGCTTGGTGTAGTCGTACTCAGTTATTTGGTGTTGGCTGGGTACACGGATATCAACCAAATGAATGGTCTTAAATTATTGATTTCATCGTCTGTTTCAATCATTGCGATAGCGGTGTTTATTGCCGAAGGTTCAATCGACTGGTTACGTGGGGGAGCGGTGATGCTGGGCACATTATCAGGCGGTTATGTGGCGGCAAGAGTTTCTAGGCAAGTTGAACAGCACTATGTGAAAGGTTTTGTTGCCCTTTCAAGCGTGGCAATGACGGTCTACTTTTTTTATGACGTCTATCTATAAACACTACTCAACCAGCATGCGGGCCTTCACACAGATAGCTATTTTGAGGTCTATTTAGGTTAATTTAGCTTGCTCAATGGCATAATTCAGTGAGTCAAGTTGAGGCCAATTATTTGTCTTGTATGGCCACTTTAACCAATGATTAGGAGGCTTTATGAGTAGAAAACTCGGCAGAGTCATGTCTAGTAGCCGCATGATTACCTTCGTAGCATTTCTTGCAGCAACATTCGCTTGGATTCTAAAAATGCCAGCATTGTTTACTGTGTCGCTTCTTGCCCTTGTCGCTAGTGGTGCTCTTTATCTCAATGATAAATTCAAGCGTCGGAATGAAGAAAAGAGCGCCTCGAGGCGCTCTGAGAGCGAATTAGAAGAAACCTAGTGGGTTTACATCGTAGCTGATTAACAGGTTTTTCGTGTTTTGGTAATGGTCGAGCATCATTTTGTGTGTTTCTCGTCCAATACCCGATTTTTTGTAGCCACCGAAAGCAGCATGAGCTGGATAGGCGTGGTAGCAGTTGATCCAGACACGACCGGCTTCGATGTTTCGACCCATGCGGTAAGCCAAGTTCGCATCACGAGTCCAGACCCCTGCACCCAATCCGTATTCGGTGTCATTGGCAATCGCCAATGCTTCTGTTTCATCTTTGAATTTGGTAATAGCAATGACTGGACCAAAGATCTCTTCTTGAAACACGCGCATCTTGTTGTTGCCTTCAAGCAACGTAGGTTGAATGTAGTAACCAGACTCAATATCGTCTTTTTGCTCTGCTACTTGACCACCAAACACAACCTTTGCACCTTCTTGGCGACCAATTTCAAGGTAGCTCAAGATCTTGTCAAACTGCTCTTGAGAAGCTTGCGCACCTACTTGGGTATCGGTATCAAGTGGGTTGCCTTGCTGGATGCTCTTAGCTCGCTCTGCCACCTTGGCAACGAACTTATCATAGACAGATTCGTGCACTAATACCCGCGAAGGGCAGGTACACACTTCCCCTTGGTTAAAGAAGGCCAACAAAGTCCCTTCAATACATTTTTCAAGGTATTCGTCTTCGTGCTCGAAGATATCTGGAAAATAGATGTTTGGGGATTTACCCCCAAGCTCAACTGTCGACGGGATTAGGCTCTCTGCAGCACATTTAAGGATATGGTTGCCGATTTCAGTAGAGCCTGTAAATGCGAGTTTGGCAATGCGGTTACTCGTCGCGAGTGCTTGGCCTGCTTCACTACCAAATCCATTAACAACGTTGATCACTCCGGCTGGAATGAGGTCACCAATTTTTTCTATTAGTAGAAGAATGGATGTAGGCGTTTGTTCAGCAGGTTTTAACACCACGCAGCAGCCTGCTGCAAGAGCAGGAGCAAGTTTCCAAGCAGCCATTAACATCGGGAAGTTCCATGGGATAATTTGACCAACGACACCAATGGGTTCCGGGAAGTGATAACTCGCCGTATTGGTATCTAGCTCAGCGGCACTGCCTTCTTGGGCGCGGATACAACCGGCAAAATAACGGAAGTGATCGACAACGAGTGGTAAATCGGCCGCCAGTGTTTCACGTACCGGTTTACCATTTTCCCACGTTTCAGCAACTGCAAGTTCTTCAAGGTTTGCTTCAATGCGATCCGCTATCTTAAGCAGAATATTCGAGCGTTCGGTTACGCTCGTAGCAGCCCAACTTAATCTGACATTATGAGCGGCATCAAGCGCTAGGCTAATGTCCGCTTCACCTGAACGGGCAACTTTACAATATGCTTTGCCATTGACTGGGGAGGTGTTTTCAAAATATTCGCCCGAAACGGGTTTTACCCACTTTCCCCCAATGTAGTTGTCGTAATGGCTTTTAAAGTTAACGACAGAGTCTTGGTTGCCCGGTTGTGCGTAAATCATAAAATATCCTTATTTTTCTCATTCATTATTGGCTTGAAGTCATCACACTTAGGTGAACACTTCTTATGGCATCGTGTTAGTTAACGCAAATCACAGACCAAATGTTAATGACTTGTTGTATTTGTTTTCGAGCGCTAGAGTAGTCAAGGCTTAAGCTGGCATGTTTAAAACAATGGTGAGAGGAACGGCTTGTTAATGAATTGTTCAACTGTTCCAAAATGGTACAACTCAATTGTTCAAAGTTGGAACAGGTATGGAACTACAAACGATACAATCTGATAAATGGCTAGCTTCTTCATGGCAAAGAAGCGCAATCGCAGGCTTAAAGCAAATCAAAAAGCCGGAAGATATCAATGTTTCAAACGCGTTACTAAAAGAGAGGCGATACAAGGCGCAAGGTGTAATAGAGGCTGTTGAAGAATGCGCTCTTCCTCTATTCAGTCAAGTGTTGTCGCGCAGTGATAGCCGATTAATCTTGACTGATGACGAAGGGGTGATTCTTGCCAGTTGGGGGCAAGAGAAGTTTCGTGAGAAATTGATGTCTATTGCCTTGGAGTCAGGAACCTGCTGGCAGGAAAAACTGAAAGGAACTAACGCCATAGGCACAGCCTTGTTCGAAAAGAGAGCGGTATCTATTATTGGCGAGCAGCACTTTATTAAACAGCACCGATTTATAAGTTGTTCGGCAAGTCCACTGTTTAACCACTTTGGTGAGCTAGTGGGGATTCTGGATATAACTAGTGAGCAAAGTAAACATGATATGACTACCCAACTTTTGGTACAGAACATGGTGCAGTTGGTTGAAAACTACATGCTGACACACATCCCAGAAGGCGCATTGCAGATCAACCTTGCCAACAATGAATCAGTATTACAAAGCGGCTGGCAGGGAATTGTTATTGCTGATGATAGCGGCCACGTGATCGCTCATAATCAGGTGGCGAGTCGGCTTATCCCTCACGTGCCTCTAGTTGGGGAGCACTTTGAAAACTTGCTAAATCAGCCTCAACAACAGAGTCAGTTTTTTGTTGAAAAAAAGAGTTTGGGCAATAAATTTCGTGGTAAGAAATGGCTGAGTGTGGCAAGTGAACTCCATTACGGTGACGACAAAGTAGAGCAAGCGTGGCAGCAGGCCAATAAGGTTATGGGTTGTGACATTAGTTTATTGATACTGGGTGAAACAGGAGTGGGTAAAGGTGAGTTTGTAAAAGCGCTACATAAACATAGTGCACGCAATAAACAACCACTTGTAACAGTTAACTGCGGCGCTTTGCCCAAAGATTTAATAGAGTCTGAACTGTTTGGCCATGCATCAGGTGCGTTTACGGGGGCGAATAAACAAGGCTACTGTGGGCGTATAAGGCAAGCAGACAAAGGAATCTTGTTTTTGGATGAAATAGGGGAGATGCCGCTAGATGCGCAGTGTCGTCTGTTAACTGTGTTGCAAGACAAGATCGTTATGCCAGTAGGATCTGCCCAGTCCTATAAAGTGGATATTCAAGTAATAGCGGCGACACACCAAGAGCTCACTCAATTGGTTGCTGAGGGGAGGTTCAGGCAAGATCTCTATTACCGCCTCAATGGATTAGTGGTTAGTTTACCTTCTCTCTATCACCGTGAAGACAAACTAGCAATAATTCATGCGATACACGCTAAACACCAGCAGAACGGGCAAAGAATTACCTCTTCCTTAATACAGTCGCTACTTCGTTATCGATGGCCGGGCAATCTAAGGGAGCTAGATAACCTGTTGAAGGTAACCTGTTTGATTGCAAGTGATGTTAGCGAAATTGGGATTGAACATGTTCCATCACACTTTGCCCAGCCGTTACGAGAAGTAGCAAGCGAGAGCGAGATTGAAACATTGGATTTGAAGTCGACATTGAATTCAGCATTAATCGATACCTACCATACCCATAATGGGAATGTCAGTAAGGTATCTCGCGTTCTTGGAGTCAGCAGAAATACGGTTTATCGCAAACTGAAAGCATTGGGTCTCATTAAAATGAAATGAACGGCTTAACCGCCCAATTATATAAATATCATCGAATTATTCATCGTAAATCAAAAGCGCTATCTACAGTGCTTCATTAAATCCATAACCTAACCTTGAATATCACCTTTTGTGGGTTTTATAAAATGCCCAACTCAATCACAGGTTGATAATTTATTGAGATTGTCAAATAGAATGCAATAAATAAGTGCTGGTCTGCCAATTTGTCTTAAATGTGACAATTGACGATCTCATGTCCAATAATTGAGAATGCCTGGTGGCTTTCCTAGCTATTAAGCGGTAATGAGATCGAAGCTCCATTTATTGAAGGGTTTGATAATATTTTTGTAATATTTTCTGGCTGATATTTAACCATCTAAAGAACTTATTTTGTTTATCAAAAATGAGACTTTACTTTCTGCTTGCTAATAAATAAAAATGATTGCGCTTTTATTTGTCTATGTGGAAGCCATACGTAGAAATTAAATGTTTATTAACTCAATAACTCTAAGAGCTACGACTTAGAGGCGGTAGCGTACCTAAATATGGATATGACAACGCACAGTAAGGTTAAATTCGGTGAAAATGAATCAAGCGCTCTCTATCGAATGGTTGATGGAATTGTGATTGTTTCATTTCTTTTGGCGGTATCCACAATTTACCTAGGTGATTTCTCTAAGATTTATACTATTTCCGGACTATTGTCGGCTCTCTTGTTTGTATTTTTTGCCGAGCAATCAGGGCTGTATAGATATAATGGGGTGTTTGTTCAACGACACGAATTTAAGAACATTATTGGTGCTTGGCTGCAAACTTTACTTGTCCTTTTACTTTTCGCTTTTTTTACCAAATGGACGGAAGTGCATTCTAGAGTTGTGATAACTACATGGATGCTTGCGACGCCGCTCCTAATCATCTCAAGTAGATTAGCGGGAAACCAGCTTATTCGTTCGCATTATAAAAAGCACCAGTATAAGCAAAAGGCGATAATTGTTGGCGTGTCAAATGCTGGTATTCGCTTGGCGCATGACATTGCTAATGACAAGTCTTCTAGCCTTGATTTTGTTGGCTTTTATGATGATAGAGAACCAAGTCGTTTGGCTAAAGATGGCTTGAGTAAGCCGATATTAGGAACCATAAAAGATTCGGTCGAGAAAGCCAAGAAGCGCGAAGTTCGACACGTTTATATCGCTCTGCCTATGGGAGAAGTTAAGCGAGTAAAAGATGTGGTTAAAATGTTTTCTGATACTACTGCTCGAGTCTATTTGATACCGGATATTTATACTTATGAATTAATGCAAGCGCGTTGGAGAACCATTGGTAATAGTCCAACAATCAGCGTTCAAGATACTCCATTTTATGGACTGGCGAGTGTTGTGAAACGCATCGAAGATGTTGTGCTAGCGACTCTGATTGCGTTGTTAATTAGCCCGGTTTTATTGTTCGTAGCCATTGGTGTCAAGTTATCTGGGCCAGGGCCTATTATTTTCAAACAAATACGCTACGGATTAGATGGAGCGGCAATTAAGGTGTGGAAGTTTCGTTCTATGAATACGACCGATAACGGAAATGTTGTAAAACAAGCGACCAAAAATGATCCCAGAGTGACGAGGTTTGGCGCTTTTATTCGACGAACTTCTCTTGACGAACTGCCTCAGTTTATCAACGTAATTCAAGGAAGAATGTCTATCGTCGGACCAAGACCACATGCTGTTGCGCACAACGAAGAATATCGCCAAATTGTCGACAAATATATGTTGAGACATAAGGTTAAGCCCGGAATTACCGGATTGGCCCAAATTAGTGGCTATCGAGGTGAAACCGATACGCTTGAAAAAATGGAAAAACGCGTCGAGTACGATCTCAAATATATCCAAAACTGGAGCCTGTCATTAGATTTGAGAATCATATTTCTAACCATATTTAAAGGTTTTGTCGCAAAAACAGCATATTAAGGATTTTAGATGAAACTTAATAAATCAACAATCGCACTTTCACTGCTTACAAGTTGTGCCTGCTATGCTGCTCATGCGAATGAAGAGCGTGGCTATATTACTGAGTCGGGAATAAGAATCACACCGCTGTTTGAAAGTAGCCTCGAACACAATGATAACATCGGTCGTTTTTCTAGCAGTCAGAAGCCAGAGTCGTCAGGTGTTTTGGTATTGGAGCCAGGTATTGCTTTTGAGTCTGACCGTGGTGGCAACGAGCATCTGGTAGCATACCAGATTTCTTCAGGCACTTATTTTGATAGCAGTGACGACAATTTTTTAGATCACAAGTTTATTACCAACAACTTTATCAGGTTAAATTCTAAGCACGGCGTGTCTTTAAATTATAACTTGCTCTTGCTCCATGAGGAGAGGGGTACCGGACTGAGTGCGGGCGATTCACTTTCAACCGTAGTTACCGATCCGGTTGAGTATCTGATTAACGACATCAATAGTACTTATGTTTACGGTAGTGACGGTGCGAAAGGAAGGCTAGAGCTTTCATTGGGTTACTTGGATCGTAGTTATAAGAATTACCGTGACATCAGCAATCCAAACCTAGCTCAGTTGAGTACTAAATATAAAGATTTTGATGAAGTTAGTGGCGGTTCGGCATTTTACTATCGAGTGATGCCGGCGACTCAGGCCTTGTTTGAAATCGAGTTAGTCAAGCGCAACTATGATTTAGCTGACCCGGCGACAACCCGCTCTCAAGATAGCCTTGATCAATTCTATATGATTGGCTCCAAGTGGGATATGTCTGGAAAAACAACCGGTAAGCTTCGACTTGGTCTGCAAAACAAAGATTACGAAGATTCTCAAAAGGATCAGTTTACCGGATTTAGTTGGGACGTTGATTTGACTTGGAATCCACTGGAGCACTCGCAGGTGACGTTATTGGGTGGGCAGCGCGTTCGTGACCCTGAACAAGGACGAAACTATGTGAAAGACAAGTTTCTAACATCGGGCTGGAAGCACCATTGGAAAAGCAACTTTTACAGCGATATTGAACTCTTGCTACGAAATAGCGACTACTCAAGCTCAAACCGTGATGACGATTTTTATTCAAACAGATTAGCACTTGGTTACACCTTAAATGATATCACTGATTTAGTTCTAGGTTGGAAGTACGAGAGGGTCAACTCGACCATAAATGAAAACAGTTACAAACAGAACGTTTGGTATTTGTCTGTAAACCTAGTTCTGTAATTGCACCAAGATATTAAGGATATTTGAAATGAGGTTGAGCTTTCATACCTTGCTACTGTTAGCCACTGCATTGTTCAGTTTACAGGCAGTCGCTTTTCAAGGGACATACAAATTGGGTGCTGGGGACAAGATCCAAATCTCTGTTTATGGTGAAGATGATTTGTCTATAGATGAGCTGTACATAAATAATAGCGGTAGCTTTGACTACCCGTACCTAGGCCAACTCGAGGCGATTGGTAAAACTCCTGAACAGCTAAAACAAGAGATTTACATTGGATTGAAGGGTGATTACTTGATCTCGCCAAAAGTACGCGTCTCAGTCGTTGGTTTTAGAAGTATCTATGTCAATGGTGAAGTTAAAAAGCCCGGTGGTTACGAATACCAGCCAGGATTAACCGTTGATAAGGCCATTGCTTTGGCGGGTGGTTTTACGGATAGGGCTGCTCGGAACAAAGTATTCGTATCTAAGGCAGGCGATGATGAAACGAAGAATAAAGCCAAACTTTCCTCTTCCGTATTGCCTGGTGACATCATTGTCATCGAACAAAGTTTCTTTTAGCCCCGTTTAACATGGATTTAAAAATGAATTCCCAATCTGAGACTGTTCCACATTCTCAACTTCTAGACCTAGGCTACTACATACACTTGATTAAAACGAGGTGGTTGCCAATAGTGATTTTTGCAGTGCTTTGTAGTGCCATCACGGTACTCGTAGTGTTGTCGATCACACCAGTATACAAGGCGACCGCAACTTTGCTCATTGATTCGTCGACAAAAAAAGCGGTTTCCATTGAAGAAATCGTTGGTTTTGATACGAGTACAAAAGAGTACTATCAAACTCAGTTAGAGATACTCAAGTCTAACCAAGTCGCGCAACGAGTTATTGACAAGTTAGACTTGGCAAGTGTCGAGGAGTTTAACGCGTCATTACGACAGGTTGATCCCGGTCTTTTTTCTCAGCTTAAATCGGCGCTAAGTGAACTCACTGTTCTTAAAGCTTATCTGTCAGAGAAGGATAGGGAACAATCGGCCCAAATTGACGAAGAGCAACAGGTAAATCGAAAAGTTCTTAAAGCATTTAAAGCGAAGCTATCGATTGAACCTATTCGTAAAACCCAACTCGTTAAGATTAGCTTCGAGGCGGAAGATCCAAAGCTTGCAGCACAGATTGCCAATGAAGTAGGCCATGCGTTTATTGAGAACAATTTAGAGTCAAAGCTTCTCGCTACAGAACAAGCGACAAGTTGGATCAATTCGCGTCTGAGTGAACTAAAGAACAAGCTCGATGAATCTGAAACCAAATTGTTAGCGTTTCTAAAGCAGCAGGAGTTGATTGATGACAGTGGCATCGTAGCGTTAACCAGTTCAGAGTTGTCGAACTTAACTGATCGTATTGCAAAAGCGATAGAAAAACGTATAGAAACACAGTCTATCTATAGCGCCTTAAGAAAAAGCGAAAGTAAAGAGGTGGCAGCCTTAGCTTCTATACCATTGATTTCTAATCACCCCCAGATTCGCGATATTCGTCAAGCTGAATCAGAAGCCGTGAAACGGGTGAGTGAACTCTCTAAACGCTACGGACCTAAGCACGATAAAATGATCCAAGCGCAGGCTCAGCTGGAAACTATTTCACTTCGTGCAAATCGCGTGGTTGCCAAGTTGGTCAATGGTATTGAGAAAGAACTAGCAAGCGCGGTTAACCAAGAAATGTTGTTAAGAGAAGAGCTACTAGCCAAAAAAGATGAGTTTCAATCACTCAGTATCGTTAAGAGAGAATACGATGTTCTAAAGCGAGATGTTGATACCAACGCCAAGCTTTATGACTTGTTTCTAACGAGACAAAAAGAGGCTTCTGCAACCAGTGACTTCAGTTCTTCTAATGCTCGATTCAGCGACTATGCCCTTATACCGGAGTCACCAAGCAAACCAAATAGAAAACTGATCGTGGCACTTGCCTTTGCGCTGAGTTTGGGATTTGCACTTGTCGTGGTTATTGCCCAAGATGCTTTCAATAATACTATCGAATCATCGCGAGACTTTGAGAATAAACTCGGGTTGCTACCGACAGGTACTATTCCGAAGATCAAAGATAAGATGTATAAGAAGTCACCGCTCGACTCTAGTGTGTTTGGTAATAACAAGTTTGTTGTTTTCCAAGAATCTATTGACTCAATTCGTACTTCTTTAGTTTTGAGTCTGCACAACACGCAAAGAAAGCTCATCGCTGTTTCATCCTCTGTTCCAGGAGAAGGAAAGACCACAACTTCTGTGAATCTGGCGCTCTCTTTTTCTAAGTTAGAAAAGGTTCTTTTAATCGATTGTGACTTGAGAAAGCCTTCAATTGCTCAACGATTCAAATTAAACCCATCTACACCTGGGTTGGTTAATCACCTGCTGATGAATCACCCGCTTGAAGAGAGTATTACAAGTATTGAAGGAAGCAACTTAGATGTTATGAGTGCTGGTATGGTTGCTCCCGATCCTCAGGAGTTGTTAGGAAGCCAAGGCTTCGCAGAAATGATTCGAGATCTAGAAACTAAATATGACCGAATTATCATCGATACGCCGCCGATACTGCCAGTAAAAGACTCGTTTATTGTCGGAAAAATTACAGGGGGAATTATCTTAGTTCTTAAAGCGAATAGTACGACTAAGTCTGTTTACAAACATACGATGACGCTCTTTACCAAACACACAATTGCTATCGATGGAGTGGTGCTAAATCAAGTTCCAGCACCGAAAAAAGGGAAGCATACATATTCAGAGTACGCCACTTATGCGTATGGACAATCGTAGGGATGACAATGGATAAGAATATTAAGGTACTTTCAGTTTTTGGGACGCGTCCAGAAGCCATCAAGATGGCACCATTAGTCCATGAACTGGCTGGCGCAGAGGGGATCGATTCCAAAGTGTGTGTGACGGCGCAGCACAGAGAAATGCTTGATCAAGTCTTAGAACTTTTTGAAATCAAGCCCGATTTCGACCTAAATATTATGAAGCCAGGTCAGTCCCTCTACGAAGTAACGTCAAACATTATGTTAGGTTTAAAACCAATTTTGGAGTCTTTTAAGCCAGATATTGTGTTAGTTCATGGTGATACGGCAACAACCTTATCAACCAGCCTAGCAGCTTATTATCAGCAGATCGCGATTGGTCATGTAGAAGCAGGCCTGCGCACGCAGAACATATACTCCCCATGGCCAGAGGAAGGAAATCGCAAGTTAACGGGAGCGATATCTACGCTGCATTTCGCACCGACAAGAACTTCGTACAACAACTTGCGTAAAGAAAACATTGAACAAGGGATTCATATCACTGGTAACACCGTCGTTGATGCGCTACTTGCTGTTACTGAAAAGTTAGAGAGTGATCCGGAACTCTCTGTACTGTATGCAAATACCTTTGCGCAGATAGACAGCGATAAAAAAATGATCCTTGTAACCGGACATCGACGCGAGAGTTTTGGCAGTGGTTTTGAGAATATTTGCCAGGCATTGAAAGAGATCGCCAGTAAACATTCAAATAGTCAAATTGTCTATCCAGTGCATTTAAACCCAAATGTGAGAGAGCCAGTGAATCGACTGCTTTCAGGTGCAGATAACGTTGTTTTAATTGAGCCTCAAGACTATTTACCTTTCGTTTATCTGATGAACAAAGCACATATCATTCTGACGGATTCAGGCGGTATTCAAGAAGAAGCGCCTTCTCTAGGTAAGCCTGTACTGGTTATGAGAAACACCACAGAGCGTCCAGAAGCCGTAGAAGCAGGAACTGTTAAATTGGTCGGTACAGACAAAGATACCATTGTTCACGAGGTCGAAACGCTGCTGCTAAATGATGAGGCTTATCAGAAAATGAGTTTGGCGCATAATCCTTACGGTGACGGCAAGACAAGTAAGCGCATCGTTAACATCATCAAAGAACATTTTTAGCAGTTATTTCAATTTAGTTATTTTTCAAATTTTGGCATTTAGTTGAAGGGATTTTTATGTCTTTTAAAACAGTTTCTGTAATCGGGTTAGGTTATATCGGTTTGCCTACGGCAGCCGTCGTCGCATCACGAGGTATTAACGTTGTTGGTGTCGATGTTGACCAAAATGCTGTAGAGACTATCAATGCGGGCAATATCCATATTGTTGAGCCAGATTTAGATATTATCGTCAAAGGTGTTGTAGCTACTGGAAACTTAAGAGCAACGACTGCCCCAGAAAAAGCAGACGCCTTTATGGTAGCCGTACCAACGCCATTTCTACACAGTGATTGTGGTGATCATAAACCCGATCTGTCATATGTTGAATCGGCGGCACGCTCAATCGCTCCAGTTTTAGAAAAAGGCAACCTAGTTGTATTGGAATCGACTTCACCTGTTGGTGCGACAGAGAAGTTAGCCAACTGGCTCAAAGAAGCACGACCAGATCTTAGCTTTCCTCAAGATTGTGGTGATAGCGCAGATATCAAAATTGCCCATTGTCCAGAGCGGGTTCTACCGGGTTATGTTATTCAGGAACTAGTCTCTAATGATCGCGTCATTGGTGGTCTATCAGCAGCATGTAGTGAAAGGGCTTCTGAACTGTACCAAACGTTTGTTCGCGGAGAGTGCATCGTTACCAATGCTCGAACTGCCGAAATGGCCAAGTTGACAGAAAACTCTTTCCGAGACGTCAACATAGCGTTTGCCAATGAGCTTTCCATTATTTGTGAAAAGCTAAAAATTAATGTATGGGAATTGATCAAGCTATCTAACCGCCACCCAAGGGTTAATATTTTGAACCCTGGTCCGGGTGTCGGTGGTCACTGTATTGCCGTTGACCCTTGGTTTATTGTCGACAGTGCCCCTGATGACGCGAAACTCATTCGTCAGGCAAGGCTTGTGAATGATTCGAAGCCATTCCATGTCATAGAGCAAATTGAAAAATCTGCCGATGAGTTTAAACGCCCAGTTGTCGCTTGTTTGGGGCTAGCATTTAAAGCTGACATTGATGATCTGCGTGAAAGTCCAGCACTACAAATAGTTGAAGAGTTGACTCAACGTAACGTCGGTGAACTGTTGCTCGTAGAACCTAATATTGATGAGCTTCCAGAGAAATTGAAACAAAAAGATCTAGAGTTAACCTCATTTGAAAGCGCGATTGAACGAGCGAATATTGTTGTTGTTCTCGTTGATCACAAACAATTCAAATTGGCTGATAAAACAAGCTTTGCCAAAAAAGTGATTATCGATACACGAGGTCTATAAAGCATGGCTAAACTGAATAACTATGATGGTATTGTGTGTTTTGGCGGTGCTGACTGGTGGTATCACAACAAAGGCCACTTTGATATGAAGGTGATGCGAGAGCTGTCAAAAGAACAAAAGGTACTGTTTATCAATTCGGTAGGTATGCGTGTTCCTACATTAGGAAAAACTTCCAACATTGCTGATAAAATTAAGCGGAAATTGAAGAGCATTTCTCGAGGTTTTGTACAAGTTGAAGATAATTTTTACGTTTATTCACCAATCTATGTACCAGGAAAAATGCTTTCGTTTCTCTCTAATCTTTTCCTAAAGGCTCAAGTCGCATACATCACTAAAAAGTTGGGCATACGTCAGCCACTTATGTGGGTGGTAACGCCAACGATTTCAGATGCTATCGATCTAAAAAAAGACAATGTGGTTTACCAGCGTACGGACAAAAATGAAATGCTGGCGGATGGAGATACCCAGTTTATTAAGAAGAGTGTTGATAAACTGATCAAAGATTCGGGATTAGTCATCTATTGTTCGAAAGCGTTACAAAACGAAGAACATAAACTAGCAAAATCAACTTTACATGTCTCTCATGGGGTTGCTGATGTGTTTTTTGATCAACAGCTAAAGCAACGAGAAACCGAGCTAGCATCAACGACTAAACCAAAGATTATGTTTGTAGGGGCCATCGATTCTCACACGTTTGATATTGACCTTTTACTGTACTCAGCTAAGCAGATTCCGGATGCTGAATTTTTTCTAGTAGGAGAGGTCAGTATGGGAGAGCACTTTTCGAAACAGTCGATACCGAAAAATATTCACTTCCTTGGTAAAAAGAGCCAAGAAGAAGTGCCTGCTTACCTACATGCATGTGATGTACTGACTATGTACTGGCAGAAAAACGAGTGGATTAAGTTCTGTAGTCCAGTCAAGTTTAAAGAATATTTGACCGCTGGAAAACCAATTGTTTCAACGTTTTTCAATGGTTGGGATGAGTTTGGTACATCGAACATCGAAGTCACTAATGATTATGATGAATTTGTTGAGCACTTACGTACAGCTGTTATTAAAGGGGAATGCCAAAAGCTTAATATGGACAGAGAGCGCTGGTCTTACAAAGCAGGCTTGATCGCTGAGAAAATCAATGAAGCTTAAGGTCTTTACCGCTCTTGCGGATCAAATGTTTTACTCTGGGGGAACGTTTGTCTTCTTTGTGTTTTTGGCCAACGTGGCGAGCGAACATGTTCTGGGCGCATATTCCCTTTGTTTAGCCACGGTCATTTTCTTTCAGGGAATTCAAAGAAATTTGATTTCGATACCTTTATCGATTTCCAGTGATTTCACTGAATCGTTTGTGAGGTCTTTAAATCAGACCTCATTTTTCTCATCACTGATTATCGGCGTGATTAGTACGGTAATTGTTGTTGTTTTCTGCATTATGAATTCTCTTAGCGTTATTGAGTGGGCGACGTATTGCTTGGTATTGAGCTTGTCTTTGTGGGTCTATGAGTTTAAGAGAAGGCTATTATGGCGTAGAGGTGACTACCAGAACATTCTTAGGCTATGTATTACTAATGCGTCGTTACTATTCGTCTTGAGCTCGGCTCTATATGTTTTATCTCTCGACGTTATTTATGCCTACCCAGCTTCATTCATTATTGCTACGTTGTTGGTAAAGGCTGAAGTTAAAATAAGCTGGCGTTTCGATAGGCAGTTCGTAAGTAAACAACTCAAATTGCAGAAATATGAAATCTTGAGCGGGTTTGCTTTTGGTGGCTATAACAACTTATTAATTATCTCTTCAGGGTTTATTTTCGGTCCAGGATTGGTTGCATTGTTATCTGTTGCTCGAAACCTTCTTCAACCTGTACAAGTATTGATCAGTGCAGTGGACTCGTTTGATAAAGTGGACTCTTCAAAAAAGTACCATTCACAGGGTAAGTCAGCATTAATAAAGAGCTTGATGAAGTCGATGGCGATTGTTGGGCTGATTGCAATGCCATATATGACAGCTACGATTTTCTTCTCTGATGAAATAAACGAATTGCTGTATTCCGGGAAATACCAAGATTTGGTGCAAGTGCTCCTTCCGTTTTCTATTGCTTACGTATTCATGATATTTGGTCACTTTCTAGAGAACGCGTTATACATAACGAAAATGGCCAAACAAATGTTTATCAATCGGGTTGTGTGTGCACTGAGCGCTCAACTGTTTTTAGTTGCATCTATTAGTTACCTTGGTGTGTTCGCAATGCCGAGTTCGATGGCAATTGGCTGGCTCATTATCGTCGCACTTTCCTTACACAAAGTTATGGGAATAGATCGTGATCATCAGAATTAGCAATAAGTTCGTATTGGCAATATATATCTTGCTGATTGTTGCCACTGTTTCTACGTTTAGGAATAGAGGTGTCGAGTCCGAGGGTATGGACCTACAGTTGGTTATTAAAGCGTTTGTTTGGTTGTTCTGCGGTGCGATTAGCCTGTTCTTCGCATTAAGGATTAACTTGAGGCCAATGTCATTGCCTCAGTGGATGATTTTAATATATGCAGCTTTAATTCTGATTCAGTCACCAACTTCTCCAGCAGGAAGCTATTCGATAATGGCATCGCTTGTTTTTTGCATATTCGTGCTAACGAGCATCGTCATGTTTCGCCTGTTTGATTATCAGCAGGCAACGAATGCGTTCCTATTGGCCTCACTAGGGATCTGCATACTTTCCTTGATTTTCTATGTCGCCATTCCAAGTATTGCTCTTCAAGAGTACTGGAATGATATGGGGTATATCGAAGGGGTAAGGTTCAAAGGTATTGGGAGTAACGCCAATGCTATTGGCCAAGTTTCAGCGCTAAGTTTATTTCTACTATTGGTAGTAAAAGGACATGGCCGACCAGAACGAATAAAATATGTCTTGTTTACCGCTATTCTTGCTGTTCTTTTATTGTCGCAAAGTAGAACGTCAATGTTAGCGCTCATTTTGGCGACTAGTTACTACTTTTTGCACAGGCGCTATGCGTCTATCGTCTATTTGCTATTTATCGGTTTGACTTTAGCGACGACTATTTGGGCGACAGAAATTTACTTGAATATATTACCATCACTAACCAGAAGTGGAGGTCTTGAAGAGCTATTTACCTTTACTGGACGAACAATGATTTGGGAGGTTGTTACCGAATTGATCGCTGAAAAGCCGTGGCTTGGGTACGGGTATGCTGCATCAAAACAACTCCTTCCCCTTCATTTTGAAACAAGTTGGGGTTGGACGACAGTCAATAGCCACCAATTTATTCTGCAGCTTTTGTTGTCATCAGGTGTTATTGGTTCATTGCCTGTATTCATTATTCTAGCAATTCAAGTCTACTTTTTGGTTACTTTTAAATCAAAGTTAGCTTCTTCACTTTTTATTTTTATCCTCGTTACTGGAGCGTTGGAAAGTGGGGCGATTGGACCAATTCCCAACTATTTAACCCTCCTATGGTTAGTAACAATATCAATGTTATTTAAAGAGTATGAGCGAGAGAAAAGCACCACCGATCTTGATGTTAGGGGCTCATGTACGACTATCTTGCGGAGAAGCTGAGGTGTTTTTTATACAGGCACAAGTTTGTGATAGCCATTTTCGAATTAAATTCTCATTTCTGCATAGAAATGATTGGTAAACAAGGAAAGAAAAAGTGACGTTAGCAGAGGTCCGAAATAATGCTCTTGTGGTTAAACAACAAGTATTGTCAGAGTCAGTCTTAGATGAGTTTAGTGGTTATGACCCATTTGATGGATTGAATAGTCGTCTATTTGATGTTCTTCCTAGACTAAAGAAAGGATTGGTGGGTTTAGCTTGGATCCAGCTCTTTAAACGCTCTCCAATCAATTTTCGCCCTTTGGCGGGTGTTCCTAAAAAACGTAATCCGAAAGGGATAGGTTTGTTTATTCTGGGCATGCTTGAAGACTACAAAAGAACGAAAGAAACAAAGTATCTCGATTTAAGCGTAGAGCTTGGCGACTGGCTATTGACTCAAGAGTGCGATAAGCAGCAATGGAAACACAGTTGTTGGGGTTACCACTTCGACTGGAAAGCGAGAGCTTTCTACGTGCCCAAAGGTAAGCCAAACGTAATCACGACCGTTTATGTTTCTCAAGCTTTGTTAGAACTAGCCAGAATCCTTGATAAACAGGGGCTGAGTGGAAGTGAAAGATTCAAAGATCCTGCGCTTGATGCAGCGAATTTTATTGTGAACTCACTCTATACGGAGTCTGATCGACGTTGCTTCTTTGCCTATATCCCAGGAGAAACCGCGTTTGTGCATAATGCGAGCTTATGGGCTGCTGCTTGGGTGGCGACGGTTGCTAATGAAACTGATAACGATCATTACAAACAGCTTGCGTTAAAGGTTGCCAGACAATCTGCACGAGAACAGCGTTCAGATGGTTCTTGGGTCTATGGTGCAAGGCATCACCATCAGTTTATTGATGGCTTCCATACAGGGTACAACTTGGAAGCTCTCGACATTGTTCGACGTTGCCTAGCAACGGTGGAATTCGATGAAGTTATTGGTAAAGGGTTAGATTACTATCGCACCCATTTTTTTGAGCAAGATGGTTTAGCTAGGTATTACAACGATAATCCATATCCGCTCGATCCACATTCGGTTGCGCAGTCGATTATTACCTTTTCAAAGTTGTCTAAATCGAAGAGTGACGCTGAGTTGATCGGCAAGATCATAAAGTGGTCAGTCGAGCATTTGTATTTGCCAGGCAAAAAGCAATTTGTTTATCAAGTTAATAAAAAAGGCACTAACAAAATCAACTATATGCGTTGGACACAAGCGTGGATGTATTACTCATTTTCTTACTACTTAAATCAGGATGAACACTAATATGCAGCGAATTATGGTTATGAATAGCCCTATGGATTCTGGCACGATGACTGAAACCGTAGATTTGATAAAAAGCAGGATTAGTGACAAACAGTTTACTCAGCATGTTGTTGTTAATGTGGCCAAGATCGTCAACATGCGAAAAGACGAAGCGCTATCAGAAAGCGTCACCGAGTGCGATATCATTAATATAGACGGTATGGGTGTGGTTTGGGGCGCTCGTTTTCTTGGTCATCAAGTGCCAGAACGTGTGGCAGGGGTCGATCTTTTCCATTCACTTAATGCGATGGCCGAAGAGGAGTCATTTCCAGTGTTTTATCTTGGAGCAGAAGAGAGCATTGTTCAAGAGACAGCAGCTAGGATGCACAAGAAACATCCAGATCTCGCTATAGCAGGAACACACCATGGCTATTTTTGGGATGATGAAGAGAGTGTTGTGCAATTGATTAAGCAATCTGGAGCGAGACTGCTCTTTGTTGCAATTACATCCCCCAAGAAAGAGAACTTCATTAATAAGTGGAGAGATCAGTTAGGTGTCGACTTTGTTATGGGGGTAGGTGGTACTTTTGATGTTGTCGCTGGCAAGGTTAATCGCGCTCCTTCTTGGATGCAAAAGTACGGTCTAGAGTGGTTATACCGAGTAATCCAAGAACCTCGAAGAATGTGGAAGCGTTATTTGGTGACAAACTCGAAGTTTGCCTGGTTACTCCTAACGGAGAAATCAAAGCGATTGTTGGCCAATAAATAGCGTTTATGCACATTCTTCCTCTATTTATAGCGTTGATCTTAGTTATCTCCTCGTTATTCCAGTTGGTTCAGGTTGCATATACAAGCAGTCTGACTTATTCACTTTCACTGTACAGTGATGAAGCAAACTTCGAGTTTGATGAGCAACGTGTTGGTAACGAGAGGCTGTTGGTTGAGACGACTCTTTATCTGCCCAATGTTGGTGCTCATCAATATGAACTGGCTGCGAATATCTTAAGTTGGCATTCCTTTTTACGCTACCAAAACGCATCGCTTGAAGAGGTTAATCAGTACCTAATTGAGAGTATTCGGTCGAGACCGACTTGGTATGCTCCCTATTTGCAGATGTCTCGTTTCTCTGAAAAGCATTCTGTGCCAGCGGCGATAGAGTATCCGGAAAAATTGGCTATGCGATTTGGGCCATACATGAATGAGACGAAGTTAGTGCTGTATGACAAAAAATTCTCACAGTGGGAAATGCTTACCGAAGAGGAACAAATTGCGCTTACCGTAAATTTTTTGGCTAGCGCACAAAGCTACCGATTCCGCAGATCTTTAAAGGGTTTGCTCGAGTCGTCTAAGGGTGCTGAAAGAATGTGTAAGCTTCTGGCGTTTAACGCGATTGACCATTCGTCATGTCGCGAATCATAACTTGTCACTAGTATATCTACAGACAGGTTAGAATACAGGATTGTATATTGTGTGGATAAATTCGTTCAATAATTTCAGAGCTATCGCTATTGTGTTTATTGTGGCAGCTCATAGTTATGGAATATCAGGAGTACAAAGAACGGATTTCTTTGACTATTTTATAAGCAATATAATAGCAGGCGGAACCTCATTGTTTGTTTTTATTTCTGGATATCTTTTTTATGAAGTGTTTTATAAAAATTTCGACTATATCTCTTTTTTAAAGAAGAAGGCTAATAATGTTCTATTACCGTACTTGTTCCTAGGAATTGTACCGATATCGGTTTACTTGGTGTTTATTCAAGGTGAATTTAATGGCTATTTTGATGCAACACAACCGGGTTTGATACACGAATACCTTATTCCGTCGATAAAGTACTACGTCTCAGGTCGGTTCTTGCCAGCGTATTGGTATATTCCATTTATATTGATCACCTTTGTGTTGTCTCCTCTACATGTTCGCTATGCGAATTTATCATTGAGGTTACAAATTATTACCATTTTTAGTCTGTGTACAGTCGCCGTGTTAGTTCATCGGCCAGTAGAAAATGTCAATGTATTTCAAAGCTTATTTTACTTTTCTCCGGTCTATTTGATAGGGATTACGACTGCGATAAATAAAGAATATGTTTATAGCAGCTTGAAAGGGAAAGATGGTTTTTTGCTCGCTATTGTTGTGGGGCTTGCAGGGCTGCAAGCTAGTTTGGGATTATATGGCAACTTCCACAAACCAGCGTTTGTATATTCTGGTGTAGATATCGTGTTTATACAAAAAATCTTCATGTGTTTCTTTTTTATGATATTTTTACATAGATTCGAAAATTACTCCAATAAGCTTCTGTGTACATTGGCATCAACGAGCTTTTCGGTGTTTTTTATTCACCCATACATCATTCAAGCTTGGCCTAAACTCGGGCTTGGAAGTATCGGTCAGGGTTCTTGGTTAGTCTTTCTATTTACTGTTGTGATGATTTGTTCAATGTCGGTGGTTCTTGCAAAAACAGCAAAATTAATCTTTAAAAGACACAGTAGAATGGTTGTTGGTTATTGAAAATGAGACAATGAATTCTTAAAACTGATATTGTTATATTATTTTAGATTTAAATAGTAGTTAGTCATATCCATATTTAGTAGTCTCAGTTAGCATGTATATATTTCATAGTTTATAGCTTGAAACAAGGAAACTAAGATGAATTTCTTCTCACGACTCTTCGTTCCACTCGGGTTAGCTTTATCTTTGTCTGCGGTTGCTGCAGTAGAGGAGTCCGAGAGTACGGTACTTACAGATACTGATATTATGGGTGCTTACCAAGCAAATCCAGAAGATGTGTTACAAGTACTTCAATCGCTATTGGTAATAGATGGCATTGATACACAGCGAGTGCTTCAGACTGCTTTCGAACTGGCGCCAGAACTCGCCCAAGAAATTTCTGAAATTGCACGTGTTGCAGGAATTGCCAGCGAAGACGTTACTACCGCAGCGCTGCTTTCTGGAGTCGACCCTACTCAAATTGGTGACGCGACTGCGGCGGGTATTTCAAGTATTGCTTTATCTCCACCAGCGATACCTGCTGTCGGTAGCGATGGTGGCGGTGGTAGTGGCGTTATCTCTCCGAACTAATCAAGCAAGAGCTCAACATTGGTTGGGCTTTCTTTTGTCCTCAAAGATCAATCTCGCATGAAAAACTTAGAGAAGCTGGTTTTCTATTCGCTCCTTGTTTTAATCGTTTGGCTCCCTGTACCACTTGGTAGCAATAGGGCATGGGCTTGGTCCATCGCCCAGATCTGGATTGCTCTGCAAACGGTAGCTTTAATTGTTATCTATTGGCGAGCTTTACCTTGGAATTATATTAATAAATACAGTTGGTTGCTTATCCCTATTGGCTTGTTTCAGGTCTGGGTCGCGATCCAATCACTAGTCTTACCTAAAGAGTTAGTTGCTTTCTTGTCACAAAATGCCGCAGAAATATACTCTTTAGTGGGGGCAGACAACTACTCAATTAGCTTAGACCGAGGAATGACGACGGCGTCACTGTTGAAGGGCATTTCCTATTTTCTGCTTGTGTTTAATGCGACTCTGTTAGTCAACTCTGGAAACAGACTTAAATCAACTGCTTTGGCGATAGTAATTGCAGGAACCGGTCAGGCTTTCTACGCTGCCCTGGTTGTAAAACTAGGCATAACCGAAAGCCTTATCTGGGGATTACCTGAAAAAGAGATCGCAACGGGTTCATTTGTCTATAAAAACCACTTGGCTAATTATTTAATCATGTCGGCGGCTATGGGAGTGGGGCTGATCATTTCGCAGTTACACATCTCAGAGTCCGGTTCTTGGATAGTAAGATTTAAACGGATTCTTTCAAGTGTTATGAGTAGCAAAATGCTAATCAGGTTATCTCTTGTTATTATGGTGATCGCGTTGGTGCTGACACGTTCAAGAATGGGAAACGCGGCTTTTTTCGTTGCAATTACGGTTACAGGGTTGTTTGCACTCGCTTTTTACCGCAGCAAACCAAGGGCGTTAACTGTTCTAATAGTTAGTATTCTGTTGATTGATACGTTTGTTGTCGGCGCTTTATTTGGATTAGATAAGGTAAAGCAGCGCTTGGTAGAAACATCGGTAGAGTTAGAGTCTAGAGATCAAGTTGTAATGTGGAGTTTGGATATCATTAAAGACTATCCACTGACTGGCACAGGTTTGTCGACTTTTTACACCGTATTTCCCGGTTATAGCCATGCCAGCATAGGGTTTTATGATCACGCTCATAATGACTATGTTCAGTTTGCAGTCGAAGTGGGTGTGCCCGCTACGCTGATGTTGGGTTTAGTTGTTCTGTATGCTCTCTTCTTGTCGTTACAGACTGTATCGAAGCGTAACAGTCACACAATGAAAGGAATCGCATTTGGAAGTGCAATGGCAATCATAGGTGTGTTGATCCATATCTCGGTCGATTTTAACCTCCAGCCAATGGCGAATGCTGCAACGTTTATTATGATACTTTTCTTTTGTTTTGCTGCTTCGAATTTGCCTGCTCGAAATGAAAAAGCTTTTATTGCACAACGAATCCTGAGAGGGGAAGCTGAACATGTTTGATTCAATTCTATTAGTGTGTACGGCAAATATATGTCGCTCACCCATTGCAGAAGCGCTGTTTAGACACCACTTTCCAAATAAACGTATCTTCTCTGCAGGGACAAAAGTGGAAGCGTTGAATCTTATTGACGTGCCAGCTGATAAAGGCTCGATTCAAGCCACGAAATGGAATGGCTTAGACATCTCCGACCACCGCGCTACGCAGGTAACAAGTGAGCTATTAGAGAATAGCGATCTAATTTTGGTAATGGATGAAACCCAAAAAGAGTGCTTATCAAGATATTCTTCTGGTGTGAGAAGTAAGACCCTACTCATTGGTCAATGGATAAATATCGGTGAAGTCGCCGATCCCTATGGCAAAAGCGATGAAGCCTTTGACGTCTGTTTTCGCTGTTTAGAACAGGCGGTGCTCAGTTGGAAGAAGCGAATCCCTAGTTAGAGTTTCTGTTGCGATTCGGTTAACAGCGTGAATAGCTATTTTTTAAAACAGCTGTTCTGCACAAAATGGTGTACTTGTCCGGGCACTATAGATGAGTAGATCAAACTGGTATGGCTGCTTTTAATTTCAGTATGATCCGTCATGCCTTCGATTTTGGTTTCTTCAACCGTGACAGTACCGTCAGACACCATTTTGCTATCCATCAGTAATAACGCTCTCGCTCCAAGAGGTAGTGTCCCGGCAATACAGCCTAGTTTCTGGGGAAAAGACCAATCCCCTTCATGTTGAGCGAGACCAAAAGAGGGAGAGTTGCCCAAAATCGCGCTCATACCAAGCTCTTGAATTCGAGTGACAATCGATGCTCCTTGCATGGGAGAGCCAATAGTGACGACATGTGACACGACTTTTTCACTAGTCTGGCGTGACTGAAGGTAGTGCTTAATAATAAGCCCCCCTAAACTATGACCAACAAGGATATTGGGCATTGCGTCGGACAGCGCACTATCGATAGCTGAAAACACTTGCTGCTCGTCAATGGCTACGCTGTTGTAAGATAAGATCTTGGTGCGGTAGCCAAATTCTCTCAGCTTGTGGCTGAGTGGTTGCATCACCATGCCATGCATATAAAGCCCATGCAAGATAATGATTTTCATATGAATCTCCATAACAACGGATATAGAGAATCTAACCATTTTCGTCAGTAAAATCATCTTTTTTAACGCGATTATGTGTCGCTAAACCAGCGTATTTAAGTGACAGATTGATTCGATTAAATACTATTTAGATGTTCAATTCTTGCGCCTAACTAGTATTGTTGGTTGGTAATAGAGGAGAGTTGCGACCAATATCTAGCATGTTCATACTTGGAGGGCATACTCTCCGGTGTAAAGCAGCCAGCTTAGAGCGGACTACTAACCTCGTCGACCAAATAAAGAATGGACTGGTATGGTATACCGCTGTGATGTGATAGCCCAATCTCGCAGGTGCGACTATTACTGAATCCACGGTGGCATCCATCGGGCACCTGTTCTTTAAGGGGGAGGACAGCGGCTTCGTTTAATTCAGGTGTGGTGAAGCCTTTATCACCAGCCCAACCACAACAAGAAATGTGTTCTGGTAGCACGACGTCAGATACACAGGCTTTTGCTAGTGACAGCATCTCGCTTTCTAATCCCATACGCCTTGAACTGCATGTAACATGAAGCATGACCGTTTCTTGTTTGGTTGTAATCGAAAGGTGTGGCATCAAGTACTTGGCGACAAATCCGGTTGGTTCAAGTATCTCCATAGGTTTTGTAAAGCTCTCAATGCTGCGTTTGGCGCAAGGGCTAGTGTCCATCAAAACAGGATATTCGCCTTCGTAACTGGATTTCCAAAGAGCGGCTTCTAGCTGCCGTGCTTTCTGGCTTGCAACCTCGGTTATACCTTTACTTTCATAGGGCATACCACAGCATTGTTCATCAAGCTGTTCAGGGATGATAACTTCGAACCCTGCTTTTTTGATGAGTGACAATGTCACTTCAGTTAGGCTGCGTTGGTCATGTGCGTTGCTTTGTTGGCCCATGGTACGGGATGCGCAAGAAGGAAGATAAACAACTTTCTTATCGGAGCGCACTAATAGCTCTAACGCTTTGTCGAGCTTATGACTATTTGACTGAGGTGTTTCAGCCATCCAGATTGGGGTTTTGTTATTCGTCAGTTTACGAACCCCATTAGTTATCGACGATACTGTTCCCTCACCAATCACTTTTATCGCAATTTGGTTAGCTTTGAGAGAGGCTCGTGTAAGAGTTGTGGTGGTAGCAAAATGGTCGGCTGTCCATTGCGCGATAGGGGTAAATTTTTGGTACTTTGCGGTTCGCAGCTGTTTAACCAAATCACCAGTGTTGATCCCTACTGGACACCTATCTGCGCATAAGCCGGTCGCGGCGCAAGTATCAATACCTTGGTACTCAAAGATACGCTCTAGTTCCGAGGCTTGAGTTTTTTCTCCTGATGCCCTGCGCCTTTGTAATTCTCGATATAATACGATGCGTTGACGAGGCGAGAGGGTGAGTGTGCGTGAAGGACAGACGGGTTCGCAGAAGCCACACTCAATGCAACGATCGACTAATGAATCCGCTGCGGGCATAGGCTTGAGGTTTTCAATATGCGAATGGGGGTTATCATTAATAATGACACCCGGATTAAGCAACCCTTCGGGATCAAATAAAGCTTTGATTTTCTGCATCAAGCTATAGCCATCTTTCCCCCATTCGAGTTCGACATAAGGCGCCATATTGCGCCCTGTACCATGTTCTGCTTTTAGTGACCCCTGATATTTCACCGCCACTAAATCGGCAACGTCATCCATAAAGTTGCCATAGCGGGATATTTCTTGTTGTGAATCGAAACCTTGGGTGAAAACGAAATGCAGATTTCCTTCTAATGCATGGCCAAAAATGATCGCTTCATTGTACCCATATTGGTCAAAGAGTGCTTGAAGGTCACGTACACCATTAGCAAGGTTTTCTACTGGGAAGGCCACATCCTCAATGATAACCGTGGTACCAACTTCGCGCACAGCACCGACGGCTGGGAACATACCTTTTCGTATCCCCCAGAGCGTTGCAACGGTTTTGGGATCGAGTGTAAATGGCACGGACTCTATGATGGTGTAGTCCGATAGCGAGCCGAGTATGGCCTCGCATTGTATGTCAATTTCCGTTTGTTCACTCGCATGTGTTTCGACTAAAAGGGCCGCCGCTTCTAAATCGAGTTGTTTGATAAATTCCGGCATTCCCGCTTTGTCAGCGACTGACCTAAGTGCTCGCCCATCCATTAGTTCAACTGCGGCCACAGGGGTTTTCGACAGAGTAGTAACCGCTTTACTTGCTTCTTCAATATTGGCGAAGACTAATAGTGAAGACGCTTTAAAGTTATGCTCTATAACCGTGTTGTACGTGATTTCTGCGATGAAACCTAGCGTACCCTCAGAGCCAATGATCAGATGTTCTAATACTTCAATCGGGTCACTAAAATCGACCAGTGCATTTAAGGCATAACCTGTGGTGTTTTTTAAGCGATATTTATGGCGAATTCGTTCGCTTAATTCTGAATTTTGTTGTGTTTCTCTAACCAGTTCAGTCAGACCGTTAACGATATCTGGGCGAGTGGCGAAAAAAGCAGAAATACTGTCTTTGCATGAAGTATCAAGCAGCGTACCGTCACTTAGAACCAGTTTTACGCTGTCGATGGTGCGATAGGAATTATGCGCTGTACCACAGCACATACCACTGGCGTTGTTTGCCGCGATGCCGCCAATTTTGCACGTATTAATGGACGCAGGATCAGGGCCAATCTTGCGCTTGTAAGGGGCTAGGTACTTGTTGGCATCGGCACCAATGACTCCGGGCTGCAAGACAATCTTATTACCACCCTCAATGATCTCATGTCCGCGCCAATCATCTGTCAAAGCAATAAGGACAGAATCTGACACCGCCTGACCAGATAAGCTGGTGCCCGCTGCACGAAACGTAAAATGAATCCCCATCTCTCTACAGCATTGAATAGTATAGATAACTTCGTTGAGGCTTTTCAGACGCAAAACAATTTGCGGGACTAAGCGATAAAAACTCGCGTCGGTGCCGTAGGCTAGGCGCTTGGCGTGTTCAGTGATAATGCGTTGTTCATCTATTTCAACAGCGAGCAGAGCTTCTAGCTGGCGGTACTTATTATCACTTTCTTGATTCGACATCTTTTCTTCCTTGTGCATGCTACTGACAATGTATTTTTATGAGGCCAGTAGTAAAAAGGTGTCACATGCTGGGCTGATTTATTGTGACACCTTTGGAATTACTTAAAATTGGCTAATGAGTCTTGATTTAAATCGTGAATGCTCTTGGCGCCAGTAAGCGTCATTGCTACGCGCATCTCTTTGTCATAAAGATCGAGAAGATTTTCCACGCCGGTTTGCCCTTGTGCTGCAAGCGCATAGACAAATGAGCGACCGAGTAGAGTACAGTCTGCACCAAGGGCCAGCATGCGAACAACGTCTAATCCCGTGCGAACTCCTGAATCTACGAAAATCTTTAGGTCACCTTTTACGGCGTCTGCGATACTAGGTAGAGCCTTGGCCGTAGAGATTACACCGTCAAGCTGGCGTCCACCGTGGTTTGATACCACAATGCCATCGGCACCAAAGGTAACTGCATCTTTGGCATCCTGCTCATCAAGAATTCCCTTGATTACCATTGGGCCGTCCCAGAATTCACGGATCCACTCTAGGTCTTTCCATGAAATAGAAGGGTCAAAGTTATCTCCCAGCCATCCAATATAGTCTTCAAGTTTTGTCGGCTCACCACGATAGGTTGAAATGTTGCCAAGATCATGTGGCTTACCAAAGAGTCCTACATCAAATGCCCAACTAGGGTGGCGCATTGCTTGAAATACTCGACGGGCCGCTGCGTTGGGGCCGCTCATACCTGAATGCATATCTCGATAACGAGCCCCAGGAACAGGCATGTCTACAGTAAAAACGAGTGTGGTAACACCAGCAGTCTTTGCGCGTTCAAGCACGTTCTTCATAAAGCCGCGGTCTTTAAGTACGTATAACTGGAACCACATTGGGCGCTTTATCGCAGGAACCACTTCTTCAATAGGGCAGACAGAAACCGTCGACATGGTAAATGGAATACCTTTATTATCTGCTGCTTTGGCTGCTTGAACTTCGCCTCTTCGAGCGTACATTCCGGTAAGCCCAACGGGTGCTAGGGCAATCGGCATGGCAAACTTTTCTCCGAAGATTTCAGTTTCTAGGCTTAGATCTTCCATGTTTTTTAGTACACGTTGTTTGAGTGCGATATCGGCAAGGTCTTGCGTGTTTCTCCTTAATGTATGCTCTCCATAAGAGCCACCATCAATGTAATGAAAAAGGAACGGTGGGAGCTTAGCTTTGGCAGCGGCACGGTAGTCAGTAGAAGCAGAGATAATCATAAGGTTATTCCTATAAATAATTTATGAGGTGCCTTTCTTTCAAGGTTTAGTATGGTCGACTATGGGTACTAGCCCATATAGGTAATTGGTCGTAAAGGAGGTGTTAATACCCGGGAGTTTTTTGTCAGGTCTATGAGTGTTAACACCTTAAGAACAATACGATTAACTCATTAGTGCGTCAGTGATTTGTAAACCGTAGATAGCAACAAGACCAATCACACCAGTGACAAACAAATAGTAGATGGTTGGGATAATCGTTTTACGCAATGTGGCACCTTCTCGCCCAAGTAATCCTACCGTTGCAGACGCGGCTACTACGTTGTGAATCGCAATCATATTGCCCGCGGCAGCACCTACTGCTTGTAAAGCGACCACAATAGCACTTGATATAGTCAGTGTTTGCGCGACTTCGAACTGGAACTGGCTAAACATCATGTTCGACACTGTGTTTGAGCCAGCGATAAACGCACCTAAAGCACCAACTGTTGCGCTTAGAGCTGGGAAAGCATCACCAACGAGGCCTGCAGCGAAGTTTGCTGTCGTAACAGGCATACTTGCTAAGTCAGCGCCGTTGATTCCGGAATTAATAAAGATACGAACCATTGGAATTGTGAACACTAGGACAAAACCAGCACCAACGAGTGTTTTACTCGATTCGCCGAATGCTTTGGCAAGCGGTACAACACTGCGAGACTGAAGGAGCACAGCGACCAATGCAACAAATACTAGGATACCGCCAGGGAGGTATAATGGTTGGATAGCAGTACTAATCCCTGCTTCACCAAGTATGTTGCCGAAAGACAGGCTGACACTACGAAGCACTGCTTTGAACTCAGCACTGACGCGGCTAGCAACTAGCACAACCGCGAGTAGTACATAAGGTAGCCATGCAAGTGCCATGTTCATAGGTTTAGTTTTAGAGCCATCTAGTTCGATTTTTAGTGAGCCTAACCATTCCGCTGGCCACTTGTTTTCATCCTCAAAATCCCACGTTGATTTAGGTACTAAGAATCCATGTTTTGCAGCAGAAACGACAATGGACAGACCGACTAAGCCGCCAATTAAAGAAGGGAATTCTGCGCCAAGGAAGACACCAGTCAAGGCATATGGAATGGTGAATGAGAGGCCTGCGAAGACCGCAAATGGCAAGATATCTAATCCTTCAGTCCAACTTCTGTTTTTGCCAAAAAAGCGAGTCAGCATCATTGCCATTAGTACTGGGATTAGCGTACCAACACAGGCATGAATCAAAGCGACACTTGATGTAATTTGCTGGAGGTAGGCTTCCCATGTAGAGCCGTTAGCCAGCAGAGCAGCGTCTATGCTATGGGTATCAAGACCCTTATTAACACCGACAATGATTGGAGTGCCCACTGCGCCGAAAGAAACAGGCGTTGATTGAATCATCATCCCCATTAATACCGCAGCGAGTGCTGGGAAACCAATTGCAACAAGTAATGGAGCTGCAATCGCGGCAGGAGTGCCAAAGCCTGAGGCTCCTTCGATAAATGAACCAAAACACCATGCAATGATGATGGCCTGCACACGCCTATCTGGAGAGATATTCGTGAACCCGTTTCGTATAGTCGATATTGCGCCAGTATGTTTTAACGTGTTGAGTAAGAAAATGGCTCCGAACACAATCCATAGTACAGAGAGTGTAATTCCTAGCCCCTGAAATACAGATGCAAGCACACGAGTTGTCGACATGTCCCAAGCAAATAGGGCAATAATGACTGTTAAACCAAAAGCGACGGGCATCGCGCGTTTTGCTGGCCAGTTGAGGCCGACGAGGAGTATGGCAGCTACCACAATCGGTGAGAAAGCCACTAGGGCAAGTAATGTGTCACTCATTGGTACATCCTTTTACATTCTTCAGTTAGGGCTCTAAAGAGTCTCTTAGATTTATTATTTGTGATGTTATTGTTAACTGAAGGTGAATTTACCCCTTTCTTTTTTATTGATATAGGGAAATAATGAAAATTATTAGTTCCAAAAATGACATAATAAATGCGTGCAGATGACTTAATCCTATTTTCTCAAGTAGTAGAACTGGGTAGTTTTAGCAAAGTTGCTGAGATAAATGACCTTACAAATTCGGTAGTTAGCAAAAGAATAGCAAGGCTAGAGGAACAGCTGGGAGTTCAGCTATTATATCGAACAACGCGCAAATTAACGTTAACAGAAGCGGGTAAAGCGTTAACGCATGGTGCTAAAAACGTGAAGCAAGCCGCTCAGGAGGCTATGGACGCAGTTTCAGGCTATGGCGAGAATGTCAGCGGTCATATTAAAATGTCAGTACCTACAATATCGGGGGATCTGATATTGGCCGATGCGGTGGCAGAATTTTGTAATTCGCACCCTGGGTTATCTGTAGATATGTCGCTTGATAATCGTTTTGTCGATTTGGTTGAAGGGGGTTATGACCTAGTAATAAGAACAGGTTATCTTGAAGATTCAAGTTTAATTGCTCGACATATTCTCGATTCACAATGGGTGGTATGTGCGTCTCCTTCCTACATTGCGAGAAATGGTAAGCCGATAGAACCACAAGACCTCGAACAACATAACTGTCTTCAATATGCCTACCAAACAACGGGGGCGAGTGAGTGGGAATTTAAAGCAAAAGATGACAACTACATTGTTAAAGTGGCAGGTTCCTTTTCAACGGATAATGCTACTGCTTTAAGAAAAGCAGCGCTAGGAGGACACGGAATCGCTTATGTTCCAAGATGTTTGGTCTATCACGACATACGTAATGGCCAACTAGTGGACATATTTCCAGAGCAAGTGGGGAAAAAGCTTGGCATCTACGCGGTTTATCCATTTACTCGCCAACCACCGAATAAAGTTAAGTTACTTATAGAACATATTCGTACCCGATACCTTGCCATTTCGCATTACTTTTGATCTGTGCGAGTGAGGAGAGGTTCTGATGAATGACATACAAAGTTGCTATCTTCACTTTCACTTTTATTGAATAAATAAAGGTATTGCCCGTCAACGTAGTAATTTACATCTATGGAAAACCCTTCTAGCCTGTCGATGTGGTTTACGAAAACACTGACATCATTAGGCTTAATGGCCCACATAATCTTTTCATAGACCATCTTTAACTCACTATCTGACAGTTTGTAGTTAACCGTGTAAGCAACTTCAAAAGAACGTTGCGCACCGCTACGGAGGTAAACATCGCCACTATGATACTGAGTCATCATGTTGCCAGAGGTAAAGAACAGGGTATGTGTTTCATCTATCGCCAGGTACTCATTGAATGAAGCTCGAAGAAAGTGACTTTTGCTTTCTGAACAAATCCAACGTGTTCCAGCAAGCCTACTGTCATCATGTTGTGTTTTTAAGAAAAAAGATACCGTGAGTGAAGTGACGAGCGCTAGAACTATAGTAATTAGTTGCATTCACTTTTCCTTTGAATCGCTATCTTGTTTAAAACTTCAGCCAGAGTATCTTCCTTAGTCGAAAACTGGCGATAAGATTGGTTATCTATAGGGCTTTGTGTGAACACGAACATTTTTGCGGCGAGACGGCTTTCATCGTATAGAGAGCGATAAACTCTTAAATAGACATTGGTCGCACACTGTCTAAAGTGGCGGCTATCTAATCCTTCTACAACCTTGGTTATATCAAATACTTCACCACTAACATTGTTAAAATAAAGGGTTAGCTGGCCAATCTCGAGCTTAGTGTAATCGCTTGTATCCATAAAGTTTGGCATTGATGGCGATCGAAAAAGGTCGCATGCCGTGAGTAACATTAAGTTAGCGAAAACAACAAATAGCGCAGCTTTTGCTCCAGTCGTCACGCCGCAGGTCCCAATTCGATCAACCCAACGTGATTTATCTTTGGCAGCCATTGGTGCTTTCACCACGCCATTGTCGATGCTTGAAGGAGGAGTGCCGATATTTGCAGGTGAGTTGACACCGGGTAAGGTCAAATAGTAGCCCATTTTACTCACTGTTTTAATTTCAATGTTTTTAGCTTTAAGAGAAATCAACGCTCTTCTTAACTCTGAAATAACATTGGTGAGCGCTTGGTCGGTGACAACACGCCCGTGCCAGCATACTTCGTAGATCTTCTCTCTTTTGACTGGAGTGCCGTGATTTTCAATCAACAGGTTGAAAACATCGAATGTTAACGGACGTAACTCTATTGAGTGGCCAGTGTTATTGCGTAGCGTCCTTGAAGAAGTGTCCAATTGCAAATTGGATAGTGTGACTATGTTCATTACAACAACTTAAACATTATGCCCGCGATCTTAGCGAAGCGATTCTTACCTGAAAGCGAATTAGTGTATAAGTTGAGTGTATAAAATCAACGATTGGATTTATAAAATTAATCACACAGAAATATTTGCAATAAAAACAATTACATGAAAAATTGTGAAATAGTTCATGTTTTACATACAGGCTAATATGAGAGAAATTTTTGGTTGCCATTAAGTTTTTTGGTTGCTGGGTGGTTACTGTGACGACTTCTTGCAATCACATAATAAAGAAACTATGAAAAAACTAATTTTAGCAACAATGATCTTCTCTTCTTTCGCTTCTGCTCAGGATTTTGGTGGGTTTTATATAGGGGCGGGTGTTGGTTCTACAAACTTTGAAGATGATGGCTATACATCAGATATGCAAAAAGTCGTGTCAGAGCTTTACAATGACTCTTCCATTACCGCCAGCAACAATATTGATGGCCAAACATACAAGCTGATCGCAGGGTATATGTTTAACCGAGTTGTAGGTATAGAGGCGCAGTATACCAAGTATGCCCCAATTAAAATAACAGACTCGAAGTCTTCGTTTAATCATGAACAACGTTATTCTTCATATACCTTTTCGGCGAATGTTGGTTATACATTTGACAATGGTCTAAGACCATTTGGTACTGCTGGTTTAGGTAGCATTGATCTCGATGAGTCTGGATCTGAAGCCGGTGGAGCAATTAGACTCGGTGTTGGGCTAGAATACTATATTCCACAGGTAGAAGGGCTTTCATTTCGAGCTGCGTATGAGGTTGATAGTTTTGTTTTGGACTTCAATGGTAAGGAATATAATCAATCTATAGGAAGCTTCTACGCGTCGGCAAGTTACAAATTCTAAGCGTATTGTAAATAAAAATCCGACGCATCCTTGCGTCGGCTTTTCGTTTCGGCGGCCAAGCCGAACTAGGTTTAGAGCCGGGATATTGGTCAGTTATCGTCGATAGTAAAAGGTAATTATTACAATCCGTATTTAATTTTCGATTTTCTAGACAAAAACTGCTGGTGCGGAAGTTTTTGAGCAGGAGTTAGGAGAGCATACGGCAGATTTTCAGCAAAGAGCTGTGGAGCGAAAAGCGTGACACACACAGGTAAATAGCCTTTCGGGCATTGGTATCCCAAAGAGATGGCCAAAATGCAGGTTCTGAGCATCGTAAACTTTATTTACGGCCAAGATAAGCGATGTCAACCTAAAAAACAGTTAAATATCAATCTCACTTAGTTTGTGGAGGGATTTAGTTCCTGAGATGATGCCAAGACTTGGGACTGCACGGTTAAAAGAATACAAGGCTGTATCAAGAATGTGAAACATCACCAAAGTATAACAGTGAGCCCAGCTCAATGTGGGGCAAGTTTATCTCCAAGAGCAGCCAATTAATCCTGAGGGCTAGAGTCGACAAATGCGGCACTGGAGCTTGTTCTTAAAGCCGAAAAACCAATTTTGTCAACACAGTGTAACATTTACGACCGCTTTATTGAAAAGCAGTTGTTGGGTGATTAGAGTGACGACTTCTTGCAAACACATAATAAAGAAACTATGAAAAAACTAATTTTAGCAACAATGATCTTCTCTTCTTTCGCTTCTGCTCAGGATTTTGGTGGGTTTTATATAGGGGCGGGTGTTGGTTCTACAAACTTTGAAGATGATGGCTATACATCAGATATGCAAAAAGTCGTGTCAGAGCTTTACAATGACTCTTCCATTACCGCCAGCAACAATATTGATGGCCAAACATACAAGCTGATCGCAGGGTATATGTTTAACCGAGTTGTAGGTATAGAGGCGCAGTATACCAAGTATGCCCCAATTAAAATAACAGACTCGAAGTCTTTGTTTAATCATGAACAACGTTATTCTTCATATACCTTTTCGGCGAATGTTGGTTATACATTTGACAATGGTCTAAGACCATTTGGTACTGCTGGTTTAGGTAGCATTGATCTCGATGAGTCTGGATCTGAAGCCGGTGGAGCAATTAGACTGGGTGTTGGGCTAGAATACTATATTCCACAGGTAGAAGGGCTTTCATTTCGAGCTGCGTATGAGGTTGATAGTTTTGTTTTGGACTTCAATGGTAAGGAATATAATCAATCTATAGGAAGCTTCTACGCGTCGGCAAGTTACAAATTCTAAGCGTATTGCAAATAAAAAGCCGACGCATCCTTGCGTCGGCTTTTTGTTTCGGCGGCCAAACCGAACTAATGAAAGCTTAGGCTGCTTCGGTTGATTCTTCCAAATCAAATGATGCAGCAATAAGTTTTTTGGTGTAATCACTTTGAGGATTATGGAAGATTTCGTCTGCTGTACCTTGTTCCATTACTTCCCCTTTTTGCATCACAAGTACACGATCTGATAGTGCTTTTACGACACTTAAGTCATGACTTATGAACAAGAAACCGATGTTGTGCTTGTTTTGAAGATCTTTAAGAAGATCGATAACTGTTAGCTGCACTGACCGGTCTAACGCTGATGTTGGCTCATCAAGCAAAATGAATGAAGGCTCAAGAATCAATGCTCGCGCGATAGCAATTCGTTGGCGCTGACCACCAGAAAACTCATGTGGGTAGCGGTTGATTGAGTGTGGATCTAAGCGCACTTCATCTAGTGCTTTTCGTGCTCTAGCCATACGCTCTGAACGTGTCAACTGTGGTTGGTGAACGGTCAGTGCTTCGGTAATGATGTCTCCAACTGTCATACGTGGCGACAGAGAACCATACGGATCTTGGAATACCATTTGGATGTCTTTTTTCAACTCGAAACGTTGTTTTTCTGACAGTTGACTAACATCTTGTTGTTTAAACTCGATATGACCTGTTGAAGGGAGCAAGCCAATCAAGGCGCGACCTAGAGTAGATTTGCCTGAACCAGATTCGCCTACAATACCTAGTGTTTCCCCTTGTTTCAGTTCTAGCGAGATGCCTTTCACCGCTTCAAAATACTCATTACGGTGCGGCAGAAAATGAGATTTAGTCAGGAACTTAACCCGTATATCGTTGGCTTTAAGTAGCTGCGGTGCCATCTCTTCTATTGGATCTTTGCTACCTTTGGGAATTGAGTTAATCAGCATCTGAGTATATTCATGCTTCGGTTCGGCGAATAGCTCGTCACATTGGCCTTGCTCTACCACGTCCCCTTTACACATAACGATCACGCGATCTGCGAGGTGTTTAACGACACCGAGATCGTGTGTAATGAAGAGTATAGACATGCCCATCTTCGCTTGAATCTCTTTAATGAGATTGAGAACTTCAGCCTGAACTGTCACATCAAGTGCAGTGGTGGGCTCATCTGCAATCAAGATATCTGGTTCATTGATCAGCGCCATTGCTATCATAATGCGTTGCAACTGACCACCAGAGAACTCATGCGGATATTTGGTATAGGCTTGCTTAGGGTTTGGTAGATGGACTAAGTCAAAAAGATCAAGAACTCGCTGTTTTGCCTGAGATCGAGTCACACTACGATGGCACATGATTGCCTCTGCAACTTGAATTCCAACACGCATAAATGGATTGAGCGAGGTCATAGGCTCTTGAAAAATCATACCAATTCGATCACCGCGAATACGTTGCATCTCTTTCTCTGATTTATCTAACAACTCGTCATTTTCAAACTCAATACTAGATCGCGAATCAACAATGGCATTGTTTGGCAAAAGCTGCATTAGTGCATTGGTGGACACCGACTTGCCGCTACCCGACTCGCCAACTATTGCAAGGGTTTCACCTTGTAGCAGGTCGAAGCTTACATTTTTTACCGCGTCTACAATTCCATCGTTGGTGGTAAAACTTACGCAGAGGTTTTTAACCTTAAGAATAGGCATCTGTGACATCGTACATCCTTATTAATTTATAGTGTGTGAGCTTTCCATAGCGGAGTTATATTGCTTGAGCGTCGAAAAATAATGGTGAGCTTTTTGTACATGTTCGAATTCCAGCATCCATTGAGCGCTGCGTTGAGCACTACAAAAAGCCCCCATATGACGCAATAAATCGTCACACTGATTTTGTATAATATGTTGGGTGGCATGAACCAAATCGAATGATTCAATTGAAACAAATTGAAGCTGAGCATAGGTCTGGTTTAGCAGGTTGAACGCTTGCCGATGTTGCCCCATCTTATTGAGAATTTCAGACTGAGAAACCGCTGCGTCACGCAAGCCCGTGACTAGACAGCTAAACTGACAAGGTTTGGTCTGATTATCTATCAGCGCAACTTGCAAGTGAGAAGGTAGGTGACTTAGCACGAGTTCGTATAGGTAATGTGCTTCTGGCCAGTGACCTTGTTCTAGCAATTGCTCTGCTTTTAGATAATGTGTCCAGCATTGCTGCAAATCCATGTCCAAATACTCCGCTGTTTAATACTCGCCCTATTTAAATGCAATTTATTATCCAATGCAAATGGTTATCATTTAAATGCTGGCTATTTAGATGTAAATGATTAAAAAGTGAGCGGTTGAACGTGATTTGGCTGTAAGTCACTAAAACTTAAACAAATGTAGCCTAAACTAGCTTTAAGAAAACAATAACTACAAGGATAGAGTGATGACCATTCAAAGACTTGAAGCGAATCAGCTATATCTGTCAGCTGAGCTAGAAAAACTACAAAGCAAGTCGACAAAAGAGTTGGCGCCTATCGATGAGATTGTCGGGCAAGAGCGAGCACAAAAGGCAGTTGAGTTTGCTATGTCGATCAAAGAAAAGGGATATAACATCTATGCGATAGGCCAAAATGGCTTAGGTAAGCGAACCATGATTTTGCGTTATCTCAATCGCCATCAACACGATGAAGCAGCACTATTCGATTGGTGCTATGTCGCCAATTTCGAAGATATTCGGACGCCGAAAGTTCTCAAACTTCCTTGTGGAATCGGCAATCAATTCAAGCAAGATATTGAGAAACTAATGTCTAAGCTTGTGAATGCAATGCCGCTTGCGTTTGACAACGAACTATACTACAGCCGAGCTGACAAACTAAAAAACCAACTTGCGACCAAGCAAGAAGCTGAACTCGCTGTCATCACAAAGGAGGCGAAGTCAAAAGGCATTAGCTTGACCATTACTTCACAAGGTGATTACCAGTTTGTCGCAATGAATGGTGAAGATCTGCATACTGAAGAGACTTTTGAGGAGCTTAGTAAGAGAGAGCAAGAGTACTTTGGCGATACCATTGACGAGCTCGAAGTTGAGCTAAGAAATATGGTGCGCCAACTTACTGAATGGGAAGAGACTTACACTGAGAAGATTAAAAAGCTCAATGATGAAGTCACTTTAGATGTAATTACTCATTTTATTAAGCAACTGAAAAAAGACTACTCAGGCTACCCCGTAATCAAATCTTACTTAACGGAGCTACAGCAAGATATTGTTGATAATGCCGATATCTTCCTCGAACAAAGTGCTGAGCAAGGAGAGGTCGCTACTGCTTCTCTGGATAAAAAATTACCACGTCGTTATAAAGTTAATGTTCTCGTAAGCCGTAAGGGAGACGAGTTCCCAATTGTGGTTGAAGAAAACCCAAACTATCACACTCTGTTCGGCTATATTGAAACGGCGACCTTTAAAGGCACCGTATTTACTGATTTCTCTTTGATTCGTCCCGGTAGCTTACATAAGGCCAATGGGGGTGTATTGTTGATGGATGCGCAAAAGGTATTAGAGCAGCCTTACGTTTGGGATGGTCTAAAACGAGCTTTGCGTGCTCGCCAATTAAGTTTTACTTCTCTAGAGAAAGAAGTCACTCTCACCGGTACTGTGTCTCTTGATCCAGAAGCGATTCCTCTGGATGTGAAAATTATCTTGTTTGGTGACTACCGCACCTACCAGTTGCTTCAGCACTACGATCCAGAGTTTAGCGAACTATTCCGTGTCACTGCTGATTTTGAAGACGAAATGAAACGTGATAGTGACTCTGAATTGCAGTACGCGCGTTTTATTTCAAGTGTCGTAAACGACAATAATATGCTTCACTGTGACCGTAAAGCGATCGCAAGAATCATTGAACACAGTTCGCGATTGGTGGGAGATCAGAACAAGATATCACTTCATTCAGCGAATATCGCTAATTTGCTGCGAGAGTCCAACTATGTTGCGAGACAAGCTAACTCAAACATGATTCGTTCCAGCCATGTGGAAGAGGCGTTGTCTAACCAAGAGCTGCGTGTTAGTCGTTTGAAAGACAGTGTTATGGAAAGCTTCATTAATGGTACAACGTTAATTCATACTCACGGTGAGGCAGTCGGACAAGTTAATGCATTGTCAGTGCTCAGCACCAGTGAATACATGTTTGGCGCACCTAACCGTATAACCGCGACTACTTGCTATGGCGAAGGCGAAGTCATTGATATTGAAAGAAGTGTTGATCTTGGTGGTAGTATTCACTCGAAGGGTGTGATGATCTTAACGGCCTACCTGTCCTCAGTGTTTGGTAAGACAGCGAAAGTGCCACTGAATACAACCATTACCTTTGAACAGTCGTACGGTGGTGTTGATGGTGATAGTGCGAGTATGGCTGAGTTCTGCGCCGTTGTTTCAGCTTTTGCCAAGCAACCTAATCGTCAGGATATCGCGATAACGGGGTCGATGAACCAGTTTGGTGAGTCTCAGCCTATAGGTGGCGTCAACGAGAAGATTGAAGGTTTCTTTGACGTATGTGAAATCAAAGGGCGTACTAATGAGCAAGGTGTGATTATCCCGCGTTCGAATATGCATAACTTGATGCTAAGGCCAGATATTGTCAAGGCGGTAGAGAAAGGTGAATTCCATATCTGGGCAATTGATCATGTTACCGAGGCGATTGAACTCTTCACAGGAAAAGCCGCCGGAACACCAAGTGATGAGGGAAGCTATCCGATTGATACCGTGTTCGGGATCGCTCAAGCCAAACTCAATGCATTAAGAAAATAAAACTGACAGAGCCCCGACGAAGGGGCTCTTTCTTATCTATTCGAAACCACGTTCTAACAGAGAATTAAAGCTCCAACACTTCGTTTCCGGAGGCGATACCTTTAGCGAGGGCATCTACATTCTCAAGGGTTGTCTCGGCTATATTTCCTAGCGCTTCATTGGTTAAGAAAGCCTGGTGGCCTGTGAACAAAACGTTGTGACAAGCTGAAAGCCGGCGAAATACATCGTCGACGATGACGTCGTTAGACTTATCTTGGAAAAACAGCTCTTTTTCATGCTCATAAACATCAAGACCTAACGCTCCAATTCGACCTCGCTTGAGGGCTTCCACGGCTGCTGCTGAATCTAGTAAGCCTCCACGGCTTGTGTTGATGATCATGACACCATCTTTCATTTGCTCGAAAGCTGCTTCATCTAATAAATGGTAATTTTCGTCAGACATCGGGCAATGTAATGTGATGATATCGCTTTGTTCATATAGCGCTTGTTTAGAAACGTATTTCGCATCCAAGTCAATAGCGAGCTGATTCTCATATGGGTCATGACACAAGATCGTCATGCCCAAGCCTTTCAGGATACGCATAGTTGCGATACCAATTTTTCCTGTGCCGATTACGCCTACCGTTTTGCCGTAGAAATTAAAGCCCACAAGACCCTCTAAATTGAAGTTCGCATCTCGGGTTCGTTGATAAGCTTTGTGAAAACGGCGATTTAGGCTCATCATGAGACCGACGGTGTGTTCGGCGACAGACTCGGGGGAGTATGCTGGAACTCGAACAATTTGAATACCTAGTCGTTTTGCGGCTTCGAGATCGACACGATCAAATCCGGCACAACGCATTGCCACCATCTTAACGCCTTGCTGATATAAAGCATCGAGTACTTTCTCTGAAAGATCGTCATTAACAAAAGCGCAGATAACTTGACAGCCTTGGGCCATTTTTGCGGTTTTAGTCGTTAATTGAAACTCGTGGAAATGGAGATTGAAACCATATTGCTGGTTTACTTTAGAGAAAGAGTCTTCATCGTAAGATTTGGAACTAAATACAGCGACATCTATCATAAAAAACTCTCAAAGGTAAAAGGAGATTAACGACGCCTATTGAATACCTTATTAGAAAGAAAATAAACCATAAATTAACTAAGGCTATATGCCTATTGCACCGATAGATAAAACATTGATATATATTGTGTTTAAAAGTAAAGGAAGTATGAGAAAATCAATGATTACATTAACCCCAATGACACCAGCTTATCTTGAGCAGGTTATGACATTAAGTATCGCCGAAGATCAGCTCCCTTACGTTGGAACAATAGAAGAAGTTTTGCTCAACGCTGACGATAAAGTTCATCCTCACTTGGTATTGGCCGATGATAACGTAGTAGGTATTTTTCTTATCGATACGATGTACAGTGGTGGGTACGACTTCGCACCCGATAGAGCTCTGGGGTTTAGAGCATTCTTAGTCGACATTACGTGCCAAGGAAAGGGGTATGGAAGTGCTACAACGGCTGAGTTGGGTTCTTACCTCGCTCAGCAGTACCCGAACTTTAACACTGTTTACCTGACCGTTAACTGTAAAAATCCAGTCGCATATCGGTGTTATTTAAACAATGGATTTTCAGACAGCGGTGAGCTTTATTTGGGAGGTGCTGCCGGACCACAGCATATTATGTTGATGGAATTGTAATTGATGAGAGATATTCAGAGACTTAAATTAACACTATTATCACTACCCCTTAAGTATTACTAAATTTATATAATGGTCACACAAACTATTCATTTTACTGCTACCGTTATACTTGATAATAAAAATCCGACCAGTATATAACCATCTCTTATTTATGGTTTTTGCTGAAAGGAATCATTATTTCGACGTTTGGTTAGGGTGATATGGATATGTTATTTCAAAAACTCAAAGATGTCTCAATTGCCGTGAGAGCTTGGTCAATACTTGGCCTATTCGCAATCGGTTTGTTCGCCAATACTTTGTTGAATATTGATCAATCTCGCCAGCACATGCGTGAAAACTATGAGCGAGGGGTTGAAACTTTGGTTCAAAGTGCGGTGAGCGTTATCGACTACTATCACAAGCAAAGTGAAACGGGCGCATTAACCAAGGAAGTGGCGCAAGCTCGCGCATTAGAGACAATCTCAGCAATGCGATTTGATGGTGACAACTACATCTTCATTGGTGATCGTGACGGTTACCAGCTTGCAAGTGGTGTCCTATCTTTACTTGGTAAGAACATCATGAGCCTGCAAGACAGTAATGGCCTGTATTTCGTGAAGGATCTCTATCAAACCGCAAAAAGTGGCGGTGGTTTCGTCAACTACCACTGGAAGAACCCAGACAAAGAGACTCTCGACCCTAAGACGAGTTATGCGATAATGTTTGAGCCCTGGGGATGGATGGTCGGCTCGGGAATGAATATGGTGGCATTGGAAGCGGTAACCTACCGATCCGAAGTGACTTCCTTGAGTTATGCGGTTGGCATTTTAGTTGTGCTATCGCTGGTGGTTGGTTACTTTATTAAAACCATTACTTCTCCGTTAAAACGTACCCTCAAAGCAATGAATACACTAGCGCAAGGAGAGGGGGACTTAACTCAGCGTTTGCCAGAAGAAGGTAGTAAGGAACTGATTCACTTGGCGCGTTATTTCAATCAGTTTGTTGCATCTATTCAATCTATAATGCTCAATATCAGTGATGCAGGTACTCAAGTTTCAGCTTCCGCTACTCAGTTGTCTAATTCTGTACACCACATTGATGATAGCTTGAACCAACAGCAAAACGACGTGGATATGCTGGCTACTGCTATGACTGAAATGCTTGCTACGGTAGAAGAAGTTGCAGGTAGAACCACTGAAGCCAATGACGCAAGTCGACTCGCTGCGAAAGAGACCCAGAATAGCCACACAATCATTCAGAAAAATGTAACCGAAGCCAATGAACTTGCTAAGCAGATTAATTCCGCAGGTGAAGTGGTCCAGAAACTCGCAACCGATGCAAGAAATGTCGACACTGTTCTAGAAGTGATTCGCGGCGTAGCTGAACAAACCAATCTACTGGCACTTAATGCAGCAATTGAAGCTGCACGCGCGGGCGAGCAAGGTCGAGGCTTTGCAGTGGTTGCAGACGAGGTTAGAACGCTATCTCAGCGAACTCAGGAATCAACACTTGAGATTCAGAATATCGTAGAAAAACTACAAACAGGCGCTGAAAATGTAGTCGTGGTAATGAACCAAGGAGCAGATAAGGCTAACCAAGCCTCTGCACTCTCTTCTGAGGCTGGTCAGACGCTTGACAAGATCAATCGAGAAGTTCATACCATTGAAGAAATGGCACAACATATCGCGACTGCTGCTGAAGAGCAAACGGTGACGGTCAACGATATAAATCGCAATGTTGTGAGCCTTAGTGATATGGCAAGCTCTGTATCAAGTGAATCAGCGCAAATGGCGAGTTCTGGTAAAGAGCTAAGGCACGTTTCCGAAGATCTTATGAGCATGATCAACCGCTTTAAGCTTGCTTAGCATTTAAGGGAACTCAGTTCACGTAAACGTATTGGAATATCAGGTGCCGCTAGTGTTAGAATCGCAGCAAAATTTTTAGCACTAGCGCATCTATGAGACACCTAAAAACCACTGTCCATCCTGATTTGGAACATTTAGACGACAAACTTATCTTTAAGCGCAATGCGGCGCGCGCCATCGTCGTTGATGGTGAAGATATCCTGCTTCTATATACAGAACGTTACCATGATTACACCATACCAGGGGGTGGTCTTGATGAGGGTGAAGACATCATTGCGGGAATGGTTCGTGAGCTAGAAGAAGAGACGGGCGCTAACAACATTCATGGAATCAAGCCTTTTGGGATCTATGAAGAGTTTCGACCGTGGCACAAAGATAACGCCGATGCCGTACATATGATTTCTTACTGCTATACGTGTAAAGTTAACCGAGAACTCGGTGAGACCAACTACGAAGACTATGAAATTAAGAACGGTATGAAAGCCGTGTGGATGAATATTCACGATGCCATTGCGCATAATGAAAAGACCATCGCCGAAAGCCCGAAAAAGGGGATGAGTATCGAACGTGAAACATTTTTGCTTTACCTTGTTGCGAAAGAAATGCTTTAAGTAATCAAGTTTAAAATACAAATGCCTACCAAATTGCTTTGGTAGGCATTTATTTTGTTAGAGTCCAACGTCCACAATTAAGACTCGACTCTTCTATAAAAGTACTTTTCACAAGTCGCATCACTCACATATCTGAGCGTGTGAGACAGTATCGCGACGGTAATCAAGCCAAACAGTAACCTTCCCCAAAAGATAGAGATGAAATCGGCCCCTATCAGAAGTACTAAAATGGTGTCTTCGATCATACTGTGAACAAGATTAAGCAGCATAATCGCGATAAACACGTCTCGCGGTGGGATGTGCCCACGCTTTGCTTCGTTGATGAGAAGACCGCCGCCAAAAGATAAGCCCAGTGTAATACCCACAATAGTCATGTTTGTTGCTTCACGACTGATTCCAAGTAACCTTAAGACTGGGCGCAACATTATCGCCATCGCTTTTTCAACACCGACAAGTTTCATCAGCTTGAGGACAAAAAGCAGAGCAGAAATGACAAGGAAAATCGCAAATAGGTTTTCAACTTGAACCCATGTCCATTCTAAGTAAGTTTGCTGAGCAATTTGCTCTGGTGACCAGACGACATTTGCGGTGTTACCCAATATGCCCCAGTACTGGTAGGAATGATGTAATAGCCATGCTAAGAGTATTCCGCCACCTAACCGAAGCAATAACGTCATAGCGATGCTTACACCCGCTTTTTTGGCAATGGCAGCTTCAATCGGCAATGAATGAGCAAGCAACATCAATGTGCCAAGCACTGACACTTGGGCGACAGTGAGCTGCACATCAGTATTCATAAACACTAATAAACCCGCATAGATATTAGTCAGCAGCGTAGTTGCCCAAACGAGCCCCATCTCATCGGGAAGGCCAACCAAGCTCATCAAAGGGCTAAGCCAGTTACTCAAGATTGCGATTCCACCCATCTCTTCGATTACTTTAATGATGATAATAATCGGCACCATGATCTTGTAGAGCGTCCAGGTGACATCGAAGATTTCTTTAACGAGATCTTGAAAGAAATTTTGCAGCTTGTTCATTGTCGATTCCTTTAAAAACAACGGATGGAAAAATGTTATTCGAATGTAGAGAAATATGACGATGCATATATAATGGTTTTGTCTAATTTTGTTTCTTTATATTATTAATAGGGATGCAAAAATTCCCAATGATGGAGTTTGAAGAAATATATGGAAATTGACAAAATCGACCGGAAGATCCTTTCAGTGCTGCAAAAGAACAACCGCATAGCGAATGTTGAGCTTGCAGAGGAAGTCGGCTTGTCTCCACCCGCTTGTTTAAAGCGAGTTAAACGTTTAAGGGCGGGCAAGGTGATTGTTGGAGATGTTTCAATTATCAATCCGTCGTTGGCAGGAAACAAAATGACGCTCATAGTATCCGTTGAGATGGAGCGTGATAGGGGAGATATCTACAGTGTGTTTAGGCGCTCAATTGAGCAGGCTCCTGAAGTCACACAGTGTTATCAAATTACCGGAAGCTATGACTTTCTGATCATTGTTTCAGTACCCGATATTCAAGCCTATGAGCGCTTTATTGAAAGGGTGCTTCATCAAGACAAGAATATCAGAAAGTTTCACACTTCCGTGTCGACCAAAACCGTTAAGTTCAGCACCGAAGTCAATGTTGAAGAGATTCAATAAAAAATGCCCCGCTCAATGAGCGGGGCATTTTAGTATCGAGGTGTAGAGATTAAGCTAGAAGCTCTTTCGCTGTGTTTACTACGTTTTCAGTAGTGAAACCGAACATCTTGAATAGTTCACCTGCAGGTGCAGATTCACCAAATGTTGTCATACCGATGATCTTGCCACCGAAGCCAACGTACTTGTACCAGAAGTCAGCAATACCAGCTTCTACGGCGATACGTGCAGTTACGTCAGATGGAAGTACAGATTCACGGTAGTCAGCGTCTTGCTTGTCGAACGCGTCAGTAGCAGGCATAGATACTACGCGTACTTTCTTACCTTCAGCCGTTAGCTCAGCAGCAGCGTTAACCGCTAGCTCAACTTCAGAACCTGTTGCGATAAGGATAAGCTCGGGTTTGCCTTCACAATCTTTCAGGATGTAACCACCCTTAGCGATGTTAGCTACTTGTGCAGCGTCACGATCTTGTTGTGCAAGGTTTTGACGAGAGAAGATTAGCGATGTAGGGCCATCTTTACGCTCGATTGCCAGTTTCCAAGCTACTGCAGACTCAACTTGGTCACATGGACGCCATGTGCTCATGTTTGGAGTCAAACGTAGAGAAGCGATCTGCTCAACAGGTTGGTGAGTTGGGCCATCTTCGCCTAGGCCGATAGAGTCGTGCGTGTAAACTTGGATGTTCTGAACTTTCATCAGAGCCGCCATACGCATTGCGTTACGAGCGTATTCCATGAACATTAGGAACGTAGCGCCGTAAGGAACAAAACCGCCGTGTAGCGCGATACCGTTCATGATCGCCGTCATACCGAATTCACGTACACCGTAGTGGATGTAGTTACCCGACGCATCTTCAGCAGATACTGACTTAGAGCCAGACCACATAGTTAGGTTAGAAGGTGCAAGGTCAGCCGAGCCACCTAGGAATTCAGGTAGCATAGCACCGAACGCTTCTAGTGCGTTTTGAGATGCTTTACGTGATGCAATGTTTGCTGGGTTAGCTTGAAGATCAGCAATGATTGCGTTTGCTTTCTCTTCCCACTGCGCTGGTAGTTCACCGTTTACGCGGCGTTTGAATTCTGCTGCAAGCTCTGGATATGCTGCTTCATAAGCTGCAAGTTTCTCGTTCCACGCTGCTTCCTTAGCTGCGCCTGCTTCTTTCGCATCCCACTGCGCGTAGACATCTTGCGGAATTTCAAACGGACCGTGCTCCCAACCTAGTTCTTTACGTGTTGCTGCAATTTCTTCAGCGCCTAAAGGTGCACCGTGACAGTCGTGAGAGCCAGACTTGTTAGGTGAACCAAAACCGATGATAGTCTTAGTACAGATTAGAGTAGGGCGTGGATCTGCTTTCGCTGCAACGATAGCGGCGTTGATTGCTTCAGCATCGTGGCCATCAACTGCTGGGATTACGTGCCAGCCGTACGCTTCAAAACGCTTAGGAGTATCGTCAGAGAACCAACCTTCAACGTGACCATCGATAGAGATGCCGTTGTCATCCCAGAACGCGATAAGTTTACCAAGACCTAGCGTACCTGCTAGAGAACATGCTTCGTGAGAGATACCTTCCATCAGACAGCCATCACCCATGAATGCATAAGTGAAGTGGTCTACTATGTCGTGGCCTTCTTTGTTGAATTGTGCTGCTAGAGTCTTCTCAGCTAGCGCCATGCCTACAGCGTTAGTGATACCTTGACCTAGAGGACCAGTTGTTGTTTCGATACCTGGTGCGTAACCGTACTCAGGGTGACCTGGAGTCTTAGAGTGAAGTTGACGGAAGTTCTTGAGATCTTCAATTGAAAGCTCGTAACCTGCTAGGTGCAGTAGAGAGTAAATCAGCATAGAGCCGTGGCCGTTTGAAAGAACGAAACGGTCTCGGTCAGCCCACTCTGGGTTTGAAGGGTTGTGGTTTAGGTGAGAGCGCCAAAGAACTTCAGCGATGTCAGCCATACCCATAGGTGCGCCTGGGTGACCAGAGTTTGCTTGTTGTACACCATCCATGCTTAGAGCGCGGATTGCGTTTGCTAGATTTTTACGATCCATAATAAATACCGATAAATAGATTGTTTCTTAGAAAGGATGTTAAGAGGGGAACGCAAACGTTCCCCTCTAGAAATTCTGTTGATTAAAGCTTAGCTTCAATCATTGCTTCAAGTTTGCCTTGGTCAACTGCAAAGTTGCGGATACCTTCAGCTAGCTTCTCAACTGCCATTGGGTCTTGGTTGTGATCCCATAGGAACTCAGCGTGAGTCATTGCAGCAGGGCGCTCTTTAGCACCTTTAGAGTCAACTAGCTTCTCTACGACTTCACCTTCAGCTGCTTCTAGTTCAGCAAGAAGTGCAGGAGCGATAGTTAGACGGTCACAACCTGCTAGCTCTAGGATCTCACCGATGTTACGGAAGCTTGCACCCATTACTACAGTGTTGTAGCCGTATTCTTTGTAGTAGTCGTAGATGCTAGTTACAGATAGTACGCCTGGATCTTCTTGAGCTTCGAAGTCACGGCCTTCTTTCGCTTTGTACCAGTCCATGATACGACCAACGAATGGCGAGATTAGGAATACGCCAGCTTCAGCACAAGCACGAGCCTGAGCGAAAGAGAATAGGAGAGTAAGGTTACAGTTGATGCCTTCTTTCTCTAGGATTTCAGCCGCGCGGATACCTTCCCAAGTAGAAGCCAGTTTGATAAGGATGCGATCGTTAGTGATACCAGCATCGTTGTACATTTTAACTAGCTGACGTGCTTTCGCTACGCTGCCTTCCATATCGTAAGATAGACGAGCATCTACCTCTGTAGAGATACGGCCAGGGATAGTTTTTAGGATTTCTTTACCGATGTTTACCGCTAGCATGTCACAAGTGTCTTGTACTTGCTGTGCTTTGTCAGAGCTTTGCGCTTTAGCGTATTCAATTGAAGCATCGATTAGAGGTGCATACTCTTCGATTTGAGCTGCTTTCAGGATTAGAGATGGGTTAGTTGTTGCATCTTCTGGCTGGTACTTTTTGATTGCGTCGATTTCACCAGTGTCTGCTACTACTGTCGTTAGTTTACGAAGTTGCTCTAATTTGTTGCTCATTTCGATCATCCTATTTCATTGGGCTTCCACATCGCTAAGCGACATGGGGGGGCAATTGCAAGCGAGTTAAGTAATAGTCGAACTTTCAAACGAAGGACAACTTCGCTTACTCAACTTAAATAATTTTCAACGTATGAACATTTGTTGTGAACATTTGCTCGAACGCTGAGTAAATGATGGGTTCATAATTATCTCATACAGCTAGAAAGTCAATTGTTGAATGAGCTTTTAAGTGATGTTCATCAAGTATTTTTTTAGTTACCTACACTAGGTAGGGAAACTAAACGTTTGCCAAGGTAGCGCAAGGGTTGTAGATAAACTTACTAGACGAAAATATGGGCTGAGAAAATGTAATTAGTGTGAGCAAATGTTGGAAAAAAGAAGCGTCGTGACATATGCTACGACCGTGAGCACATGTTAGGTGCAATTCTTTAGCTGTGGAAGATAAGCCAATGAGCAAATCTCAAAATGACATTTCTGATGATAATGCTGATCTACTGACCGAAATTTCCGTCGCCTATTATCAGGATGGAGCGACTCAGGAAGAAATTTCCAAGAAGTTTTCTGTCTCGCGTGCCAAGGTTGGCCGTATGTTAAAACAGGCTCGCGATGAAGGTATTGTTGAAATTACGGTTAAGTATCACCCGGTGTTTAGTGCCAAAATAGAACAGCGCCTTATTGAACGTTTTGGTGTTAAGCGCGCATTAATCGCCCTTGATCAACCGGTTGAAGAGCAACAAAGGCAACAAGTTGCAGGGCTAGTGTCAAAATATATGGCCAGTTCTATTCAAAATGGGTCAGTGGTTACCGTTGGGCAGGGGCGTAATGTTTCTGCCGTTGCTCACCACGTTGGTGTTATTCCTCAGCGTGATGTTAAGTTTGTTTGTGGCATCGGTGGCATTCACCCGAGAGGAGGGATGTTTAACGCCGACCACATATGTCGTCAGTTCGCTAAAAGTTATGGTGGAACGTCGGAAACCCTATATGCCCCCGCATATGCAGAAAACCGAGAGCAGAAGCTCGCTTTCATGCAAAACGCGACCGTTAAGCAAACCTTGGATCTTGCACGTAAAGCTGATGTAGCTCTGGTTGGTATTGGTGATATGAGTGAGAACAGCTACATGGTCGATCTTGGCTGGTTTACGGCTGATGAAGTTGTTCAGTCTCGAATGCAGCAGGGGGTTGTGGGCGATTTTGCAGGTTATGACTTCTTTGACATTCACGGTCAATCTGCCAAAACGGTCATGAGTGACCGCGTTATTGGACTGAGTATTGATGAGTTTAGGCCGATCTCTGAGGTGATTGCTATTGCAGCCGAAAACAGTAAGCCGCTAGCGCTGCTGGGTGCTCTCAGAACAGGTGTGATAGATGTTATTGCTACCAGCGTGAGCAATGCATTAACGGTATTAAACCTTGATGAACAAATGAAGTAATCTGATGAAGTACAAATTCATATTGTTCGTGTTCGCATCATAACTTGTCTTTTGAGATTAGTTTCAAAAAGTCAATAAAAGCACGAATTCTTGATGGCATCTGTAGTCCGTAGTTATGAACAACCCAAACAGGTGCTATCAGCTTGACTTGTTCGCCAGTGACCTGAACCAATTTCTGTTGCCGTAATTCTTCACCGATAGCTAACTTTGGCAGACAAGCAATTCCAAGTCCTGATAACGCCATTAGTTTAATAGTAGGGACACTATCTCCGATACGATTTGCTCGAAAACGATAGCTTATTGAATTCGTGTTACTTGTATCAAACTTTCTCTCGACATTTGTCCCTTCCCACTGATTCGCAATGTAGTCGCAGTTAGCCAAATCAGACTTAGACAGAGGAAGAGATAGATCTTTCTGTGCGATATAATCTGGTGAGCAGCACAACACTTGCTCAAGTTCGCCAAGCTTGAATGCCCTAGCACTCGAATCAGGCAACTCTCCAACTGTAACAGATAAATCAATATACTTTTCAATAAGATTTAACCGCATGTCATTAGCTATCAACTGTGGTTCGATCTGCGGGTTAAGTCTGACAAAATCGCATATAGCAGGGCCGATCAACTGGTTCATCAATGTATGAGGTGAGGTTATCGTTATTGTACCTGCAAGGTCGGCATTGGCACTACGTGCTTCTTCTTCTGCCAGAGACATCAGTTTGTTTAATTCTAAACACCTTTGGTAGAAACGTTGGCCAGCTTCGGTAAGGGATTGGCGGCGTGTAGTGCGGGTAATGAGCTTAACATTGAGGTGGTGTTCAAGTGCTTGAAGGTGATGACTAACGACAGATTTCGACACGTCGAGTTGATCCGAGGCTTTGGTTATCGATCCTGACTCTACGATTTGAACGAAAACTTGCATGCGGTGAAGGTCTGATTTCATTTTATTGTTCGATTAAATAAGACTGTTAGTTATATAGTAAGGTATTTATCTAATCAGTAAAACAATTAAGATTGCATTTGAACTCAAACAATAAGCCTAAAGGAGAGAACCATGAGTATTTTAGTGCAATTTCAACTAAATCACGCGCCTGAGAATAACCAGTTAGTTAAAGATTTCTTTACCGAGATCTTACCAGACACTCGATCTTTTGAAGGGAATATATCTGCACACTTGTTTCAAAATAGCCAGGTTGATAAAACCTTGGTGTTGTTTGAAGAGTGGCAAAGCGAAATGCATTTTAAAAAGTACATTAGTTGGAGAAAAGAGATAGGAGATTTTGACCGACTTGGCGCTCTGTTGTCACAAGAACCAAATATTTCTATCTTATCTAAGGAAGTCTGAGGAATAAGGTATGGAGCCCGTCAAATGTTCCTCTACCTGCGGCGAATTACCATCAGTGTGCTGTGATTCCAGCCAGTTCTACGAAACTACACATAGCGGGGCAGCTAGGCATTGATATCAATGGAGATGTTCCTGAAAGTGTCGAAGAGCAAATAGTATTAGCTTGGTCCAACCTACAAGGTGTTTTGCATGCCAATAAAATGGACATAGAAGATTTAGTTAGTGTGCGGATTTACCTAACTGATCGAAATGACTTGCCCTTATATCGCCTTGCCAAGGAACGCTTACCTTTCGATGTTGGTGGGTTGCCGACTACATTACTGTTTGTTGAAGGTTTGTTTGACTTACGTTGGAAAGTAGAAATAGAAGCTGAGGCTGCAAAATCTTTTGACAACAAAAAGTGACTGATAAAGGCGGCACTGTCGCCTTTTATTTGTGTTACAAGGTCACTACTAGCGAAGATCCATAATCCCTCCAATCCTATCCAAAAATCTCAGAGCAGTATTGCTAGTGAAGCCGAAATAATTCGTAATGGTGCATAGATCACATTAATGGTTTTTTATAAAGCTCACTCGATTCCATATTTCTCGTTCATTTTTACAGCTCCTTAACAACCAGTAGCCACAATGAACATGGTTTCTCAATTTGTCGCTGTTACCCATTGTTAGAAAATTCGTCTGCTATTTTTGTCGTTTATAGTATAAAACTCATGTAAAGCCTAGTTTAGAGTTAATATTCTAAGTTCAATCAATTCAATCCCTATTTCGTTATATTCTCATTTTTTTTACACATACGTTATGTGAAATTTTGTTGATAAGTGTTGCGTTGTATAAGTCATGTTTATGGCACTATAAATATTGCTGTTTGTATCTATATGACACAATTGTTATTTTGCAGCTAAATTATTTAGATCACTAAAAAAAACATAAAAACCGCAACATCGAGGTAGTTTCGACCATGAAAACCGTCAATAGAAGTATCGACGTCAAATACCTAAGAACTTTTTCGCAGGTTGCTAAGCATAAGAGTTTTACAGCAGCGGCCGAGTCGCTGTTTATGACCCAACCTGCGGTTTCACAACATATTAAGAAGATTGAAAGTACGATAGGGGCAAGTATTTTTGATAGAAAAGATGGTTTTGTACTCACAAAGCATGGTCAGGTTCTACTTGAATATGTTGACCAAACCATGTCTATGTATGAGAAGTTGTTCCACGATTTGGAAAGTGTTGAGTTGCGCGATCAGTTCAACATTGCAATTGCAGAGTCATTTTGCCCAGATATGGTCGACAAGATCATCAATGAATTTAGAACACTGAACAATATCGACCTGTCCATCACCAGTTTCGCGAGCTGCGGGCATCTGGATATCGATAACTATGATCTGATTTTTTCAGTCAGTAGACTTCCGTGCATTAATGGACGTTCCTACCAACTCAATACAGTCAATTACGCTATTGCTCATTCACATGTGATGGATCCCCGTGAGTGCTATCCGCAACGTATAGTGTATTGTCATACGCTAAATCGATCGGACGTCCAAGACATACTTAAGCAGCATGGAATCGATGCTTCTTTAGTGACGAGCTGGGTTTCAACCAACTCACTGCGTTTGATTAAGAATGAACTCGAAACAAATGGAACGGTATTAATTTTCCCGGAATGGTCAGTTAGAAACCTAGACTGCCGAAAAGTGATCATCAATCAGAAAGCCAACATGTATGTTTGGTGTAGTGATGATGTTACTCACGAGCTCGAAGAACTAGGATTAAAATCTAAAATGCAAGAGCTGTTTGAAATTCGGGAAGATGCGTACATGAAGCAACAAGACGCCAGTTTTAACGCTTGTCACTTACCCTGTGTTTAGAAACTGAGAAAAGAGAGAGTCGTACAAGCAAATCCACTGATTGAAATAGGTATTCCATAGGGGATACCTTTTTCAAATAAACTTTTATTCGTCGCAAGTCCTATTAGGTACATGACAACTAATTGAACACCGCCCAAACCTCCTACCATAACTAAGCAAGCAATAGTGAGTTCAGGCTTGATGCCCAACAAAAACGCACACAGAAGCTTTATGTCTCCGGCACCGAAACAGCCAAACAACCATACCATCACTAAAACTAAGAAAATAATAGCAGTTGTTAAAGTTGATTGTAGAATATAACCGTAGTAACAAGCCGCGATTGAATTTATAACAACTATTAACTTACAAAGGTTGTTGGATATTGTTCTGTATTTGTGGTCGCTATTACAAGCCCTAACAGAGCATAGAATGTTTAAAATGATAAATGTGATTGAAATAACGATATCTATAATCATATTAGAATAGTAACTTCATAACTTGATATTCTCAATGTAAACAGCATAAAGATACCTTATACTTCCATAAGTAGTAATGTTCCTTATTCGTAATAATAAAAAATTATGTCTATATAAAAACTAATAATTTGTTGTGAGCGGTTTGTGGTGATTTAATTCCTTTTGAAACATACAGGGCCTAGGCCAATATTTTAGAGGAACATTATGTACTACAAAACTTTAGCTAAGCTTGCAGAGCTTAAAATGAAATTCGAAGATGACATCCGTGGTGTAACCGCTGTTGAGTATGCAATTATCGCCGTTGTTATGTCAGCGCTTGTATTAGCTGCTTTCCAAACCGATGCACTTAAAAATGCTATTACCGGTGCTTTAACAGCAGTAACTAATAACTTAACTACAGCTACAGGTAGTAAGTAATTTATTAAACTGAAATTTTAAGGGGCGTTAGCCCCTGTTTCGTTACTACTTAGAATTAATATGAATAGAACAGTTATTCTTGTACTCGTTGCTCTCGCTATTTTCTCTACCTTTATATTTATTAACAATAACTATCTTTCTTCAAATGAAGTTCAACAATCTGAAGTTATTCAAACTGAGCCTAAAGTTACTGTCTTAGTCATAGATGGTAAGGCCGAAAAAGGTCAAATAATAACAACGTACTCGCACAGGACAGAGTTGGTTAAATTGACACAACTAGAGGGTGTAGATTATACACCACAAAATGAAATTATAATTAAGCAAGGAGCTCTTTTTAGGCGAGATTTAAATTCCGGTGAACTGATCTCTCAAGAAGATATTTCAAATCCAGGTGATAGAGACTATATGTTTTTATCCATTAATGAAGGAGAGTTGCCTTACTATTACCATGTGACTGGCCTTGGAGTCGTACAAACACTAGCACTATTTCCTGGTGACAAAGTGAGTTTTGTTTCTACAACTTCTTCCGAAAACAATTTGTTGGAAGACGGGTATGGTGATGTTGGTGGTTTAGTTAGTCGCGTGATTATTAGTGGCGCAAGGGTTTTACAGGTCATTAAAGGTGATGAAGACGAAGACGCTCAGGATGCGGAAGATAAGCAATACAGCATCGTAATAGCCCTTAAAATGCGTGATGTACTAAAGCTAGAAATGGCGCAAAAAGTGGGTGACGTCAATATTGTTCCAGCTGAGATCGAAAACCGTTATTTATCCATTCGTAGCAGTGATTTGCTAGAAACACAATTTGGTGTAAGAGAGTTGAGGGGTAAAGACTAAATGATAGCAAATAAAACTAAGTCAGCAGCTCTGATATGTCTTATTCTCGCGTTACCTTCTTATGCTTCGCAACTGATGAGTTTAGATCAAGGGGCTGCCAAAACAATCAGCCTAAAACGTCAGATTGCTACTGTTTTTGTCGCAAACCAACAAATCGCTGACTATAAAATTATTGATGAAAATAAGGTCGTAGTATATGGCGTTGGTCAAGGTAGCACGTCGGTTATTGTATACGATCGCGGCGGAAACGAAATCTACAACGCTGAGCTAGTGGTAAACCAAAGCCTGAGGCTGTTGAAACAGACTATTATTGCGCGCTTCCCTGATGAAAGTGTTGTTGTTTCGAATGTCGGTGACCAAGTGGTACTAGACGGCATAGTCAGTAGCGAAGAGGTCAAACAAAAAGTGTATCGCTTGGTGGGTGAGATGCTAAAAAAAGAGCGCCGTAGGCACACTTATGAGCTTAGGGATGCGGACGGAGAAGAGTATGATGAATTAGACTATACCTCTCGATTTACTTACGATCAGGTGATCAATAATCTTAAAGTTTTAACCACTGAACAAATCAATGTAAAGCTGACTGTCGCAGAAGTCTCCAGCTCATTTTTGACTGAGTTAGGCGTTACTTATAGCGATAGTGGTGAACCAGGAAAATTCGTTAACAAACTGCTTGATTTCACTGCTCAAGATATTGTTTCTGTTATTTCAGCCAGTGGTGATGACAAGATTGGGCAAGTTCTGGCCGAACCAAATTTATCGGTGATCTCTGGCGAGCAGGCTAGCTTTCTTGCTGGTGGCGAAATCCCCATTGCTGTTCGTGATGAAGATGGTATCAGCATTAGTTACAAAGAGTATGGCGTTAAGCTAGCCATGGTCGCGAAAGTGACTGATTCTGAAAACATCCGTCTCACACTTATGCCAGAAGTTAGCTCGATTGATGAATCGAACAAAACATCAACAGGCTTAATCTCTGTCCCAACACTCAGGACTCGTCGCGCGCAAACTACCGTTCATCTTAAAGACGGCCAAAGTTTTGTACTCGCAGGTCTGTTAACTTCAGAAGAGCGTGAAGCGCTAACTAAAATTCCATTCCTTGGTGATATCCCAATTTTAGGCGCTTTATTTAGCCATACGACCACAAACCGTTCGAAAACAGAATTGATCATCGTAGCAACGGTCAATCTTGTTGACCCAGTAGATTCAGAAGAGGTCAAGCTACCAAGCTTTAGGCGTACTAGTGATATAGAGCGATTATTCAGAATCGATTTATCAGAATTAAATGAGCCAGAACTTGAAGGAACAATAGAACAGGGAGGTTTTAACTGATGCGTTGGATAGTTATTTCAATGTTGGCACTTTTAAGCGCGGCATGCAGTCAAGTAGATACAGCCAACTCGAGTGTTATTGAGCAATTGGAAGAGCGATTGGAGTTTAATACCACTCAAGGCGACGACTCAATGGCGCGAGCAGTAGCTTTTATAAAGGACATAAAAAGACGTGAGCCTAAAGCTAGATTTGTCGTTGAGTACAAAACGGGGTCGAGTGACTTTGTCGCGACTCTACATGATAAGTTTAAAACAGAAGGTGTGGCAAAGGATAGATACAAGGTTGTACTAGCTAACCCTAATCAAGAAAAAAATATTTTGCTCAAAGCCCAGTACGTGCGAATCAGAAGCAGTGATTGTGGAGTGATGACTTTCAGCAAAAGAGAGGCTTACCGATTTGGCTGCAGTGTTGAACACAACCGAAATATTAGCTTAGTTAATCCAATCACACGAGTTCAATAAACATGGATCTAGATATCTTATTTAAAAACTCGTCTTCGAAAATGAAGGAGAGTATATCGGCAAGGGATCTTGTTGTTTCAGATGACGCTGAGTTTATCGAGTCCGTCAACGACTTGTATGCGATTGAAGGCTACGCAAAGCCTATAGAAGTAGCGGACATTGATAACGACAGTGCTTGGAATCATTCTGATATCCAGCTAAATCACGTCATATTGGACTTGCGCGGTGCTAGTAATGTAGTCGACCAAACCTCAGAGATTGCCACGCGCTTAGATGTCAGTATTTCATTGCTGGTAGTGTGCGACGTTGATTCGATTAAGTTACGAAACCAGGTTCACTCGTTAGGTGCGAACTATGTGTTGTGGGATGTAGATCTTGACGCATTACTTGCGGCAATTAAGACTAGTGAGGACCAAGAATCAAGTGTTAAGCGTACCCGAGTCGCTAAGAGAATCCTGGTCCTAGGAACAAAAGGTGGGGTGGGAGTCTCCAGCGTTAGCTCCCTTCTATGCCACTCTCTGGCAGGACAGGCTAATCTAAAAACTTTGCTTGTCGATCATGATTCAGGCGCAATGAACAGCGATATCTATCTTGGGATAAAAGGGCTTAAAGCTAAGCAAAACAGCATAGACTTAAATCAAATTGATATTGATGATGCAATCGCTAAGACCTATCTTCACAATGTAATAGATAAGTTGGATTACCTCGTTCTGGAAAAGAATATAGCTTGCCTGTCGGACCATGCGACAACGCTATTTAATTTGTCCAATCAGCTTATTGATCAATACAACTTTATTATCGACTCAGTACCACTGTCTTGCTACGAAGAAATCCATGACCAAGAGTTAAGTGAAAAATATCACCGTATTTTTGTCGTATGTGATCCTTCTGTATCGTCGCTACGATCTTACAACTTATTGAAGAAAAAGCTCGGTAAAACGGAACATGAATTGGTGTTTAACCTTAATCGCCCGGCAAAAGATTTCATGGTGACACTGCCTAGCGCCAAAGAGCGAATCCGGGTTAAAACAAGCATTGATTTCTCGTATGAACCGGCGTTGGAAAAGATGCTTATTCAGCAAGGTATCGGGCATTTCATGCAATCCAAATCGTCGGCTCCGATAGCCAATATGGTTTCTACCCTAACGGGCAAGAAGATCAAAACCAAACCACGTTTTTCACTGTTTAGAAAATGAATCAAATAAAAGAAATCTACATCCAACTTAGAGATGAAATCTTTGATGCACTGGATGCCGCGACACTAGTAGAGATCAGTACGCAAGAGCTTGAAGAGCAGTTAAAAGACTCAGTCAATATTCTAATTGATAAGAAGAAGCTACAAGTGAGTTCACTCAAACGTGTTGAGCTTGTAAAAGCGCTTCTTGATGAACTTAAAGGTTTAGGTCCGCTGCAAAAGCTCGTCGATAACGATGATATTTCAGACATTATGATCAATGGGCCTTCAGACATCTTCATTGAGATTGGTGGAAAGGTTGAAAAGTCTCCAATTCAATTTGTCAATGAGAAGCAGCTTAATACGATTGCAAAACGAATTGCCTCTAACGTAGGTCGTCGTATCGACGAATCGAAACCCTTGTGTGATGCACGCTTGATGGATGGGAGCCGCGTTAACATAGTGATTCCCCCGTTGGCCATTGACGGTACGTCTATTTCAATTCGTAAGTTCAAAGAACAAAAGATAAAGCTGGAGAACTTGGTTGAGTTTGGCGCAATGTCGGTTGAAATGGCTAAGCTATTGTCTATCGCCAGCCACTGCAAATGTAATATTTTGATATCCGGTGGTACCGGTTCGGGCAAAACAACGTTGCTAAATGCGTTGTCTGGTTTTATCGGAGAAACGGAACGTATCGTTACGATTGAAGATGCAGCCGAGCTTCAACTGCAAAAGCCTCATATTGTTCGATTGGAAACGCGTCAAGCGAGTGTAGAAGGAACCGGTGAAGTACCGGCTCGTGACCTTGTAATTAATGCGCTGCGTATGCGTCCTGACAGAATCATTGTTGGCGAGTGTCGTGGAGGTGAAGCATTTGAAATGCTTCAGGCGATGAATACTGGTCATGATGGCTCAATGTCAACCCTACATGCTAATACGCCAAGAGATGCCATTGCTCGTACCGAGAGCATGGTGATGATGGCGACAGCGAGTCTCCCTATTTCAGCTATTCGACGGACCATTGTAAGCGCGGTCGATCTGATCGTGCAGGTAAAGCGTCTACACGATGGTAGCCGTAAAGTGATGTACATATCAGAGATAATCGGCATGGAAGGTGACAGCGTGGTGATGGAAGACATTTTTCGTTACGAAGCTAGTTCTGAGTTTAAAGAGGGCAAGATCAACGGGGAATTTCGCACACCAGGGTTGTCTACGCGTTCGGTTATCTATGAGCGTGCCAAGTTTTTTGGTCTTGAGGATACGGTGAGGGAGATTTTTACATGACCCTTTTATTGATATTAGCTTGGGCGGGTTTGTTCGTTTATTGGTTGAGTGTGCGTACGCGCCAGAATCGGCAGCTCAACAAGCTTATCCAGATGGAGGCCGAATTTGAAGGGGTAAAAGGTGCCCGGGCGGTTATCGATGCACAGCAGTTTGAAAGAGATTTTAAAGCACGTTTACGTCAACAATATAAAGCAGCAGTAAAAGTATTTCAGCCGAATATGGCTCTCAAAATTTTGCTGTTCGTATCAGTTTCTGCGGGAGCAGTCTACGCAATCAACGAGTTCTTTTTTCGTCAAGATTTCATGACATGCTTGGTCATCATTGAACCGATCCTGTTTGTAGTGTTTTTCACCAAGCTTAAGCAAAGGCAAGCTGAAAAATTTAAAAACAACTTTCCAGACGCACTGAATATTCTAAGCGGGGCGATTTCTGCCGGTCAGAGCATTGTGCATGCATTTGAGTATGTAGGGAAACAACTAGACAACGAAGTAGGTAATGAATTTAAGTATATGGCCGAAAGACTGCTAATTGGTGAAGATCCAGACGACGTACTTGAAAGAAGTGCCGCGACTTTCCCGTATTTAGAGTACTTTTTCTTTGCGTCGACAATTCGAATTAACTTGAACCGCGGCGGACAGCTTAAAGACGTGATTAATCGCATTAACCGACTCATGTTTGACTCAAGAGCGGTAGAAAAAAAGAAAAATGCGTTGACGTCAGAGGCACGCGCTTCAGCGAAGATCATCGCTTGCTTACCCGTCATTTTTTTGATTATTTTGAAATTCACCAGCCCAGAGAATTACAACTTCGTCATGTTTGAACCTGGCGGGCAACCAATCTTCTATTACGTGTTGATAAGCGAGTTTATTGGTTTTGTGTGCATCTGGTTTATCTTGCGAGGAGTCGAGTAATGGATCTTCAAACCCTAACGCTGTGGGCTTTCGCATTTTTGTTTTCAATGTTGATTGCGGGTGGTGTACTGAAGGCATGGGACAATACACGAGCCAATATTGCGACGAGAAAAATCATCGGTTCTACTCGAGAGGAACGCAAGCGTATCGACCTGATAAAAGTCGCGCTGTCTCAGGTTAGCTTTAACAAAGACGAAACACGGAAAAAGCTCGTAGCTGCGGGATTCTATAGTGACTATCTGGCTGATGTTTACTATCTAATAAAAATCATCCCGTTTACGGTCTGTTTAGCTCTTATCGGTTTTGATTACTTTCAAGGTCAAACGGAGATTGCCTTTTCTCTACTCTACTTATTAGGTGCTCTAGGACTATTTATTATCGGGCCTGATGCGTTTGTTACGAGCAGAGGCAACGCTAATATAAAGCACATCAGCTCTAGATTGCCATTTCTGCTCGATCTTATGAATGTTTGTGTTCATACCGGGATGACTATCGAATCAAGCTTAGATTATTTGTCCAAAGAGTTAGCGACCGTCGACCGCAATTTAGCCTATGTGGTGCGTGTCACTGTGGAGCGTTCCCGGCTGGTCGGTTTAGAAAAGGCGTTAGAAGAATTTTACGATCTAGTACCAACTAGTGAATCTCAAAGTTTTGTCATGACACTAGTCCAGAGCCTTCAATTCGGTTCCTCTATTGGGCCTGTGTTGGCGACATTGGCAACGGATATTCGCGAACTCAATATGATGGACCTTGAAGAAAGGATAGGAAAAATGGGGGCAAAAATGTCTATACCTCTTATTGCTTTTATCATGATTCCTATCGTCGTACTGATTGCCGCCCCAGGCATTTTGAGGATGTTGACGTGAAAAAACTAACATTTTACTTACTGCTAATCACCTTTGTACTAGCGGGATGTACGGCTGTGAACACAGAACTACAAACCAAAGAAAAGCTACTGATTGGTTCGGGCAATGATCAGCAACTGATTGAGTTTTACAAAGCAAATTTAAAGCTCGAACCGTTCTACAAAGCAAAACTGGTTGATCTTTACTTGACGCAAAAAGACATAAAGTCTGCCGAACTCTATAGAAATACCTATTCAGAGAGTGACTTGGAACAGCCAGAGTTCATATTGACCAATGCTCGACTCGATTATCAAAAGAAAAACTATGCACAAGCATTGGAAAACCTCGATTTGTACTTAGATGAAGGGGGAGAAGAGGGCCAATTCCACCTGCTTAAAGGAAAAATACTTGCTCAGCAGAAACATTTCTCAGAGGCCATTGAGCAATTTGAGGAAAGTAGAAAGCAAGGTGCTTCTGACAGAGAAGCAGGCAACAACATCGCTGTGGTTAAGATGATGCAGTCAGATTACCTCGGAGCAACCGACACTTTGTACGATTTGTACTTAGCTAGCCCTAGCGACAAGAAAGTGCGTTCAAATCTGATTATTTCTTCGGTAAACGCTGATCGTCCGGACATCGCGTTAGAAGTACTCAGACATACCAATAGTGATGAACAGGCGCGAAAGCAACTTGCAGCATTAATGCGCTCTATCAAAAAGAACAAAAGGAGCGGCAGTTCAGTGAGACAGTCGACAGCAAAAACATCATTTAACTCAAGGGGAGTAGGTGCGAGTTTCGTTGCACCAACGACCAAGGTTAGCCGCCTTGCTACCGACAATGAGTTTCAACAGGCGAAGAACAGCCTTGATGGTTCAGAACTTGATCCAAACAAATTGAAACCAGGAGTATTGCCAATTTATCGCGTACAAGTGTTAGCGACTTATACTGCAATTCCTTCTGATTTTCTAAATTATCTTAAGACGAATTATGGAACGGTTTACTCATACACTCACGGCTTATGGAAGCGTTATTGTATCGGGGAGTTCAATGATCTGGACGAAGCCAAAACATTTCTTACTAGCTTAGATATTAAAGGCGCATTCGTCGTTGATTACACAAAGAAAAGGTACGTTAGGCTATGAAGCGCTCTAAGCAAAAAGGATCTCTAACGATAGAGGCTGCGATGGGTATTCCCTTGTTTCTAGCGATTATCTTTGGCTGGGTCGAGGTTTGTATCCTGACATTTAATATGAGCATGACTGACCATGCTTTGACCACCGCAGTCATGCGTACCAAAAAAGCAGGCGATTCAAGTAATAGCAATACAGTGAACTACGCTCAAATGATCAAAGATGAAATGAACAAGGCTGGGGGCGCTCTATGGAGCAATGGGGTAAAGCCCGGCAGCGTTCAAATTCGGGTTGACTACTTTAAAGACTACGATGGTTTCTTAAAGTGTACTGACGCATATCAGTCATCAGAAGAGTGTCCTGATAAAAAAGATCAACCGGAAGATATGGCACTGGCAGTATACAACCTCGAATATACCTATGATCCTGTAGTGTCTATCTGGTTTCCAGACATGGCAATCAGGCGAGAAGTGATCACTATTCAAGAATACGAACGATGTTCGTTTAAGATTGGACAGGGGGCTGGTTGTGCGAGTTAAACAAACGGGTTCCTTTGCTGTGGAGCTTGCGTTAGTCCTAGTGTTCGCTTCAGGTTTATTTTTGGTCGTAGTGAATTACATGCTGGCTATCAATAAAAAGGGTCAGTTAGACAGAGCGGCGTATTCGCTTACGACGATCCTCGCGGAAAGGAAACAGCTGTTTAGTGCAGATCTCGATATCTGTGCGGGTAATTGTCGCAAGACAGAACACGCAACGTATTCCATCGCTTCAGCGTCTATGAAACGTATGATTCCAAACTTTGAAAAATCTAAATTCGGCATGCGTATCGATGAAATTCGATTGGAAGAAACTCTATTGCCAAGCGGAACGATCAATTATAAACGCGTTCAAACAACGCTTACTAAAGGGGCAATTCATGGCTGCGATTTTCCGGATATGAGTGACATAACCAAAGAGAAAGCCATTGAAATGCTGCCCGTGACTTCAAGAGGTCGTAGACTGCCGCTGTACCAAGTCTCGTTGTGTTACGAAATTCCGGTGAATTTAATCGGTGTTACAAGTGGCGAGGTTCTTCGCTTGTTAAGTACATCATATTCATTTGCGAGGGTCTAGGATGAGTACGATCAATAAACATCGTGGTGTGGCAGGAATACTATTTATCGGTTTGCTTCCAATTATGGTTATTTTTATGGCCTTCTCAATGCAAATGGCACAACAAATGCTGGCCCATGCGCGCGTTTTAGAGGCAGCAGAAGTGGCGAGCTTAGCCTTAATTGCAAGCCCTAAAGAAACGGAAGATGACAATGTCAAATATGCACGTCAATTAGTGGATAGATATGTCGTTGACAATATTAATGACGTTGATGTTGAAGTGTATACACGTAATTGTGAATACAAAGATGGTTGCGTGCAAGCAAGTGGAGAGCTTGCCCCCTTCAGTGACTTTGTAGTGAGTGCAAAAGCCGAACATAAATCTTGGATAGCTTATGAAGAAGCAGAGTTGAAGCCAGAATTTGAAGTCGCTGGGCAGTCAGTGACTCGCAAATATCTTCCTCAACCTGTCGATGTGTATTTTATTGGTGACTTTAGTGGCTCAATGACACACAACTGGAAAGGGGGCAAATCAAAGCTGGATGTTGTTAAACAAACGATCGAACGAGTGGTTGAAGATATCGAAAACTTCAATACGGAAGAGAAAAGCCGTGTCGCTTTGCTGGGGTATAACCCTCATCACGCTAAGCAAACAAATGAAGTGATTGTGATGAATGCGCAAGGAACGGAAGAGATCAAACGCGGTCGTTGGCCCAAAAAAATTATATACGACTACGCCAGAAGTACCCCTAGTGAAACTGTTAAAAAAATGTTCGACGAGCCGAAGGTTTACAATCAAACAATGGAATACCATCACGGTATGAGCAGGGACGAAGTTGACCGGGTTTACTACAACAATCAGACGTTAATTGCAGACTATTACAAGTTTTATGACATACCGCTGACTGAAGACTATTCAGCATTCAAGGCTCGTCTATCAAGTAGAGATCTGGGAGCAGAGGGCGGAACTTCGTCTTGGAATGGAATTATAGCCGCCGCTCAAGAAGCCAATAGAGCGACAAATATTAACCCCGAACAAGTATTTATTGTCTTGTCTGATGGTGCTGACAACGACGAGAGTTACCTGCAACGCTTGGTTAATCGAGGACTGTGTAAAAAGTTACGATCGACTATTTCATCTAAGAGAAACAGATTCCAAAGCAAAACTGGAGAAGCAGGAAAAACCAAAGTCACGATGGGGGTTATCGGTGTTGATTACAAAGTAAAAGCATCGGATGGATTTGGCGATTGTTTTGGACGTAAAAATATTTATCACGCTAAAGATGGTGATGACGTTTACAAATACATTCTCAACCTTATTAATGAAGAAACAGGAAGACTTAAGGATTAATATGAAATACCCAGTAATTATTACTTCAATCTTACTATCGCCGCTGGGTTATGCGAACTGCTTAGGTAGCGTTGATGAATTCATCACATCGACTACCTTAGTCTCTTCTCATACGGTCAAAACCCAGGTTATCGGTCATTTAACGCAACGTGAAGAGAAGATAGAAAACACGATATTGGGCAGCGATCGTGATGTCGTGCATGTAGAGGCCGGAGATGAAGTGTGTTTTTACGATAAACAGACACAGTCTTTGGTACTTAACTATGGTGTCGATATTTACAAACTGTCACTTAACCATAAGCAAGTGTTAAAGCAGTATTTAGGGCTAGTAAGTGCTAAAGCAAAGATCTATATAGAAGGGCATGCTGACAGTTTAGGCAGCAAGGGGTATAACAAGGCGCTTTCGGCTCGTCGAGCTCAGCAGGTAGCCAAGTTTCTTCAAAGCGATTTAAAGCAAGGAAACAGAGTTGTAGAACATGCTTACGGTGAAAGCTCTCCGATCTGTAACCTTGCCGAAAATACGGCGACAGGCTGTAACCGCCGTGTAGTGATAACCGTAAAGTCGTGATGCGTTGCTTAATATTTGCTTGCTTGTGTATTTTGTGGGCCTCGGCGATGAGTGGCGTTCTTTGATCAACAAAGAGCCAGCAGTGGGTGCTGGCTCTTTTGAAATAATGTATGAACTTGTATGTGCACAGTTTCAACAAGAATTAGGTTATCTGCTTATAATTGGGAGAGAAGGGTCTGCACCCCATTCCGTCCAAGAACCGTCATACACTGCAAGGTTTTGATATCCCGATAGGTAAGCAGCTAGCAGAACGATACACGCAGTTACCCCAGAACCGCAGCTAAACAGAGTGTGATTAGCTTGCAGAGATAGAGAACCTTGTAGAATCTCTTGCAGCATTTGAACAGGTTTTATTTTATGTCCGTCCATTAGCTCAGAAAATGGTTGGCATACAGAGTTAGGAATATGCCCACTTCTTAAGCCTGGTCGTGGTTCTGCTACCTCAGAGTTAAACCGTGCGCGAGAACGGGCATCAACCGTCAAGCTTTCACTGTTGTCAATCTGCGCAAGAACGTAGTCGGCATTAACGAAATAGTTTGGGTTGAGTTGACCGGAAAAGTCACCACTAGACTCTGGCTGGCGATATGACCGAGTTGTCTCACCACCCTTAGCCTTCCACTCTGTTAGTCCTCCATCTAGGATATAGACTTGTTCGTGCCCCATTGCCCGAAACATCCACCACGCTCTTGGAGAGGCAAATGTACCACTATTGTCATAGACAACGATGAGAGAATCGTTGCTAATTCCCAGCTTTTTTGCCAGTGAATTAAACTGTTCTTCACTGGGCATCATATGGGGAAGGGGTGAGTTTAGGTCGCAGAAATCTTTGTCATAATCGAACCGGAGGCTATTTGGAATGAGGTTCGTTTTGTCTTTTTCAACTTCACCGGGGATTTGAAAATCGATGCTTGCATCTAAGATGATCAGTTTCTTATTGCCCATCAACGCATGTAAATCAGTAGGGGTGATCAGAGGCGACATTGGCTATCCTTATGTATTCCAAAGACTTAAGATAAAGCTACACGGTTGCCTGAGAACAAGCAACCGTGTCGTAATTTATCGTTAGGAAATGTGTCGCTAATCGATTTTGAACCGCTTTATTTGCATGTCCAAGTATTGGGCTACTTCAGCCAGTTCCTGTGCGGATTCGGCAACATGCTTGACGGTTTCACTGTTCTCACGAGTGATATTGTATGTTTGGGTGATATTCTCGCTGACTGTAGTTGTTACCATGCACTGTTCTTCAACCGCTGTGGCTATTTGGGTGTTTGTATCACCTAACTCGTCGATGATGCCATGAATGGCGGATATGTTTTCAGATACAGACTTAGCCTGTAGTGCTGCTTTTGTCACGGTGTCATGACTGGAATCAATTGATTGCCTCGCAGAATCTGCTCCGCTTTGAAGAGAGTGGATCATTGCGTCGATCTGCCCAGTCGCTTCTTGAGTTCTCTTCGCAAGTGAGCGTACTTCGTCTGCGACTACGGCGAACCCGCGACCTTGATCACCTGCGCGAGCTGCTTCAATTGCTGCATTCAAGGCGAGTAGGTTAGTCTGTTCAGCAACTCCTTGAATCACTTCAAGAATACTTCCAATATTCATCGATTCATCATAAAGTTCGCCAACTTGAGCTGAGCCTACTTTCATTGCTCTCTCTGCATTGTCTATTGCTTCCAGTGTATTCTCAACTTCGTTGAGGCTATTGTTAACATTGCCTGTTGCAGATTGGGTAAATGAAGCAGCATCGGAAGCGCTTTGAGAGATCTCTGTAGTACTGGTCGACAGTTGCTGCACTGAGGACGAAATCTGTTCCATTTCGTGGCTTAGTTGATCCGAAGATTGATTGGTAGTGTGAGTAATCGCAGACAGCTCCTCAGACATTTGTCCGACTTTGATACAAGAATCGTTAACCTTACCGACGATATCACGTAGTGAAAGAATCGTAGTGCGCATATTGCTGAGTAGATCAGCAATTTCGTCCTTACCCTTAATTTCAACGTCGTTAGAAAGGTCCCCTTCAGCGAGCTGAGAAGAGATAACCTTGACCTTGTCAATACCAATTCGAATTGAACGAGTAATCGCCAAAGCCGTCGAAATGCCCACAATTAGGGCAAGAATAGCGAGGGTGACAATGATTTCAATCGTGTCCTCTTTTGCTTCAAGCAGCTCTTCTGATAGTACGTGTTGTTCTTCTACAGATTCAAGCTTGATGAGCTCTAGCTCCTTAGAAATATCTAGGCCTAGCTTTAACATTTCTTTTTCGGCTTTATGTTGAGTCTTTCTAAGTTGGGTAACGTCTTCAAAGCCTTGTGCATAAGCGTTACGTTGCTCTAGGAACTCGTTTAAAAGAGCGGTATCTCGGCTGTCAGTGATATAGTTTCTGAACTTAGTTTCAAGTGCTGGCAGTTCTATGTTGAAGTAGTTTCTTACTTCGGCTGCAACTTCGTCCTCTTCATTGTGTAGATAGTTGAGCACCGCGATATTGGCGAGCAAAAACTTTTCCATGATGAGTGAAGAATAATATTCGATGTCAGTGTTGGATGCTTTGTGTGCCGCCTCGATCATTTGCTCAAGGTCGTAGATTGCTTTCTTTTCTAGCTCGACCATCTCGACGTAAACCTTGTGCTCCACGGCTTCGGTTGATTGTTTAACGATTTCGAACGAAGCCGCGAACAGATTAACTTCTTTTAAAACAGTATCTAAATGTTTAGTACGCTGTGGGTCAGTCGTCATTTTCAAGTCATCAGCGACCATTTTTCTTAATTTATTAAGTCGAGTTTCATAAATTGAGAGTTGTTGCTGAGAAAGGGTATTGGTGTACTGCAAAGCGCTCAAGCGAACTTTAAGGAAATTAGCTTGGATTTCACCTGCCAAGGTCGTTTCTGAAGAGAGTTCACCATAGTGTTCAAAGTTATGTGCCGCTGTCACCATGCCCCGGTAACTGTATAGAATGGCAACGAGGAAAAACAAAAGACAGACTGCAAATCCAAGGCGTATTTTATTGGCTATAGTAAGATTCAACATAAGCGTCCCTGCCTCATAGTGTGCTAAATGGCCTATTGATACTTATGTAAGCTTATACACTATTTAGCATTTATCTAATTAGTGTGACACTTTACTTATAATGGGGTAGGCAAGAAAAAAAGCGATAGTTACCACTTGTATGCAGGGAGCTTCGCTCTTCATGTAACGTAATGATGGAGCCTTCAGGACAGTCAGAGGCGATTGGTGCTGTGACGAGTGTGGTTTGTCCAGTGTCTAATTGAACGTTCAAATAGCGACGGCGGCCATCGAGGGATTGAGTTACCGTCTGAGAAACAACCACACCTTTAATCGAAGAGGTGTGACTTGTTGGTAGAGTAAGAACAAGTAGAACGAGAATGAATGAGAGAATGAGCAAAGCTGTAAGGAACACTTTTGGATTATTCATCATCAAATTTGGGGTCCTTACTGCCTTGCTAACCTAACCGCAAACAGAGCAATTTTGCATTTTAATTAAGTTCATTTCATGCCAAGACATACTCATTGCATCAAGCATTAGAATCTTGCCTTGTTTAGGTGCTCCATAATTTGCGATCACTTTAATTGCTTCCATGGCTTGCACCGCGCCGATAATGCCAACGACAGGAGACATCACCCCCGCCTCGACGCAGCTTAGGGTCGCGTTACCAAACAATGCGCTTAGACACTGATAGCAAGGCTGGCTCTCATCTTGGTAGGTAAAGACACTGATTTGGCCTTCCATTCGGATAGCGGCTCCGGAAACTAAAGGTACTTTTAGATCATAGCAGAGCTTATTAAGTTGATTTCTGGTTTCGACATTATCTGAGGCGTCGAGAACCAAGCTGTGCTTCTTGATTAGTTCTGAAAGCTCTCTATCACTAAGTCGTCTATCGATCGTCTCAACCTCGAGGTGTGGGTTAAGCTGTTTGAGCGAATTAGACGCAGAGAGAACCTTTTTCGTCCCGACATCAGCATCGTGATGTAATACTTGTCGCTGAAGGTTAGAAAGTTCAACTACATCGTCGTCAATCAGAGTTAGCTTGCCGATACCTGCCGTCGCGAGATATTGGCTAGAGGCACAACCCAAACCACCAGCACCTAAAATCAGTACAGAGGCTTGCTTTAGCGCTTCCTGACCATCAAAGTCGAACTGTTTAAGAATGATCTGGCGATTATAACGCAGCATTTCTTGGTCAGATAAGATCTCCAAACTTTACCTCTAGTACAGAGTTGGGTTGAATAACTGAATGTTGACGGTTTCACCCGCTTCAACTCGGCCACGGTCACGCTCAAGAACAACAAAGCAGTTTGCTAAGCTCATTGAACGGAACGCGCCTGAGCTTTGGTTACCAGTTGTCTCAACAATAAATTTACCATCCTCAATTGAATAGATGCCACGTTGGTAATCGGTACGCCCCGGTGCTTTCTTAAACGCACTACGCGTAATCGCTGGGATCGATTCTGGCGCTTTCCATTCATTATGACCTGCAAGCTTGGCCAGCAAAGGCTGAACAAGGACATACATAGTTAATACGGCTGAAACAGGGTTGCCTGGTAATCCGCAGAACCATGCTGTTGAAAGTTTACCAAATGCGAAAGGTTTACCTGGTTTGATGGCTAGTTTCCAAAAACCAATTTGCCCAAGTTCTTCGAGAATATCTTTGGTGTAGTCTGCTTCACCAACACTTACACCACCAGAAGTGACAACGACATCAGCCAGAGACTGTGCTTTTTCGAACGTTGCTTTTAGTGTTTCTTGACAATCTGGGATGATTCCAAGGTCAATGGCTTCACAACCAAAGTTTTCGATCAATGGCTTAATACCATAACGGTTACTGTCATAGATTTGACCTTCAGCTAAGGTTTCGCCGAGTGGCTTAAGTTCGTCTCCAGTTGAGAAAAAAGCGACTCGAGGTTTACGAACAACCGTGACATGGCTAATGCCCAAAGTGGCAATCATGGGAATATCACGAGATGTCAGTCGGGCACCTTTATGTAAAACCACGTCGCCTTGATTGATATCATCACCCGTTGGTCGAATGTTGTTCTGTGGTTTCACATCGCTCTGATTGAACTGAATACCTTGCTCAACTACTTGAGTATTTTCTTGCATGATGACCGCATCGCATCCTTGGGGGATTTTTGCGCCAGTCATAATGCGAATGCAGGTACCTTTTGGCCAGTCCCCTTCAAAAGGTTGGCCTGCAAAAGACTTACCTGTAAGAGGCATGACATGGTTTTCAGCTAGGTCTGCTAATCGAATCGCGTAACCGTCCATCGCTGAATTATCAAAAGGAGGAACAAAAATAGGAGAGAGGATGTCTTCAGCTAGGACAAAACCGATCGCTTCAGCCAGAGGAAGTTGTAAAGTCGTTTGGATAGGTTTGATTGGCGACAGCATTTTATCCATCGCGTCTTCGATTGGCATCAAGCCAGGTGCGTCACAGCATCCCATATAAAAAATCCTATACTTTTATTATTGTCAGATAATCAGGCCACTCTACCACACAAAGCCTTGTGCAATAATGACCTTCGATAAAATATGGGTGTAATTATTCAAAAATCCGAGTATCCTTGTCAGCCATCCTAAAGGGGTAAATAAGAGGAAGTGGTATGTCAGGTCTTAGCGAATCCGCAAAGTTAGTAAAAGATGCGCTAGAACAGAGAGGCTTAGAGACGCCGATGGCGCCTAATCAGTTCAGTCGAGAAGAGAAAAAAGAAAAAATCCAACACCATATGCGTGAAATTTTATCTCTGCTGGAACTTGACCTTACCGATGATAGCCTTGAAGAAACACCACAACGTATCGCGAAGATGTATGTTGACGAAATATTTTCTGGCTTAGACTACGCAAACTTCCCGAAAATTACGGTGATCGAGAATAAGATGAACGTGAGCGAAATGGTGCGCGTGAAGGACATCACTGTAACGAGTACGTGTGAGCACCATCTTGTCACCATTGATGGCCGCGCCGCGGTCGCTTATATTCCGCGCGGCAAGATCATCGGCCTTTCAAAAATCAACCGTATTGTTCGCTTCTTCGCTCAACGCCCCCAAGTCCAAGAGCGCATGACCCAACAGATCCTCGTTGCTTTGCAAACGTTACTTGAGTCAGATGATGTAGCGGTAACCATCGATGCAACGCATTACTGTGTAAAGTCTCGCGGTGTGATGGATGCGACGAGCGAAACCACTACCACAGCGTTAGGTGGCATCTTTAAGTCTATCCCTGCAACGCGACATGAGTTCCTGCACGGAATTCGATAGGGCAGCGACTGCGTTATCAACTTATTCAAAACCGCTTCTATAATGAGGCGGTTTTACTTTTTAAATCGAGAGAGATGCTCTTTCGATAAACCATTAAGGTTAATATTGTGACGAATTCATTTAAGACACTTGGTCTTCGCCCAGAACTATTAGAAACACTCGACAGCTTGGGCTACACAGAGATGACCCCTATCCAGCAGCAAGCACTGCCAATGGTATTGGCTGGTAAAGATGTGATTGGTCAAGGTAAAACGGGCTCTGGTAAGACGGCGGCATTCTCTTTAGGGTTACTAAGCAACTTAAACGTTAAGCGTTTCCGAGTACAGACTTTGGTTCTGTGCCCAACGCGTGAGTTAGCAGATCAAGTCGCGAAGGAAATTCGTACGCTCGCGCGCGGTATCCACAACATTAAAGTACTCACGCTGTGTGGCGGTATGCCTATGGGGCCGCAAATTGGCTCGCTTGAACATGGCGCTCATATATTAGTCGGAACTCCAGGTCGAATCCTTGATCATATGTCTAAAGGACGTATCAATCTTGATGAACTGAATACTCTGGTTCTGGATGAAGCTGATCGTATGCTTGACATGGGATTTGAAGAGGCGATTGATACGATCATCGACGCCGCGCCTATCAAGCGACAAACTCTGTTGTTTAGTGCCACCTTCCCAGATAACATTGAGTCGCTTGCCGCAAAAGTGATGGTTAAGCCAGAAATGGTGAAAGTGGAGTCGACACACCAAAAAACTACCATCGAGCAGCGTTTCTACAAGTTGGATAACACAGAAGCAAAAGATGATGCACTCGAAGCACTGTTGTTGACTCACAAACCTGAATCTTCAGTCGTTTTTTGTAATACCAAGAAGGAAGTGCAAAATGTTGCGGATGAACTCAGCCACCGTGGCTTCAGTGTGGTTGAACTGCATGGCGACATGGAGCAACGTGAGCGTGAACAAGCATTAACCATGTTTGCCAACAAGAGTATTTCGATTCTTGTGGCAACTGACGTAGCAGCACGTGGTCTTGATGTCGACAACCTTGATGCTGTGTTTAACTTCGAACTGTCACGCGATCCGGAAGTACATGTTCACCGTATTGGCCGAACCGGACGTGCTGGTTCAAAAGGAGTAGCGTTTAGTTTCTATAGCGAGAGAGAAGAGTACCGTGTCGCGCGAATTGATGAGTATATGGATATTGCGATTTCGCCTTCACAACTGCCTGAAAAACGAGTTGAGCGTCCTTTCTATCCAAAGATGCAAACCATTCAAATCTTAGGTGGCAAAAAACAGAAAGTACGAGCGGGCGATATTTTAGGTGCACTCACCAAGCAAGCAGGTCTTGATGGTAAGAAGATCGGTAAGATCAATATTCTTGCGATGGTGTCTTATGTCGCAGTAGCGCATGACATTGTTAAACCCGCACTTAAACAACTGCAAACGGGCAAAATGAAAGGTCGTAATTTCAAAGCACGAGTCATGAAGTAACTCTGTAGCAATCTCAAGTCCCCAGTTGTACACATCTTCTGGGGTCTATGTTTGGCATCAAAAAAATCAATCAGAGAACTTATAAACCACACCTAAGTTTGTCATACAACCTATATCTCGCTGAACAAGCGGACTGTTTGAGTCGTACTCTCCTGTTCTTCACTCAAAAAAGAGCCAACCTCTGTGGATTGGCTCTAAGGTCGACGGTTGGATGGATTAACTGTCGAATAGGTATAGATATTCCGCGTAACCCTCAGCTTCCATTTCTGATAGAGGAATAAATTTCATCGCGGCGGAATTCATGCAGTAGCGCAAGCCCGTGGGAGCAGGACCATCTTTGAATACGTGACCTAAGTGCGAATCTGCAAAACGACTTCTTACTTCAGTCCTTGGGTAGAGTAGGTGGAAGTCAGTCTTTGTTACTACATAACCTTTGTTTATTGGTTTAGTAAAACTTGGCCAACCTGTACCAGATTTATATTTATCCGTTGACGAAAACAGTGGTTCGCCAGAAACAATATCAACATAAATACCTGGCTCTTTGTTGTCCCAGTACTTGTTTTTGAATGCGCGTTCAGTGCCTTCTTCTTGTGTCACGTAATATTGCAAATCAGTCAATTTAGCTTTGATTTGCTTATCTGAAGGCTTGCTGTAAGCCTTGATATTGGCAACGGTGTTTTTCTCATCGATCAATTGACGCAGCGTAACTGGATTTTCATCACGGTCATCACCAAAGATCTCATCAAGATATTGGTCTCGCCCGGAGGCATAGCGATAGTAGTTGTAGCGCACTTTATTACGTTTGTAATAGTCTTGATGATAGTTCTCAGCAGGCCAAAACTTTTCAAATCTAATCAGCTCCGTTTTCAATGGTTTCTTGAAAACTCCTAGATCATCGATCTCTGCCATAAACTGCTCGGCAATCATCTTCTGCTTATCATTGTGGTAGAAGATTGCAGGGCGGTACTGCGGGCCTCTGTCAACAAACGAACCTTTATTGTCTGTTGGGTCTATATGACGAAAGAACTGATCTAGGACTTGCTCATAGCTGACGACTTTCGGATCATATTTGACTTCTATTACTTCGATATGTCCCGATTTTCCAGAAGACACTTGTTTGTAGGTTGGACTTTCTAATTCGCCACCCGAATACCCGGAAATAACGTCAATTACGCCGTTGAATTTTTCTAGGTCTGACTCGGTACACCAAAAGCAGCCTCCTGCTAGCGTGGCAACTTCGTATCCTTTTGACGTTGTGTTTTTCGGCATGTCACTGTCTGCTGTACCTACAAAAGAGGCGAGGGCAGCAACGGCTGCGATCGCGGATAGGACAAACTTAAACTTTACTTTCATATCAACCTCATCGATTGTTTTCGTTATCGATTAATAAGAACGGCCAAAGCAAGAAAAAATTACCAATCTGATATAAGTTTTATTGGTTTGCTTTCGTTGAAGATCAAAAAAGACGCTGGGAACGCGTCTTTTAAAAGATTGGAATTAAACGGCAGCTGCTATCCCAAAGATGGGAGAACACCCGCAGTAATAAGAATTTGTGCGCCAACTATTAATACACCAACCGTACTGCCAACGGCTAAACCAAGGTTTCCACCAAATACTTGGTAATGCTCGTCATCGGCTTGTACACGGGCCTTCTTAACCATCAATATGGGTAAGAAAATCGCAAGAACAACCAGTGCAATGGCTGCATAACCAAGAGCCATGATAAAGCCCTGTGGATAGAAAAGAGCGAAGCCCATCGGTGGAACAAAAGTAATTAAGCCAACCAAGGTTCGTGAATGTCCTTTGCCTTGCTTCTTAAGCGTGTCACCCAAAAATTCAAACAAACCTAAACTTACTCCCAAAAACGAGGTGAGCAGTGCTAGATCGGCGAACAGTCCGATCGTTTGACCTAAGCTAGAAGCATGGACAGTTGTCGAGAGCGTCGAAATTAACGCGCTAAGCCCTTGGTTCTCTAGCAACGTAGATTGGTTCACAACGCCTAGCGTCACAATTTGCCAAAACACATAAACGACTAAAGGAATCGCAGAGCCAATCAAAATCGCTTTGCGCAGCGACGGGGTATGGCCATCTAAGTACTTAACAATTGCAGGGATGCTACCGTGGAAACCAAATGACGTAAAAATGACCGGAATAGCGGCAATCACCAACCCTTGTTCAACCGGCATACTCAAAAGGTAAGATTCGGTGACATTCGGTGCCAAAAACGTCAGCACCATCGCCATCGCAACGATCTTGATTAAAAATAATACGCGGTTCACTTTATCGACTGTCGCGGTACCAATCACAACTACACTAGCCACAATTAGTGTAAAGACTACCGTTGATGTAGTGTTCGAAACCTCAATGTCTGTGAAGCTTGCAATACGCTCGGCAAACTGTGCCCCACCGCCAGCTATGTACGCTGCACACAGTGCATAGAACAAAAACATCATGGCAAAGCTAGCGATCCATTTCCCTTTTGTCCCTAAAAACTGTTTCGCGAGTGAATGTAATGTCGCATCTTGATCTGCGTGTTGGTGGACTTCAATCATCAATAAAGCGGTGTACGCCATAAGGGCCCAAAGTGCAACCATGACCATAAGTGATGTTGAGAAACCGATTCCGGCCGATGCGAGGGGAAGTGCGAGCATGCCAGCACCAATGGTGGTACCCGCAATGATCAAAGTACTACCCAATACCTTTGATTTTGTCATTGTATACTATTCTTTACATTAGGTTGGTTTTAGTGGCTATTTTGACTAATTAATAAACAGAATATAGCCTAAATAGCTGCAATGTTGGTGATTGTGTAAAATTTACCGAACATAATCAAGGGGAAAGTACATATATATCACTATTGGTGTAAAGGTTACTATACAAATTGGTGGAAAGTGGGTGACGTAAACGTTTACTTGGGATGAATTTCAAATCGTCACCACAATTTACTTTGCCCTTTCAAAAAACTGTCATATAAGTGCTTTAAAAAGGAACAATAAACCCGCATATTCGAGTGAGAGCCCGAATAGGGTTCTAAGAAGTGTTTTTATTAAGGAGGTCAGAATGAGTGACCAAACAGCAAACGAAGAATGCCTTGAGCTATTAGATGCGATGGAAATTGGCTTTGAGCTTTCAGATTATGAGCAGTCAATTGAAGAACTCGCAGAAGAAATCTTCAAATAACAATTCTTCAACAATGATATCGCTACTAAGGTAGCAAACGGAAAGAGCCAGTGCATTCGCGCTGGCTTTGTGCTTTTATTGAAAAAGAAGACGTTATTGCAAGGCTAATTGATTGAACTATCTCGCCCACTTACACATTGCAGATCATTGCGATTCGAATTTACTCGGCAACTTGCTAGGTGATTTTGTAAAAGGTAATCCTGAATCTCAGTTTCCAAACAACGTCTCCCAAGGCGTGCGCCTGCACCGATATGTCGATTCATTCACAGACCATCATGAGCAAGTTCTCGAAGTAAAAGGCTTGTTTCCAAATGGAGTAAGGCGCTTTTCAGGTATCGCTTTGGATATGTTTTGGGATCACTGCTTAGCTAAACAGTGGAGTCAGTTCCACTCGAACTCACTGAATGAGTTTTGCCAACAAGCAGAGCATCGTGTATCTCTCGACAGCCACAACGAACTACCTGAGCGCTTCTTACGTGTTTCCTCCGCGATGTGGCAAGGACGTTGGTTGGAGTCTTACCAGCACCTAGACAATATTGAATATGCGTTGCAACGGATGTCTGGTCGGTCTCCCAGAATGGAGCGGTTAAGTGATTGTTTTCCACATATTGAGCGAAATTATGACCACTTGGTTGAGACATTCTCAACCTTCTACCCTGATGTGCTAACTGCGAGCAAAAGTTTTTGATAGAATCGTCGGCCTTGCAATTAAAGGTTACGCGCATGTCGACACAATTTGAAGCACTAGGGCTTTGCTCAACACTTACCCAAACCACTGACAAACTCGGTTTTAGCCAACCAACCGAAGTACAAGCACAGGCAATTCCACATGTTCTTGATGGTGCAGATGTCCTTGCTGGTGCCCAGACCGGTACGGGTAAAACTGCTGCTTTCGGTCTGCCTATATTGCAGAAGCTGATTGCGTCTGATGTGAAACGCGATCCTCAAAGTAATGATGTGCTGGCTCTGGTACTTGTGCCTACCCGAGAGTTAGCACAACAGGTGTACGATAACTTAGTTCAATATGCGCAAGAGACGACAATAAAAATCGTCACCGCTTATGGTGGTACCAGCATGAATGTACAGACTCGTAACCTGAATGAGGGTTGCGACATACTGATTGCTACACCTGGGCGCTTGCTCGATCATATGTTCTGCAAAAACATCAACTTGTTCAAAACGCAATACTTAGTATTGGATGAAGCGGACCGTATGTTGGATATGGGATTTATGCCGGATATCAAACGTATCCTTAAGCGCTGTAATGAAGAACGTCAAACGCTGTTTTTTTCTGCAACCTTTGATAAACGAATCAAAGCCATCGCCTATAAAATGCTTAATGAGCCGGTTGAAATACAAGTAACGCCGTCTAACAGTACTGCTGAAACGGTGAAGCAGATGGTGTATCCGGTTGATAGAAAGCGCAAAGCGGAACTATTGGCATACCTGATTGGCTCAAGAAACTGGCAGCAAGTGCTGGTGTTTACCAAAACCAAGCAAGGTAGCGATGCCCTAGCAAAAGAGCTGAAGCTTGATGGGATCAAGGCGGCGTCAATTAATGGTGATAAAAGCCAAGGAGCACGACAGAAAGCGCTGGATGATTTTAAGTCAGGCCAAATTCGAGCGCTTATTGCCACCGATGTAGCCGCTCGTGGCCTAGATATTCAACAGCTTGAGCAGGTGGTTAACTTTGATATGCCGTATAAGGCAGAAGACTATGTCCATCGAATCGGACGAACAGGTCGTGCAGGCAAGGAAGGTTTTGCGGTATCGTTAATGAGTCGCGATGAAGAGTACCTACTCGAAGCGATAGAACGCTTACTCGACAGTAAACTGCCTCAAGAATGGCTGCCAGGCTTTGAGCCGAGTCTGATTGAACAAGTTGAGCCCGAAAAGTCGCCACAAAGAAGAGGGCGTAACGCTGATAAGCGTAGAATGAAAGCGAAACTTAAGATTCATGCCAATCGCGGTAAGAAGAGATAGTTAAAGAGACAAGGCTGGCGTTGTTAGCAACTAAGCCTACTACTTTGGAATCTGATTAAGGAACGTAGTCGTGAAGTTAACCCTCATTACATTGAAAGATGCAGACGAGTTGTTAGAGTTTGAGTTGGCTAATCAAACTTGGTTCGAGGCGTTTATACCGCCACGTGAAGAGGGCTTCTATTCTCAGGAAGGAGTTCAGCAGCATATCCGTGAGTTCCTACTCGACTATCAATGTAATGAGATGGTTCCTTTGCTGATCAAAAATGGCCAAAATCAAATTATCGGTAGGATAAATTTGACTAACATTGACTCGGTGAGGAGCACCGCTCATTTAGGTTATCGTGTAGGGAAAGCGTCGATAAATCGAGGTGTCGCTAAGTGGGCGGTTTCGGAAGTGACGAAAATCGTTAAAGATAAGGGCATCAACAAACTGTTTGCTTATGCTGCGACGGAAAACCCTGCTTCACAGAATGTACTCACAAGTAATGGTTTCCAACCAGTCAAAGTTGTTCACGACTATGCCGAGTTGCATGGTGAATCAATCGACTGTATCGAATTTAAACTCTTGGTTAGATAAACCATCTTGTTTCAGAATATTTTAATTAGGATCTAATTCTTAATAATACCTCTTTAATATCAGTAAACTAAAGTACCAACTTTATCAAGATTGAATCAGCGTTCTACTTTGATAACCTTGACTTAACCCTTACATAGACTATTACTTAGCGATAACGCAAAGGTTTATCCATAGATTCAATGGGGGCTACAATGAGACTACTTCTGACGCTGGTATGTGCACTTTTGTTATCTACTACCGCCGTAGCAAAAACAGATATTACTATTTACGGTGATGACACCTACCCACCTTATTCCTATGTTGAAAGCGGCAGACTGACAGGGATCTATACTGTTGTTTTAGAGAATATCTTTGCCAAGATGCCTGACTATAACATCACCTTGAAAGGCACTCCTTGGAAGCGAGGGTTATCTCAAATTGAAGGCAGTAAAATATTTGCGCTTTACCCTCCTTATAAAAGACCAGAGCAAAGACCCTATATGGAATATGACGTACCTATCTTAGATGAAAAGTTGGTCGTTGTATGTCAAAAGTCAGTTTTGAGCAGTGCCAAACCGAATTGGCCAAATGACTACCTAGGCTTAACTATTGGTAATAATGCAGGCTTTTCGGCGGGCGGTGACGAGTTTTGGTCTGCAGTGAAGGCGGGAAAAATCAAAGTCACCGAAACGAAAGGGACACCTAAAAACCTACTAAAACTCATCGCGGGTCGTATTGATTGTTACATGAACGACGCATTGTCAATTCAGTGGGAGTTGAAGAAGCTTCAAAACGAAGGCAAGTACGATGGTCAAAGTGTGGTCGAAGGGGCGACGATTAGCTCAGAGCAGGGGTTCTTAGGTATCGTAACCAATGGCGCTAGTTTTCCATATAAAGAGAGCTTCAAGGCGGAATATCACAAAATATTGTCTGAAATGAAGCAAAGTGGAGAAATTGATAAAATCGTCAACGACTTTATTAAATAACTTTGTAAACAAAATAAAAACGGAAGCGAGTGCTTCCGTTTTTATGGTTAAGCGTATTGAGCAACCATACTTTCCCAGCTTTTTTTCTGTGTCGCTAGCTCTTGCTTCATTTGTTGATAGCGCAGCTTAAGAAGAGATTTTTCGTACTTCTTGGCTAGATCATTTTTCTTCGATTCTAATACTTGTTTCTTTACATCGTAGTAGTCCGCCATTTTACCCATCAACGCTTCAAACTCTTTGTTCAGCGCTTCATTAATCAAGGGGGCGTTGGGGAGCTTACTGACGTTGCGAGAGGCGGTATTAAGAGCTTGCTTAGCTTTCGCCTTTTCAATCTTAAGCTTAGGAGTAACTCGGAGCTTTTGGGTCAAACCTAGCCACGAACACGATTTAATTAGCCATTTAGTCGGATCGTATTGCCACCAATAGATGCCATTGCGATAATCATTTTCAAAGATATGGTGGTAATTATGGTAGCCCTCACCGAACGTGAATACAGCCAAGACCGCGTTATCACGAGCGGTGTTTTTATCGGTGTAAGGTTGACTTCCCCATATGTGCGCCAAAGAGTTGATAAAGAAAGTCGAATGATGGCTTAGCACCAGTCTCAATACGCCAACGGCTAGGAGCATACCCACAATATCGCCATGTAGTAGGCCAATCGCGATAGGAATACCAAAGTTAGTCACAATTGCGAGTGGTACATAGTATTTGTGCTGCCACATAACAATCTTGTCTTTTTGTAAGTCACGGCAGTTGTTGTAATCTTCATACGTATTCGTCTTGTACTCACGTAACATCCAACCAATATGAGAAAACCAAAAACCCCGCTTGGCCGAATATGGGTCTTTATCGTTGTTGTCGACATGCTTATGGTGGATACGATGATCAGAACTCCAGTGTAGAGCGCTGTTTTGTAGGGCAAAAGCACCACCTAATGCAAAAAGAAAACGCAGAGACCAGTGAGCCTCATAGGTTTTGTGTGACCAGAGGCGATGATAACCTGCGGTAATTGAAAGATTACAAAAAGAAAAAGCGGCTAAAAACCAGAACAGGTGTTCAACACCGTACCCCGCCGTAATGCCATACCAAGGAACGATAGCAATAGAGACGATGAACGAAGATAAAAAGATAAATATGTTTAACCAAATCAGAGGTGGTTTGCTAGAGCCCGACATGGTGATTTCCTTTCAGCTAACAGTTGTTCGCTAGAATATCAGCGTACAAGTGTAAGTCAAACTCAATCGCGGAGTTTGATGTTCAACTCACGTCTCTATAGAGTCAAAATTGTAACTGAGTTTGTAATATCTCTTTAGAGTAGATAACTATTCACTCGATCACGCAGCTTGTTCCAGAATGATTGGCTTTTAGTTAAATGTTTTATAGTATGAAGAGGTAAGCTACCCTTACAGGAAGTAATAAGGAACTATAAATGGAACTAAAAGTAGCTGAATATAGCGACTATGAGCGTATTGCGACTCTGCATGCGCAAAGCTGGAAGCAATTCTACCAAGGGATATTGGGCAAAGAGTTTCTTGAAAGTGAAGTGCTTGAAGAGCGAAAGTCTATCTGGCAAACCCGTCTGATTAACCCCCCTTTTAATCAACACGTCCTGCTTATTGAAGAGGGAGGGCTGTTATGCGGGTTTATCTGTGCGTTCGGCAATCATGACTTTGAGAAGGGAACGATCATCGATGCGCTGCATGTCGACCTTGCATATAGAGGAAAAGGTTTAGGTGTAAAGTTAATTGCTGAAATGGCTAAGTGGATTGAACAATACTTTCCCGATAACGGTGTATATCTTGAAGTTATGAAAGACAACAAACAAGCGGTCGAGTTCTATGAACACCTAGGTGGTGAATGTCATCTTGAACGCTTATGGAACGCACCGTGTGGTAACCAAGTCCCAGAGCTTGTTTATAGGTGGAAATCAGGCAAAGACTTGGCAGTCCACGTCAAATCTCACACTAGGTTAGACGTTGTAACGGATTGATACAATTAAAGTTGTATTCTGATATTTCTCGGACATTACACTTATAGCCTTTAGGTAGTTTTAGATAAAACCTTTTAACTACCTAACGGCCTATTAATGAAAAAAACCTTGCTCTTCACAGCGCTTAGTAGTGCGCTTTTTCTCGTAGGATGCGGTGAAACTGCTCAAGGAAAGAAACAAATGCCAGCGCAACTGGTTGTCGCGCAGCAAGCCCAGTTTATTCCTCATCAACAAAGTAAATCTTATATTGGTCGCGTCGAGGCCGTCGAAGATACCAGCATTACCGCGCAGGTCACGGGCTATTTGAAAGCTCGCCACTTTGAAGAGGGACAAATGGTTGAGAAGGGCCAACTTCTCTATACGATTGAACCCTCATCTTTTAACGCTCAAGTAGCCAGCGCAAATGCCGCGTTGGCTCAAGCTCGTGCCTCTCTTAAAAAAGCACAACTCGATTTTAAACGAGGTGAGAATCTACTTCCTAAAGGTAGTATTTCTCAATCTGAATTTGATAACTTGAATGCCGCCCTACTAGGAGCACAGGCTCAAGTTGAAGCGAGCATTGCGCAATTACACTTGGCTGAAGTTAACCTTTCATATACACAGATCAAAGCTCCATTCTCTGGTCGAATTGCACAAAGTAAAGTGAGTACCGGTGACCTAGTGTCACCTCAATCGGGTATTTTGACTACGCTGGTTAGCCTAGACCCCATCCATACAAGTTTTAGCATAAGTGAAAGAGAGCGCATTGAACTTGGCATTGATCGAGTTAAAGGTGACGGCGACGCAGATTTGGTGGAAGTACAAGTTGTGCTAGAAAACGGCCAGCCATTTGAATACTTAGGTAAATTAGACTTCTTAGGTAATCGTATCGACCTAAATACGGGGACTATCGCGATGCGTGCTGTCGTAGAAAACCCGGACTACCGATTACTTCCAGGCCAGCATATTCGTGTTGAACTGCGTGAAAAACAAGCGCAAGACGTGATTGTGATCCCTCGTCGTGCTGTGCAAACCGATCTTGAAGGAAACTTCGTGATGGTGGTGGCTGAAGGTAATATTGCAGAAAGGCGTAACGTAGAACTAGGCCGCCAGTTAGATAATGGCATCATTGTTAAAAATGGTTTAAAGGCAGATGAACAGGTCATCACTCAAGGCTTGCAACGTATCCGTAACGGTGTACCTGTCCGTTTTGAACAATCAAAAGATGCTGAATAAAGAGGTGTAAATGTTAAGTCGTTTCTTTATCCAGCGTCCCAAGTTTGCGCTGGTTATATCAATCATACTGACTTTGGCAGGGGCTGTCTCATTGGCGATCTTGCCTGTTGCTGAGTATCCAAAAATTAGTCCTCCGTCGGTGAGTGTATCTGCTTACTATACAGGTGCAAGTGCTGAAGTTGTGGAACAGGCGATAGCTGACCCTATAGAGACCTCAGTCAATGGCGTTGAAGATATGATTTATATGTCTTCAAAGAGTGCCAATGATGGTTCGTATAATCTGAACGTCACATTCGATGTTGGTACCGATCCCGATATGGCTCAGGTTAACGTACAAAACCGTGTTGCACAGATTGAGTCGAAGCTTCCACAGGAAGTAAGAATGGTTGGTGTGACGGTGAAAAAGCGTTCACCAGACCTACTTATGGTGCTCAACTTCTACTCACCAAACGGTAAGTATGATGACCAGTTCCTCATCAACTACGTTAACCTAAATATTAAAGACCAACTGGCGCGTGTTAGCGGGATCAGTGAAGTGAATGTCTTAGGTGGCGGTGAGTATGCGATGCGCGTTTGGTTAGATCCTGAAAAAATGGCTAACCTAAACTTAACCACTACCGATGTTTATGCTGCTTTGGCAGAGCAGAACGTTCAGGTTGCAGCGGGTCGTGTCGGTGCTGCGCCATACAGCAATCCTCAAGAAGTTCAGTTTAACTTGGTGACTAAAGGCCGCCTAGAGACGGCTGACGAGTTTGAAAATGTAGTACTGCGCGCGAGTCAAGATGGTTCAACGGTGTATTTGAAAGACGTTGCACGCGTCGAACTGGGCAAAAAGTTCTACGATGGTAACGGTAAGTACCGTGGTCAAGATGCCTCTATCGTGACGTTGTCACTTCAGTCTGATGCCAACGCGCTGGAGAGTGGTAAAGCGGTAATGGCTATGCTTGAGAAGCTGAGCCATAACTTCCCTGATGGTGTTGCCTACGAAACAAGTTACGACACAACGGTGTTTGTTGCCGAATCAATCAAAGGTGTAGTCAAAACGCTGATTGAAGCCATTTTGCTTGTTATCGCGGTAACTTATCTGTTCTTGGGTAGTGCACGTGCCACATTGATTCCTGTCGTTGCTATTCCAGTTTCTTTGATCGGTACATTTGCTGTAATGCAGATGACGGGCTTTACGATCAACACGGTGACCTTATTTGGTTTGATTCTCGCGATTGGTATCGTGGTGGATGACGCAATATTGGTTATTGAGAACGTTGATACCACGATGGCGAAAGACCCAACAATCTCGCCACGCAAAGCGACACTGATCGCGATGAAAGAGGTAACCGGACCAATCATCACGTCAACTTTGGTGCTACTGGCAGTATTCATTCCAGTGGCGATGCTTCCGGGTATTACGGGGATCATGTATCGCCAATTCGCGTTGACTATCTGTATCGCGGTTGTGATCTCATCGATCAATGCACTCACGCTATCACCAGCGTTGTGTTCTTTGGTACTGAAACAGGGTGGTGGAAACACAGCTCGTTGGTATCAAGCATTCAACCGAGGCTTAGAAAGCGTGACTGAGAAATATGGCCAAGTGGCAAGCTTCCTTGTGAAAAAAGGCGTGCTTCTCTTTGCCTTCTTCTTTGTGGCCTTGGCCGCCGTTACATATTTCTCGAAAACAACGTCGACGGCGTTTGTACCTCAGGAAGATAAAGGCATCTTGTTAGTTAACGTACAGTTACCAGACGCGGCATCTCTGTCTCGTACAGAAGAAGCGACTGAGCAGCTGCTTGAAATGGTGGAGCAAGAGCCTGGTGTAGATGGTGTCACTTTGGTCAATGGTTATGCCTTCATGACGGGTGCGTCTGCTTCCAATGGTGCGTCACTGTTTATCAAACTGCACGACTGGGATATGCGTAACGCACTAGACGGTGACCATTCCGCACAAGGTATCTCGCGTCGTATTAACGGTCGTGCTGCAGTTGAATTACCGCAAGCCGTCGTCTTTGCGATGGGTCCACCAGCCGTACCGGGGATGGGGGCTGCATCGGGCTTTGAGTTTGTACTGGAAGATACGCTAGGCCGGAGCCGCAGTGACCTTGCAATGGTAATGGATGATGTAATTCAGAAAGCGAACCAGCAGCCTGAGATATCTCGTACCTTTAGTACTTTTCGTGCCAATGTTCCTCATTACTACGTGGACATTGATCGTGAAAAAGCGCAGCAGTTGGGAATTCCTCTGTCTGAGGTCTTCCAGACACTGCAAGGTAACCTAGGTTCTCTGTACGTAAATGACTTCACCATGTTTGGTAAGAACTTCCGCGTAACCATGCAAGCGGACAGTGAGCACCGAAGCAATATGGATGATCTCCAGCGCTTCCATGTTCGTTCTTCATCGGGGGAGATGATTCCACTAAGTACATTGGTGACGCATGAGCAGATCTTTGAGCCAGATGTCGCGTGGCGTTACAATATGTACCGTAGTGCTGTGATTCAAGGTCAGCCAGCTCCGGGTTACTCAAGCGGTGACGCGATTGCAGCCATGGAACGTGTCGCAGCCGAAGTCCTTCCGCAAGGGTATCAGTATGAATGGACGGGTATGGCTTACCAAGAGGTGTTGGCGGGTAACCAAGCGATCTTCGCATTCGCATTAGCACTGATCTTTATTTACCTGTTTATGGTTGCTCAGTATGAAAGTTGGACTATTCCGGTTGCGATTATACTGGTGGTGCCAGTGGCAACCTTGGGCTCTTTCTTAGCGCTTAACCTCACAGGTACGCCACTTAACTTGTACGCGCAGATAGGTCTCGTTCTGCTCATAGCTCTCGCTGCGAAGAACGCAATCTTGATTGTCGAATTCGCTAAGGTTGAGCGTGAAAATAACGGTGTACCTATCGATGATGCAGCAGTCAAGGGCGGTACTTTACGTTTCCGCGCGGTAAACATGACGTCGTGGTCATTTATTTTGGGTATCTTCCCACTAATCTTTGCAGCAGGTGCGGGGCACGTGAGCCAAAACTCGCTCGGTATTTCGTTGATTGGCGGTCTACTGTGTGTGTTATTGGCGGGTACATTCTTAATTCCGGGTTTCTACGCATTCGTTCAGCGCAGACGTGAAAAGGCCCATGGTGGTAATACCAAATTGATTCCTTTAGATGACGATTAACGTTTGGTAAATTGAAAATCCCCTTAGCTAATTGGCGAGGGGATTTTTAATCTCTAGAACGATTCCCATCAGTAGAGATAATAAAAAAGCCCTAACCTACGGGCTAGGGCTTCCTCAATGACTCAATCGCTTAAGATTAGGACGTTTTGAATTCAGCAACGGCACTATCCATTTCAGTTGCCTGTGCAGAAACACGGTCAACTTCAGTCAAGCATTGTTGCGCTGAGCCCATATTACCTTCTGAAATGGAATTGAGTTCAGTGATCGACTCGCTGACTTGATTCATTACGATCCCTTGCTCTTCGATCGCTGACGCAATACGTTCGGAGTTCGCTTGAATATTTGTCATATCATCAATAATTTGGGTTAGGCTGCTATCGAGTGTGCGTGATGCATCGAGCGTCTGTGAGCCCTGCTCATTACATTGATCAATATTGGTGACCACTTCAGACATCTGTGACTGTATGGCGGTAACGACTTTGGTAATCTCTTCTGTTGATTGGTGAGTACGGCTTGCCAATGCCCTAACTTCATCTGCAACTACCGCAAATCCACGTCCTTGTTCACCGGCGCGCGCAGCTTCGATTGCGGCGTTAAGCGCCAGTAGATTGGTTTGTTCCGCTATCTCTTGAATGATGTTGACGGCATCACCAATCTTATCCACGTGATTGTTTAAATCACTGATAGATTCCTGACTGCTGCCTAAGATAGAAGAAAGTGAATCGATGTTTTGCACCGTTGTTTCAACAACCTTACGACCATTCTGCGCATTGACCGAGGCTTGCTGAACACCTTCTACTGCGACAGCGGTACTTTCGGAAATTTCACTGATGGTTGATACCATCTCTTGCACTGAGGTAGCCATTGTACTGGTATGATCGGCTTGAATATGGAACTGCTCCATAACATTTTGTAGCTCGTTGTGCATGGCTGAAGTACTTTGTGAAAGCTCTGAAGATTTAGTCTGGGTGCTAGATATGAGCTGCTCGAATTTATCTAGCAGTCGATTGAAATAGCTTCCGATAACAGAAAGCTCATCATTTTTGACCAAGTTGGCGCGTAACGATACGTTGTTGGTACGAGCAATTTCTTGGATTGCCGCAAGTAACACGGCAACTTGATTGTTAATGGTGCGCGAAATCTGGAAGATAAACCCGAATATGATTAACACAACCAAAGTCGTGACACCGGTTTTTAGGGTTGAGAGTCGTTCTTTTGTCGCTATAGTTTCATCCGTTAATGAAGAAGAGAAAGACTTAAATTGTTCTTCCACAGTGTGTGATAGGTTGCGAGTTTCCCCAAGCAGCCCTTCATTATACTTAAGACCGATGCGTTGGCTTTGGTCTATATAGGCCTGAGCTGCCGACTTAAGTGAAGAAGCGTCATTTGGGATAAGATTTGTGTTGAGCTTGCCTTCAAGAACCTGTTTGTCAAACTCAAACAATTGAACTAGCTCATCGCTAGACAAAGAGTTTCTAATCGAGGCGAGTTCAGAATTGTAGCGACCAACAAGTTTTTCCTCAGGTTTTAGGCCACGCTGTTCAAAAGCTGAAACCAAGCTGTTGAAGCCTGTCTGATACTTGAGAATATCTCGTTTAAGTTGGCTACTTGAAGGTAAAGAATGTTGGGTTAACAGTGTCGAAAGTTCCGATTCAAGTGCTAAAAAGGTATCCATGTTCTTGTTAAACTTGCCAAGATATTTCGTATCTTTACGAAGCAGAAAGTCTTTCTCGTTGCGCCTTAGGTTAAGAAGTCGAATCTCCAGTTTGGCTACTAATAAACTCGCGTGATTTAGGTCAGCGGTAGATTGGGCGAAGTGAGTTGAGGTTAATAGTACTGAAACAACCCCTAAAATGGCGACAGCACCCAATGAATACAGCTTATTCTTGATATTCATGAGATTACCTTATTTGTTAAGCAGTTTGATTTATAGGTAGTTAATGTGATGTTAGTTGCTATTCGTAAATATATCAATTAACGATGTGTTCCTCATTTTATATGTTACCAGTATTGATCTGGCAAACACCATTAAGAGAAGTAAATGTTTGAAAGCATGAATAAATATCAAGCACTCATATTTGACATGGATGGTACCATAATTGATACCATGCCTGCACATTTAAAAGCTTGGAAACAGACAGCCAATTATTATGGGTTCCCTTTTTGCAAACAATGGCTACACGGCTTAGGTGGAATGCCTAGTTATAAAATTGCAGCTGAAGTCAATAAGAAATACAACTTGGCTTTAGAACCTATGGAGGTATCGCGTTACAAAATGGCTGCATTCGCATCGTTAGATGAACATGGAGAAACAATTGAATGTACCGTAAAAGTACTTAACCATTTTCATGGCAAAAAAAAACTCGCGGTCGGAACGGGGAGTCAACGAAAGAATGCCGAGCAATTGCTGAATAAGGCTCAATTGTTCGACAAGTTAGACGTTGTGGTAACAGCATCAGATGTAATCAATCACAAACCCAATCCCGATACGTTTTTACAAGCGGCGCGTTTACTAGATGTTTCTGCTTCAGAGTGTCTGGTGTTTGAGGATACTGAGTTAGGTTTGCAGGCAGCGCACGCTGCGAAGATGGATTGTATGATGGTTGAAGGTGGGGCACTCGTTTTCTACCCGTATAAGCGATAAAAAGAGCCGCAAATTTTGCGGCTCTTTTATAAATTATCGATCCCAGTACGTTTCTTCTAAGCTATCTTCGCGTTCAGGTAGTGCACGTGCGAGGCGAGGTGAGTGCTGAGTTAATACCTCGTAACTCACACGGTTTGCATACTTGCAAATCTGCGACAGCGAAGAATAGGTCAAGTAAGGTTGATCGTGCTTAGACGAGTTAGGCACATTCACTTGGTGGTGGCTATTTGCAGCCATATCGTGCAGTAGTGCTGATAGCGCAGCATCTCCTGCACCGTTGGTATTTTTTATCTCGAGTGGACCACCCAAGTAAGGGCCAATATGAGAGTATACTTTCACAGGAGTCTTACAGTCTGATTTGCGCATTGCGCGGCTAAACTCGTACTTGTTGAACTCTGCAATATTACCAGGTAAAAGAGGCAGTTCTGTCACACGTTTTACAGAGTCTTCTGTGTAGCCAGCCATGTATAGTCCGACAGAGCCCGCCGTACATAGAACGACATCTACCCATTCCAATGCTTTATCGGCTGCAAGCAGAGGATCTTTTTCACCGGTTAGGGCTTCACCTTCTTCCTCGTTCATAGCCACGATTGCGATGTTTTCTTTAATGTAGTCTTGCCACCATTTGGCATTGCCTTCAATGACCCACTTAGTACCAAGTGTCAGTACTACAGGGACATTCTTAGACTTTGCAATCTCAATCGCGCGTGCTACTGCTTGTGGCATAGGATCTTCTGGCTTGCCACGCATCAGATATGAAGAAACGACAAGCGCAGACGCTTTGTCGAATACATCTTCGGGGATGCTGTCTGGGCGAAGCTTGTTCATATGACCTTCGTTAATTGCGAAGGTACGTTCACCATTTTCTGAAATCAGCGTATAGCAACGACCAATAGAGCCTTCAACCATTTGTAGGTGGTTGAGGTTCATACGTGAAGAAGTACGACATAAATAGCGATATGCAAAAGAACCCACCTCGATGTTTCGAGACATGACACCAAGAAGGACGGATTTGCTGTCGGCGAGTACAGAATAGTTATGTAAAGTGTTACCAATAGTATCGCCAGGGTATTGGTGCGTTATCAGTTCGCGTTCGACTAGTTCTTCGTAGAGAGCGTCCGCCTTACTTTCTTCCAAAACTAATGAGTGTCCTTTACTCAAGTCATATTTCGCAAGAAATTCGTCATCGACTCTAGCTTCAATATCAACGATAGTTTGACCAACACCGACAACGATAGGGCGGTAGAGTTTTGGCGATTGTTTCATCTGATTGACGAGTGGATCACGGGTGTGAGTTGGAAAATAGTGCTTGGATTTGCGCTGTCCGGGAAACTTCATGTTTAAAGTGGCGTTGGAAATTTTCCCGCATAATATCACATTAAGTTAAGATTGCTTTCATATTTATTACATAAAAAAGTGCCAGTCAGTGCTGACTGGCACTTTAGTAACCTATTTGTCTTGCGTTATGCTGTTGTACGCTTTCGTGCCCCACAAAGGTACGGTTGAAAGGCTGTGTTTGAAGCTGCCCTCAGTTTCTTTTGTAGTGTAGGACAAGTAGAGTAGCGTTTGGTTTTCAGCGTCATAGATGCGACGAACTTTCATTGACTTGAAAAAGATACTTTTCGACTTTTTAAACACCACTTCTCCAGATTTACTTTTATCAATCTGAGCAATCATTTCTGGTGTTATATCGCCTGTTTGACGGCAGGAAATCGAGCTATCACTCGGATCAGCAAGGCTAAAATCAGCTTCGATTGAGGCAATATGACAAGTAACTCCTGTCACTACGTCATCCTTCAAGTTTTGGATTTTAATGTCTTTCATTGTGAACCATCCTAAGCCAACGTCACCGACTTCGTTATCGGAACAACCAACTAAAAGTCCTGTTAAAAGCATTGCAGTGAGCAGTTTTTTCATTCTAAGTCCTTGCTATAATTTAGTTTTATGATTTTTTGGCTAGGTTATCTGCTTCATTTATCAAGCAAGAAGACCAACTGGAGCAACTCGATTGTTCACGAGTTTTGCCTTAATGCTTAAAGAGATAAGGATTTAATTGAGTACAGATATCATATCAGGTTTTTGTATACTTTAGTGCACTGCATTTTAAAAGACTTGAGGCTTCAAGGTGTTATCTAGTAAGCTTCAGGCTAACTTCCACACGTGAGTACAGGTCTAACCGACGTTATGGCGATACCTAAGATAGCTGAAATCAAGAATGAGTGGCTTTATCAACAAGTCGATGTTGAGTACCCAACTAAAGAAAGTATCGCTGGTTTGGCTCTGTATAAGGCGAAAGTTTCAACTTGTGAATATGAACAGCTAAGCGAACTGCCGCAAGATAAAGGGGTGTTTGGCTGTGATGACATTTTTCTTGTTGATTTTCACCGCTTAACCGTTATGTTCGCTTTGCTCCAGGCTCGCAAGTGGCAACGGCAAGCAGAGAAAGATCTGATCTTAGAGTATCTTTCTCAGATCATCTATTCAGAACCATGCCGTCTATATCTAGGTTTCAAAGTTGGCGAGGCTGTTGCCGCAGCAATCGTGACGCAAAATGAACAAACTCTATTAATTTCCGATATTGTTGTAAACGATACCTCTGGTCACTTTAGTGAGCAGGACTTCATTTCGGGTTTATGCACCAAATTGGGAATAGCAGAAAGTAATCAGACTTGCTTAACAATAGAGCGTTAAGCTTTAGTTATTTTCTTGCCAAGGTCACTAGTTAACGAAACTGTGCATCACAAATCCTATTAGCTAAAATGTCATTAAAAGTGAGCGCTAGTTTGAAATGTTTTAAATGGTGATGCACTTTAAACTTCTGATTATAAATCCTTAATAAACCAGTGAAGTGTTAAGCTGGTCATTCCAAAAATAATCAACTGTCTTATTATTTCTCGTAGAAAATTAAGAGGGCAATTGATATGACAAAACCTCATGCTCAATGTGTGATCTTCGATTGTGATGGGACATTGGTCGACAGTGAAAGGCTTTGTTGCTTAGCACTATGTGACACTTTTAATCATTTTGGCGCAACTTTGTCTATGGATGAAGCCGTCAGTCACTTTGAAGGTGGAAAGCTTGCAGATATCCTTGCGGCCACAAAGCAAAGATTGAATGTCAACGTTTCTATTGACCGCCTCGAACCGATATATCGTCAGCGTCTTGATCAGTTATTTGAAGAGCAATTAAAGCCAATGGACGGTGTTCATGAAGTATTAGAGTACTTAAATGAGCAAGGGATTGAATACTGCGTCGCGTCAAACGGTCCAAGAGATAAAATCGAACGTTGCTTAGAGCTAACCGGTTTGTTGCCTTTCTTCAAAGGTAAAATCTTTTCAGCATTTGACACCAATAGCTGGAAGCCGGAACCTGATCTTATTTTCTACAGCGCGATGAACATGGGCTTTAAGCTTGAAGAGTGCATTTATGTCGACGATACGCCGAAAGGCTTAGAAGCAGGTGTCAGAGCCGGCGTGCAAACTGTTCATTTAGCGGGGTTAAATGACAAGCATCACACGCTAGAACTTAAGAAAATTAGCCACTTAAGAGAGCTAGAAGAAATGCTTTAATGAGAGTCGTTGTGGTGAGTAGAAGAGAGCGTTCCCACACGTTGAGATAGCGCACTTATGGGAATTAATTGTGTCACATTCTCAAAGAATGAACCACACTCGGCGCAAAGCATGTTGTTGCTGTCTGACAGTAAGTACTCTTCACTGCCACATAGTGGGCAACACAGTACGTCGTTGAGCATCTCTTCTTTATTCATAGGGGAATCTCCCGGCAGCGATAATAGAAACAATATATTATTAAATTTGTTATATGGTTCGACAGAGTAACTGGGTACAAGTTTCCTGACAATTCCATTTTAGTCGAATGGATCGCTGTATCGATTAAGATATGGAACTATCCATGAATAATGGGAAGCATTTCATATATTGGTAAGATATTTTTTGAATCACATCTGACAAAAGCTCGTGATTATGCGAGCTTTTGTCATATCTGTGCTTAAGTTCTTTTAGCTAGATAGGCTTCGTAATCGGGAATTTCGATGTCAACTTCTTGTTCGATTAACTCAGATTCAAAAATAAATTTAGCGGTTGCGCGGTTAGTCGCGACGGGAATATTCCACACACTGGCAATTCGAAGTAGGGCTTTAACGTCTGGATCATGGGGGACAGCGTTAAGTGGGTCCCAGAAGAAGATCATAACATCAATCTTTCCTTCGGATATTAGCGCGCCAAGTTGTTGGTCGCCTCCCATTGGGCCACTGATCATACTCTTGATAGCGAGGCCAGTGTCTTTGCTCAGCATTGAGCCTGTTGTCCCTGTCGCGTAAAGAAAGTGACGTTGTAGCTTTTCTTTGTTCTCTTTTACCCAGCGCAGTAGCTCTGGTTTACAATTGTCATGGGCGACAAGCGCTACGTGTTTGTGCGCAGGCAAAGTACGAGTCGTTTTTTCCATCTAGACTTCCTAATTGTTCTCGTTATAGACATAAAATGTTGGTCGATACTCTGAAGGTGATAAAGACTGTGCAATCACATCAGGGTTCAGGTTATTGGGTGTCAGTGGCTCAATCACAGGTGCTTCGATTTTGTTGTAGTGTTCGCCTCGCAGGTACCGCACGGCTTGCTCAATTGATAGTCTGCCTTGAAGTACCATTTTATCAGTTGGGGCAAATTCCACTCTATTTCTTAGTAGTCCGCGGTATACACCGTGACTTAGATAGGTAGATACCAAACCAATTTTATTTGTTTTATGGGCACTACGTAGCTCACTGATTGCGGCCTCAACCGCAACTGCACTTCCCACTATATAATCAATATTTTTGTTATCAATGGCTTTTTGTACAAGGTTGCGCTGTAGCTCTTTGTCATTGTCGGCCCAATAGGTTTCTACAACGTTAATGTCACTCTCTTTTATTGCTGAATAAAAACCCTGAATCACAGGTTTAGTGCCGCCGCTAGACTTAGGGCCAGGTAATAGAGCAACGTTTGATTTTCCAGAGCCAAGAGGGTGTTTTGATTTTAGGTATTGACCTGCATAGTAGCCCATCCAATACCAATCAACACCGACTTCGCCTTTTAGGGCCGCTTTATTATTGTCATCGACCAGTAGTTTATTGACAGTGGCAAACACAGGTACAGAAGATGCGACGGAGTTTAGCGACGAATAAAACAGGTTAGGTGCGACTGTGCCCAAGATAATGGCGTCTGCTCCCCATCTTACGCACAAAGACATGTGCTCTCGTTGCTTTTCTAGATTGAGATACCCCCCCGCCTCAAGAACGCGAAGATCAACACTTTCTTTTTCAGCCTCATCGACCATTCCGAAGTTGACAGAAAGCCAATATGAATCCTTTAAATGGGGATAGATTGCGCAGATACGCTCAGGTTCTGTTGCATAAGCTTTGGCGTTCAACAGCGAGAGAGTAAGCAGTATAGAAGTAGTTTTGATTGCGGAGATCAAAGACATGCAGCTTTTCGTTGGTAATGGGCGAATAAACACTGCAAAATATAGCGCATAATAGAAGAGTTAAGAAGTGAAGATTCTCAATGTTACTTGCTAAAGCGAGTATTGGTCGTAAGTTGCTGCTGGCATTCTTGGCGATGGCACTGCTGGTATTAATCTCTGCCCTGATCGGTATGTTCGGGTTTTCTTCAGTTGCAAAAACCGAGCGCAACGTCGTTAACTCAGCAATTCCCTCCATGATTGAAGCTCGTCAAGTATCAGAGCTTAGTTCACGTATTATCTCTTCGGTTCAGACACTCTCTAATGCAAAAACAGAAGTTGAACGTCAAACGTCCGGCAAAGCACTATTTAGTCAATTAGAATCCCTGCTAACACACATCAAGCTGTTGGGTTCAGATTCGTTTGATTTATCACTGTTGAATAGACTGGAATCTAATGTGCAAGGTGTTATCGACACTTTGGAGAAGCTTGGAATTGTGGTCGAAAGGCGGCTCTTATTGAGTGATGATTTAGCCGTTCGCACAGAAGAGTTACGTAAGCTGGCACGTGAGCTAGAACAATTGACGCGCACGCAAGTATCGAATACGTCAACGATTGCTGTAGCTAACGTGACTCACATTTACGCTCTGTTGAATAAAAACGGAAAAGAGCAGGCGTACAGAGCGCTTGATACTTTGGTTGAGGTTGATCTCGATTTGGCGGAGCGACTGCATGAGCTTCACCTACTCGCATTTAAGCTGCTCAATCACATTGAAGAGACGCGCACTATCTCTGATATTGACCGTATCAAAACCATTCGTGAAGAGTTTAAAAACAACCTAACGATCATGAAACGCCGTGTACAAGCGGTTGAAGACCCTACACGTTCAACCCAAATGACGGCGTTACTTGAAAAGCTAGAACAGCGTGAAGTGGTATTCGATGTGCTGACTCAACGCTATGAAAATGAACGCTTTGCGCAGCAATTGATGCAAGACACTTTAACTCAGTTCTCGACATTAAACAGGACAGTAAACAAGCTGGTTGATGACTCAAATGCTGCCACAACTCGGGCGGTAGCTGAGCTAAAAACAACGCTCAACTATGCACAACTGACGCTAACAATCATTACTATTTTGGGGATGCTGATTGTGGTGTTGATAGTGTGGAAGGTTGTGTACATCTCTGTGGTTAAGCGTCTTGCCGTGTATTCTTCAGCTTTACTCTCGATTGCCAAAGGTCAACTGGAAGTCGATCTAAAAGTTAAGGGGAATGACGAACTGGCGCATATGGGGCAAGCAATCATTACTGCTCGAAATACTGCCAAAGCGTTGAAGGTTGTTGCAGAAAGCGAAGCTGCTGCAAAACGCGAGCTTGAGGAGCACAAAGGACACCTTGAAGAGTTAGTCACCGAACGAACCCATCAGTTACAAAATGCCAATACGCGCTTGAACGAAGAAGTCGAAAACCATGCACGTGCTCGCAAGGAAGCGGAGCAAGCAAGCAGAGCAAAATCGGCATTTTTGGCAACCATGAGTCATGAAATCCGAACGCCGATGAACGGTGTGTTGGGCACTGCGCGTCTTTTAAAAGATGCTGGGCTCAATACCACTCAAGCGCATTATGTCGATGTCATTAATCGAAGTGGCTCAACATTGTTAGCGATATTGAATGATGTATTGGACTACTCAAAGATAGAGGCCGGACACCTCGAAATTCGCCCCGTAGACTTTAACCTGCCAGCAATGGTCGACGACATAAAGCAATTGCTACTTGGGAGGGCGAATGAGAAGTCATTGCAATTAGAGTACTTTATTGAAAGTGATGTCGACAAGTATTGGTGTGGTGATGTGACTCGTATTAGCCAAGTTCTAAACAACTTAGTGGGTAATGCCATTAAGTTTACTGAGCAGGGCAACGTGGATATTTACGTATCTCTCGACCCAGATACGCAAGGTAACGTTATGTTCGAGGTATCAGATACTGGGGTAGGAATAAGCGCGGATGAGCAGCTCACTCTATTTGATGCATTTACCCAAGCTGCTGGTGGCATGGGTGCTAAAGGTGGGACAGGGCTAGGTCTAGCGATAAGCAAGCGGATTGTTGAAGCGATGGATGGACAATTGTTTGTTGACTCAAGTATGGGAGAAGGGAGTTGTTTTTGGTTTTCCATACCGCTGGCTTTAGGCCAAGAGTTTGAGGAGCAAGAAGTTGCGACGGATTGCAGTATTAAAGCCAAGGTGTTACTTGTAGAAGACAATCCAGTGAACTGCTTAGTAGCTGAAGGGTTCCTTAGAAGTATGAATCACCAAGTGACTACAGCAGTGACTGGCGAAAAAGCACTAACGTTATTTAAACAGGAACCTTTTGATCTCGTGTTAATGGACATCAATTTACCTGATTGTAATGGGGTGGAACTGCTGAAAGAATTCAAAGCTCATGAAGTTAACAGTGGCGTGCTCAGTCACACGCCTATGATCGCGGTCTCGGCTCATGTTTACAACGAAGAAGTTGAAAGCTATTTGGCGGCTGGATTTGATGGTTACCTATCTAAGCCGTTAGATAAAGATCAATTATGCCAAGTAATTCAAAATAGTTTAGAAGGGAAGCCGTTGCTACTTGCCCAAGGTAGTCGTGATGATGTAGAAATAGGCAGAATACAACGGTCAATTATTAATCCAGATGTTATTTGGGCTGATATGGAAGTATTGGGCAAAGATAAAATGAAAGACATTTGCCTGCTGTTTAACCAAGGAGCTGATGACATACTGAATTTGCTCAAAGTAGCTGCCGAGTCTGGGAATCAATATGATACAGTTCAATTAGCTCATAAGCTAAAAGGCTCTGCTGGTAGCCTAGGGTTAGATTCCTTATACGATTTTTGCTTAGAAATTGAAAAATCGTCAATGCCGATAGCGAGTTATCAAGGAAGTAAAGACGAATTATCTTCGCTTGTTGCGCAGTCAAAAGATGCGCTCAAAGACCTATTAGATTAGAGAGTTTATGAACCAAATAGAATCAAAACAACTATCCATGGCTCAAATTACTGAAACGGATTGGCCGCTTTTTGAACGATTGAATCAAGACGAAGATGTGATCCGCTACGCGTTCGACAAGCCATCTAATAAACAAATTCGAGAGCGTTTTGAGTCTCGGTTACCTGTTTGGAACTGGCCCGATAAACACTGGCTGTGTCTCGTCATTCGCGAAAAAAATACAGGTAACGCTATTGGTGTGACGGGGCTTTGCCTCTCTGAGCAGAGTGCAGAGGAAGTTGAGGTTGGTTATCTACTATTACCTGAGTTTCATGGTAAAGGCTATGGTACGGAATCTTTGGTCGCGCTGATTGATTACACGACCAGTCAATTTCCAATCAAAACGGTCAATGCTATCGTTACTGACGGAAATATCGCGTCATGTAAAGTCCTTGAAAAAGCAGGCTTTACCCTTTCGGAACGCGAAAAAGATGCCTACAAGTTGGGTGGTAGTTATTACGATGACTTAATCTATCGTTTCCAAGTCGAGCCATAGTCTATGACATGACAGCCGATAAGGTTAGTAATATCTGTGCGGTGTAGTAGGTGATCATAATAACATGGCGAGAAAACGCCGATTGACTACGAAAGCGATCTACGGCAAGCACCACGTCGGAGAGAATAAAAATAAGTGCTCCCAACACCGCATAACCGGCTCCCGACCCAACAGCGGCGTTCCAGTGTTCAATGGTGCCCCAAGCCATTGCAAGAATCCCTAAGCTATACACTGCAATCGGTAATTTCCAATTGCCTAGATTTGGCAATAGTAATAAATAGATCAATGTGCCAATAGAGAGAAGCGTGAGAAAAATCCAAGCATTTACCTGCATGTCGACAGCACTAAAAAACGCGATACTATAGGCGAGGTGTGCTAACAAAAACGCTCCAAGTCCTTGTATGAACTTGTCTTTAGGGTGCATCAAATAAATATCACCAAGACTGGATAAAACCAGCCCAATACCTATCCATAACGTGTAGTTTGTCTGCCCATGGTGATTCAAAAAAACAAGAAGAGACATCAAAAGAATTGGAGTAGGCTTAGAGAGATAAAAAATCCAACGATTGCTTTGGTTAATACTCCATACGTGTATGACACACGTAAAGACAATCAATAGCCACATAAATCCTTCTTATAAAAAAAGCAGCGAATGCTGCTTTTTAGATTAATAACTTAGCTAAACTTACGCAATAGCAAGCTCAAGGATCTTACGGCTCTGTTGCAAGTCAATCGCTTGGTTTTCACCGAGTGCGACCATACCATGCTGACTTAGTTGGCTAATCACCGCATCTACCGCTTCTTCTTTACTGTTACCGTACTCACCAAATTGGGTGGCGACACCGAGTGATTGATAGAAGGATTCAATGGCTTGGATTGTTTGTTCAGCGAGTTCGTCAGAGGCTTCTAAGCCAAATACGTTTTTGCCCATTTGTTCTAGCTTCTGCTTTTTAACGGCAAATTGATTACGCAGTAAAGAGGGTTGAACGATTGCCAGAGAGCGGGCATGGTCAACTCCCCAAAGGGCAGTAAACTCGTGGCCAATCATATGGGTCGCCCAATCTTGTGGGACACCAGAGCCAATCAGGCCATTTAGAGCTTGGTTTGCTGTCCACATAAGGTTTGCACGCCAAGCATCACTGTCGCGGTTAGCAAACTCGAGCCCAAGCATTTTTAGGTTTTTAAGTAACGCTTCAGCATAGCCATCTTGGACCATGCCATCATGTTCTTTGGTTAGATACTGCTCGCAGACATGAACCCAAGCATCGACAATGCCATTGATAAGCTGTTTCTCTGGAAGAGTTTTCATTACGTCTGGGTCCATTACCGCAAACTTGGGCTGAACATGTGGAGTCATGAATGGAAGTTTGTCGTGTGTTTCCGATTTAGTGATTACAGCTCCCATGTTTGACTCAGAGCCTGTTGCTGGAAGAGTAAGAATCGCTCCTAGTGGAACAGCTTCGGTGACTTGATGTTTACCTACCATTATGTCCCAACCATCGCCTTCGTACTTAGCAGCGGCAGCCACATACTTCGAGCCATCAATCACGGAACCACCGCCAACAGCAAGAATGAAATCGATGCCTTGCTGCTTAACTAAAGAGACTGCTTTATCAAGAGTTTCTTTGGTTGGGTTAGGTTCAACACCAGAAAATTCAAACCATGAATGACCCTCAAGTGCTTGTGTTACCTGATCATAAACGCCGTTACGCTTGATTGAGCCACCACCATAAATGACGAGGACTTTTTGCTCAGAAGGTATGATGGTTTGAATACTTTGGATTTGACCTTGACCAAAATTAATTTGAGTATGGTTTACGTAAGAAAATTGCATCTTATTGTGCCTCTTGCTTCCAATTGGGGTGGGTTTTGTTTGTCGTTGTTTTGCATATTAGTATTGACAAGGTGCAACTTAAAGGTCAATTTCTCTATTTGTTATGCCTATTTCTATAAAGTTTGAAACTAAGGGGAAAGTGACATGTCACTTGCTGAACTAATGAAGCTATACGTAGACCAAAATGGTCTTGGTCATTTGGAAGGTATAATTGAAACCGAAATCAACGGTCTTTATTTTTACAGAAGCAGCCAAGGCAATGCGCGCAAACCTTTTGTCTACCAATCTGGCGTAATTGTACTTGGGCAAGGAAAGAAGAATATCTACCTCGGCAATCAACCTGTGGAATACGGGCCAGATGACTATTTGGTGGTAGGTGTTCCTATGCCCCTAGAATGTGAAGCCATTGCTGTCGATGGGGAGCCACTGCTTGGTTTGAGTATTGATATTGACCAACATGTGCTCCACCGTTTAGTGAATAAACTGGAATCGATGAACTGTTATAAACCGTGCGCTGATAGTCGCTTACAGTCTGGACTCAAGTCAGTTGCGATGGACAGCGACATGCTAGATGTCTGTATGCGACTAATGAAGGCTCTATGTAATCCGGTTGAACTGGTGGTGCTAGGCGAGAGCTTAATGGAAGAACTTGCTTTTAGAGCATTGATGAGCCAAGAAGGCCACGTTTTGTTTGATTTGGCTCGGTATGACGGACATTACGCTCGGGTAGCTAAGGCTCTTGATTATCTGCATAAAAACTATAACCAACCTGTTACTGTTCAAGATCTTGCCCAATACGCCAACATGAGCGTGTCAGCTTTTCATCAAGCATTTCGCAGCGTGACGTTAGCCTCACCGATCCAGTACATCAAGAAAGTACGTTTGGATAAAGCCCGTGAGTTAATTCAATTGGAGGGAATTAAGGTTGGGGAGGCTGCTCGTTTAGTTGGGTATAACAGTGCGTCGCAGTTTTCTAGAGAGTTCAAACGACACTTTAATGAAACACCGAAAGCCAAGTTTGTTAGTTAATAGTAAAAAGAGGAAACTCGGTATTACAAATTTACAGTGTTTTTTGAGTGTGGTTTGAGTAATATAATGAGAACAAAGAGAATTGTTCTCGTTTCCCTATAGGAGATCTAGTCAATCTTCTGTAATAAGCCCTTTTATCAGTGAGATGAAAGGGCTTATTTTTTGTATAACGAACACATTAAAAACAAGTTATCGATGCAAAATAAGTATGTATATTTTGCATGGTAGTTACTTTGTATTGCGAGTCATTTTGTAGTCTGACGAAATAATAGGTGTTATTTCTCCATACTAACCTACGGTTATTTTACAAAATATTTTAAGTATTCGGCATTGATAAAGTCGAAGTTTAATTTTGTAAACAATAACTTAAGGATAAAGTGACATGTACATACAAAGGTCTGGTTCGGCTAAACTTTTTACCCTCAGTACGCTGAGCGTCGCCTGTTTAATGGCGTTTAACGGCTATGCTGCGGTCGACTGTGGCAATCTTGAAAACTGGGACTCCTCGGTGGTCTATACGGGGGGCGACCAGGTCCAACATTTAGGCTCGGGGTATCAAGCGAATTATTGGACTCAAGGAAATGATCCTATACAAACCTCAGGAGAGTGGGGGCATTGGAAAAATTTAGGCAGTTGTGATTCGGCAGGCGGTAATGAAGTACCAACCGTGTCAATTACTTCACCTTTGGTAACAGATTCAATAACAAAAGGTGACGATGTCACCATTGCTGCTAATGCAAACGATATTGATGGCAGTGTGGCAAAAGTTGAATTTCTCGTGGATGGAACGCTTGTCGCGCAAGTGACGGCTGCTCCATACACAACATCCTGGAATGCGACGCTGGGAAACCACCAAATTAGTGCTATCGCGTATGATGATGTGGGTGCGCAAAGTTTGGTTAGTCACGTAGAGATCTCTGTTACGGGTTCAAATCCCGATAATGTAGCACCAACGGTAGATGTTTCATTGTCGGCGACCAGTGTTGATATAGGATCTGTTGTTACCTTGACCGCCAACGCTGATGATTCTGACGGGACTGTGAATAAAGTCGACTTTTATGTTGCAGGCCTGTTGGTTGGTACTGCTGCGTCGGCACCATACACGCTGGACTACACGACTACTCAAGCTGGCAGCCTTTCTATCTATGCTAAGGCGACAGATAATCTTGGGGCAAGCACCAACTCCACTATCGCGAGTTTAACGGTGACTGGCGCATCACCTGAAGCCAACTGCCGCCCTGACGGCCTCTATCAAACTGAAGGCGTTAGCGTACCTTATTGTACCGTGTATGACGAACAAGGGCGTGAGCAAATGGGGTCTGATCATCCGCGTCGTGTTATTGGTTATTTCACCAGTTGGCGAGCAGGTGATGATCCTCAAGCTTCTTACTTAGTTAAAGATATTCCTTGGCAGCAATTGACTCACATTAACTATGCATTTGTGGGTATAGGTTCAGATGGCAAAGTTAACTTAGGTGATGTTAACGATCCTAATAACGTAGCGACTGGCAAAGAGTGGCCTAGTGTCGATATAGACCCAACGCTTGGTTTTAAAGGGCACTTTGGCGCACTGGCGACTTACAAACAACGTTACGGTGTTAAAACTTTAATTTCGATTGGTGGATGGGCTGAAACCGGCGGACATTTTGACGCGGATGGAAACCGTGTTGCTGACGGTGGGTTCTACACCATGACAACAAATGCCGATGGCTCAATTAATCATGCAGGGATTGAGAAGTTTGTCGCTTCTGCTGTTGATATGATGCGTACTTACAAGTTTGATGGTCTTGATATTGACTATGAGTACCCAACTTCAATGGCGGGAGCCGGAAACCCATATGATAAAGCCTTTATGGAGCCGCGCCGCCCCTATTTATGGGCTTCTTATCAAGAATTAATGAAGGTACTCCGTGAAAAACTGGATGCTGCTTCTGCTCAAGATGGTGTTCACTATATGCTGACCATCGCGGCTCCTTCTTCTGGTTACTTACTTCGCGGTATGGAGACCTTTGATGTTACCAAGTACTTAGATTACGTCAACATCATGTCTTACGATTTACATGGTGCTTGGAATGACCACGTAGGTCACAATGCCGCACTATTTGATACAGGTGAAGATTCGGAACTGGCACAGTGGAACGTATATGGAACCGCAGCTTATGGCGGAATTGGATACCTAAACACTGACTGGGCCTACCATTACTTCCGAGGTTCAATGCCCGCTGGTCGAATTAATATCGGTGTCCCATATTATACCCGAGGATGGCAAGGAGTAACGGGTGGTACCAATGGTCTATGGGGGCGTGCGGCATTACAGGATCAAACTCAATGTCCGGCAGGAACAGGTGAGGGTGAGAAGAACAATTGCGGTAATGGCGCTTTGGGTATCGACAATATGTGGCATGATAAAGATCCACAAGGCAATGAAATGGGAGCGGGTTCAGGTCCTATGTGGCATGCAAAAAACCTAGAGAAAGGGATCTGGGGGACTTACAGTTCGGCATATGGCTTAGACCCGGCAAATGATCCTACAGATCAATTCGTGGGAAGCTACACTAGGCACTATGACAGCGTCGCTGTTGCCCCTTGGTTATGGAATGCAGAAAAGAAAGTGTTCCTATCTACGGAAGACGAGCCATCTGTCTCGGTGAAAGCGGATTATGTTATCGATAAGGAAATAGGCGGTATCATGTTCTGGGAACTTGCAGGGGACTATAACTGCTATGTTCTTGACAACAATCAGCGCACTTCAATTGACGTGACTGAGCAGGCTTGTGCAAATGGAAATGGTGAATACCATATGGGTAACACCATGACCAAAGCGATATATGATAAGTTCAAGTCAGCCACCCCTTATGGCAATAAGGTTGCTACCGGGGCAGTACCGACAGAAGCAGTAGATATTTTAGTCAAGATTAGTGGGTTTAAGGTTGGCGACCAAAATTATCCGATCAATCCGAAAGTGACCTTTACCAATAACACGGGGCAGGCGATCCCTGGTGGTACCGAATTCCAGTTTGATATCCCAGTATCGGCGCCAGACAATGCTAAAGATCAATCCGGTGGTGGATTAAAAGTCATTGCTTCTGGTCATACGCGAGCGAACAACATTGGTGGACTAGATGGCCCAATGCATAGAGTCTCGTTTAGCTTACCAAGTTGGAAAGATCTTCCTAGTGGTGGGACGTATGATCTTGATATGGTTTACTATCTACCTATTTCAGGGCCAGCAAATTACACTGTAAATATTGCTGGGGTAGAGTATGCATTTAAGTTTGAGCAACCGGAGTTGCCTTTAGCTGATTTGTCCAATGGTGGTAACAATGGGGGCAATAACGGTGGCGACAATGGCGGAGATAGTGGAAACGCTACAGCTTGGGAACCCGGTGTTACTCAAGCGCAAAATGGCAATACCTATTCACATAACGGTAAGTGCTTTGTCGCAAAGAATAACCCGGGTAGTTGGGAAACGCCTACTCAGTCAAATTGGTTCTGGGATGAAGTGACGTGCACACAATAAAATAGATAGAAACCAAGCATAAAGGCCTTGGTAGTAAACCAAGGCCTTCTGTCCGTCTAGATTGAATTAAAACTTGTAACTCTCTGGGACAACAACTATGCCATTGTCAGAAATATGGAAACGTTGGGCATCTTCCATTGCGTTGAGACCGATAGAAGTGTTGGGAGGTATCGATACATGTTTGTCTATAATACAATTCACTAGTTTGCATCCTTCGCCAACTTCAACATCATCAAACAAAATACTGTCGACGATTGTTGCACAGTCATTGATACGAACATTAGATGAGATAATTGAGTGCTGAACTGACCCCCCAGAGTTTATAACTCCACTCGCAATGATGGAGTTGATAAAAATTCCCTCGTTACCTGTGGCCGAAGATACTGTTCTGGCGGGTGGTAATTGTGATTCGTAAGTTCGTACCCCCCAGTTAGGCTGGTAAAGATTCATCTGAGGTACTGGTTCGAGTAAATCCATATTGGCTTGATAAAATGAATCGATTGTACCGACATCTCTCCAGTAGCAATCTCTCGCTACACGCCCTCGATCAGAACAAAAGTTGTAGGCGTAAACACCTTGTTCATCGATCAAGCGAGGAATTATATCGTTGCCAAAGTCATGGGACGAGAGGTCATTGTCAGCATCATTAAGTAATGCGCGCTGTAACGTTTCCATCTCAAATATATAGATTCCCATAGAGACTAGACTTCGATCAGGGTTATTAGGTAAGGACTCTGGTTCGTTAGGTTTCTCTGAGAAGGTTTCAATCAAGCCATCTTCATTGACTGATAGGACCCCAAAGGCCGAAGCGTCGTTTCTATCCACCTCCATCGAGGCAATAGTCAACTTGGCCCCATTTTGAATATGATCTTTCAACATCTCGGCATAGTCCATCCTGTAGATGTGATCGCCAGATAATACGATGACGTGTTTCGCTTCGCTACGATCTAATAACCAAAGATTGTGATATATGGCATCGGCTGTTCCTTCGTACCATTTTCCCTTACCGCGCATCTGGGGCGGTACAACAGAGATAAATTCACCAAGTTCAGGATTAAACAATGACCATCCATCTCGTAAATGCTTTTGCAGTGAATGAGATTTGTACTGTGTCAGTACTAAGATTTTACGCAGGCCCGAATGAAGACAGTTGGTCAATGTAAAATCAATTATGCGGTATTTCCCCCCAAAAGGAACGGCTGGTTTGGCTCGGTCATCCGTGAGCGGGCTTAAACGAGAGCCCATACCACCAGCTAAGATAACGGTGAGCGTATCTTGCATTTTCTATCTCCATATAGCGCACAAGGGACATATGAAGGTTAGTTCAAGATTTAAGCCAAGAAAGATACAACGTGCCGATAAGGGGCCTTGCAGTTACCTACAAAGAAAATGTGTGATCTTGGTGCGCTTAAACGACTTGTTGCACCAAATTTAGGCAATGGAGTGGGTTTCGCTTACTGAAAGAACAGAGACTTGATTTCGCCCCATTGTTTTTGATTCATATAGTGCAATGTCTGCACGTTTATAGGTTTCTTCGGCTTTATCTGATATCTCAGTGACGCCGGCGCTAATGGTAATGTTAAGTTCACTTTCAATGTTGATGGCAGCTCGAACTCGGTTTAGCACCATTTCGGCTTCTTTTAAGTCGGTATGAGGCATGATAATAGCGAACTCCTCACCACCAATTCGAGATACAACGTCGGTTTCACGTAGTTGATGAACAAGGCTTTTTGCTACCTCTACAATAACCTGGTCACCGCGGTCGTGGCCATATTTGTCGTTGACACGTTTGAAATGGTCAATATCAATCAAAGCTAACGTTGCAGGCTCATTTTTTCTGTAACGTTTTGACCGTAGTGTTTGATTTTGAATCTCAGTGTCGAACTTGCGCCGATTCCAAAGTGAGGTCATCGGATCTTTTTCACTGAGTTCTCTAAGTCTATTTTCCAGCTCTTTTCTGTGCGAAATATCGACAAATGAAGCGACATAGAATTGAATAACACCAAATCGATCTTTTACAGTCTGAATGCGAAGAATTTCAGTAATGATTGAGCCGTCACGACGTCTATTGACCACTTCACCTTCCCATAACCCTTTGTCTTCAAGAATTTTCCACATATTCATATAGAACTCTTGTTGATGCTTACCAGAAGCAAAAAGAGAAGGGGGCTGGCCTTTGACATCTTCGAGTGTGTATCCGCTGATACGAGTAAATTCACTATTGACCTGAATGATACGGTTATTGCGATCGGTAATGACGACAGCTGACATGCCATTCATGGCCGCTCGCGCTATTTTGCTGTCTAAGCTATTTTTCTCGTGTCTATAGTTCCATGTGACGAAAGTAAATGTCAGCAAAAACAGTATGATGAATATGAATGCGGCTTGAGTATAGAGATCATGCCTTGCATCATCGGTAAAGGCATGAGCGTCGTCTAACGATGTTTTAATGAAAAATACTAGTTCTTCAACGTGCTCAACATCATTAAGCTCAGTACTTGTATAAGAAATCCAGTAATCCCGTTCTTTAACTGTACCGAATTTGTTCAACTGCAATTCACGCCAAAGCAAAGGGTATTGATGTGCGATATTCCATTCGCGGTGTTCGTTAACAAGGTCTCCTAGGATCTTGTCGCCGGTTGTAGACATCAAGTAATAGCCTTCACCTGTCACAACATTAGGAAGGTTGGTGTGGTTTCTTTTATAGGCAAGTCCACGATAAATACGCGTTAAATCGAGGTTGGCAATAAAGTATCCTTTACGTTCACCGTCCAATGTGATCGGGTAGATAACGCGGTAAGCTGGTATATGGGGGTTTACTATATTGCCATTTTCGATCTCAAGATCAATGCCATAGTTACCGGTGTCGTGATTGCCCAACTTGCGCGCAAAAGCGAAGTAGTCCCGGTCACCTTTGAACTGCAGCCTCTCTTTTTCGACTATCTCGAGAAACCGTTCGCCACTATTAATACGAACGATTTCCATGCCACTGGCATCTAAGAACCTAAGCTGAGAGTAGTACCCTTGTGTGCGTGCAATCAGCAACCAAAACCCTTCGAGAGCATCAAGATTCTCACGTGTTGGGTTCAAGATAGCTTGGTTAAGCATACCATTGTTCGATAAATAGCGAAGTGAAGACCCTATTTTTTGAAGTGAAGTTTGTAACTCAACTTTGGAGTATTCAAGTTTGTTGCGATTGAGTCGCTCTACATATTGCTGAGTTTGTTGGTTGACTAACGAGAACTGAGTATAGAAATAAAGAAAGGGTACGAACGACAGTGCACAAAAAACGGCAAGAAATTGGAAGATAATTTTGGAACCACGTTTGCGCATTTAATTATTCTAATAATTAAGTTAGTCAATAAGGGTTAAATCATACTACGATCTTACTACTTTTACTGTGAGCATGGTTGAATATTGGTTAGTTTGGAACGTCGTGTTTTAAAGAATTGTGCATTTTTACATAGAGCCGGGTACCCGACTCTGACTCTAAAGGGGTAGTAGAAGCAAAAAAAAGCACCTTTACAGAAGAAGGTGCTTCGCCATCTATCGGGGGAGTTGGCAATAAAAATTAGGCCGCCGCTGCTTGTTGTTTCTTTTCTGCTTTGCTTTTTAGGAATGCGTAAGTGAAGCCTGTTACTGCGGTACCTGCTGCGATTGCTACTAAGTACATTAATACTGGAGAGATTGCGTTAGGGATTAGCAGTACGAACAGGCCACCGTGTGGTGCCATTAGTTTTGCACCGAACAGCATCGATAGCGCACCGGTTAGTGCACCGCCAGCCATACAAGAAGGGATGACGCGCATTGGATCTTTCGCTGCGAATGGGATTGCACCCTCAGAGATAAAACACAGACCAAGAACGAATGATGCTTTACCTGCTTCACGTTCGCTTTGTTCAAACTTGTTCTTAGCAAGGAATGTTGCCAGACCCATACCTAGAGCAGGAACCATACCTGCCGCCATGATTGCAGCCATTGGCGCGTACGTATGAGAAGCCAATAGACCAACACCGAATGCGTAAGCCGCTTTGTTAACTGGACCACCCAAATCAAAACACATCATTGCACCAAGAATAATACCTAGTAGCACTGCGCTGTCGGACCCCATGTTATTTAGGAAGTCAGTCAGACCGTTCATAATGCCTGAAACTGGGCCACCTACGATATATATCATTACTAGACCAGTGAACAGCGTTGCCACAAATGGAATGATCAGAATCGGCTTGAGTGCTTCCATCGATTGTGGCAGTTGCACTTTATCTGCTAAGAACTTGGCTGCGTAACCTGCAATGAAACCTGCTGCGATACCACCCAGAAAACCTGCGCCAGTTGAACTAGCAAGCATACCGCCCACAAGACCCGGAGCCAGACCGGGACGGTCAGCAATAGAGAAGGCGATGTAACCAGCAAGCACTGGAATCATTAGAGCGAATGCCGAGCCTCCACCGATGCTCATCAGTGCCGCTGCTAGCGTGCCTTCTTCTTTAAACGCTTCGATACCAAATACGAAGGATAAGGCGATGATCAAACCACCGGCAACTACCACAGGAAGCATGTGCGATACACCCGTCATTAGGTGTTTGTACGCACCTTTCTTCTCTTCTATTGCTGATGATGCACTAGAAGATCCAGAGTGTTGGTATTCGCTTGCTTGTTCAAACGCTTTGTCCATTTCTTCTGCTGTTTTCTTAAGAGCTGGACCGGTTTTTGTGCGGTACATTTTCTTACCGTTGAAACGGTCAAGGGGCACTTCTATGTCAGCTGCGATGATCACTAGATCTGCGTCTGCGATTTCTTGGTCAGTCAGTTGGTTTTTCGCACCTACTGAGCCTCGCGTTTCCACTTTGATTTGGTGACCACGGCGTTTGCCTTCTTCTTCTAGTGCTTCTGCTGCCATGAAAGTGTGTGCAACGCCAGTAGGACATGCAGTGATAGCGACAATCTTCTTTGTTGCAGATACGCTTTCTGCTTGTGCTGCATATGTTGTTGCTTGCTCTAGTGTTGCCGCGCTTTTAACAGCAGTTTGTAAGAAAGCGGCTGCGTCTTTTGCAACGGTACTGATATCTGCTTGGTAGACTTTTTTACCTACGAAACGAGAAGTATCGACTGGAGTGTTAGCCGCAATTACGATCGTTTCTGCTTGTGCAATGTCAGCGTCTGTCAATAGCGTTGGTTCAACGATGTTTGATTGGCATTCAATCTTAGCATTCCAACCCAGTTTTGTGGCCGCTTGTTCGAGTAGGCCTGCCGCAATGATGCAGTTAGCAACACCACTTGGACAAGCTGTAATAATGGCAATATTCATACTGATAACCTTCTGTTCCTTAGTTATTGTCTAAGCTCGTGTTAGGGTAAAGCTCGCTCACTTGCGTTCGGAGCTTGATGTTCTCCAGTTCTTCCTGACTGGTTAGGCCAACGCCAACTTGGCTCACTGCTAGGGCAGAAAGCGCAGTAGCGAAGCGCAGTAAATCGTTATTAGGCATCACTTGCATGTGACCCCAGCACAAGCCCGCGACAAGCGTATCGCCTGCGCCAACTGTGCTAACTACATTCATTTTTGGTGGTTGTGCGCGCAACCATTCACCTTGGCTTAGCCACATCACACCGTCAGCGCCCATTGAAACCACAATATTTTCAATGCCTTTATCGCTTATTGTTTGTGCTGCTGCTTGGCATTGCTCTGGTGTGGTGAGGTGTTCGCCAACGAAGTCGCTTAGCTCTTCATCGTTTGGTTTGATCAACCAAGGATGCGCATCGATACCTGCACGCAACGCTGCTTTGCTGCTATCGAACAGTACTTTTTTGCCTTGCTGGTGTAGCTCTTCAATCCACGCCGCACATTGTTCTGCGGTTACGCCGCCAGGTAGGCTACCGGCAAGTACGAAGTAGTCGTGCGTCTCTGCAAGGCGGAATAGGGTTTGTTCAAAGCGCTCGATTTCTTTTCCTGTTACTTGAACGCCAGGGAAGTTGATATCGCTCACTTGGCCACTAGCTTCAACCAGTTTTACGTTGATACGCGTTGCGCCTTCGACTTCAACAAACTCGCTTTTCACTTTGATGTCGTCGAATAGTTGGTGGAATAGCTCAGGGTTGTCTTTACCAAGAAAGCCTGTCACGGTCACGTCTGCGCCAAGGTCACTCAGTACTTTCGCCACGTTTACGCCTTTGCCTGCAGCATGCAGGTTGCTCTTTTCTACAAGGCTAACTGAACCTACTTTTAGCGAGTCCAGTGAGCCAGTTAGATCAAGGGCTGGGTTAAGCGTGATGGTAACGACTTTGTTTGTCTTCAATACTGTCATTCTTTCGCTCCTTAACCTTCGCCAAGGCCAGAAGCTATCGCCTTACCAATAGAGTCAATTGCTTGCGGTGCATCTGGGCCGTCAGCAAAAAACTGAAGTTGGTGGCCATGTTTAACACCAAGCGCGATGACCTTCATCAGGCTTTTTGCATTCACCGCTTTGCCATCACCATCTAGGTTGGCAACGCGAATGTTTGATTCAAATTTTTTGGCCTCAGCGACTAACATAGCGCCAGGACGAGCGTGTAGGCCGTGAGCATTCTTAATCTTGAAGACCGCTGTATTTCCATCTTCAGCCGCTTCCGTTGTCACTTCTTCACCTTTGAATAGCGCAAGAATCTGTTCAGCAGATGCATCAAGTAGTTTGTTGTGTTCATTGTTAAACACAAGCTTTGAAATCGTGGTTAAGATAGATTGATGTGCGCTGTTGCAAGCAGCAAACGCAACAAGGGCGCGCACTTTGTTGCCTGAAAATGCACAGTCGTTTGCTGTGGAGACAAAAGAGACGCCAGTACGAGTCACTTGTTTATCACTACCAACCAACCACAGACCCTGGCCAAGGTGTGTAGGGGTTTTAGTTACAATATCTGCAACAAATTCAGATCCAGCGCAGCCTGTATTTTTGAGTAGGCCACCTGCTACAGCACTCATCTGCACCATATCACTGGCTGGGAATTGCAGTTGTACTAGTGATGCATCAAAATCTGCTTCGAGTTGAACATCGCCATTAAGTAGGGCAATGAGTTCTTGTGCGTTTGTGGCGTTGCGTAGACGCTGCTCAACACCATCTGCGCCAAGAACTTTCGTTAGTTGCTTAAGAATGCCTAAATGTTCGTCCGATTTAGCGGCAATACCGATAGCGACGAATACAGTGTTACCATCACCCCAGTCAACCCCCTGTGGGAAGTGATGCACAGCGACACCAGTGGTTTTTACCATAGTGCGGGTGTCAGTAGTGCCGTGCGGGATCGCGATACCATTACCAAGAAAAGTAGAGTTTTGTTGCTCACGATTGAGCATGCCTTCAGCGTAGCCTTGATCTACAAGTCCTGCATTGCTGAGGCTCTTTGCGATATTTTTAATCGCTTCAAATTTGTCACTTGCTGCTTGTGCCAGTGTAATGTCGCTTTTCGCTAACTTAAGCATGGTGCTTCTCCAGCTTTAAGGTTTTAAAATCGTTCAATTAGCCAACAGGGCTTCAATATTCTTTTTGCTTAATTGAACTGAATCGATTCAGCAAAAAGAGAAAAATATGTGGATTCAGCACTTTTCCTTAATAACTAATTGATTTAAAAAGGTGTCGATGAGTTACACAAGACATATTTGAGTGATTTGCCTCACTTTATCGACTTTGCTGAATCCTTTCAGCTTTAATACTGAATCGTTTCAGCATATAATTCAACTCATCGTGGGATCATTTATAACGTATTATGATCCGGCGCACAGAACAAAGGTTGATGATATGACACTAGATGAAATAGCAAAACTTGCGGGTGTTTCAAAAACAACGGCTAGCTATGTAATCAATGGTAAAGCTCAAAAATATAGAATAAGTGAAAAAACCCAACGCAAAGTGATGGCGGTGGTGAATGAATACAATTATCGACCAGACTTAGCAGCAAGCACCTTACGGGCAGGGCAAAGCCGCTCTTTTGGTTTAATTATTCCAGATCTAGAAAACACCAGTTATGCGAGGTTGGCCAAATTGTTAGAGCAAAACTCGCGTTCAGCAGGGTATCAGATCCTGATTGCGTGTTCTGATGATGAACCTGAAACAGAAAAAAGTGTTGTACAAGCTTTAGTGAGCCGTAAAGTCGACGCCCTGTTTGTTGCCAGTGTTATTCCTTCTGCTAGCGAGTTCTACTTAGAGCTAAAATCAAAAGGTATACCCGTTATCGCACTTGACCGCCCGTTAGATGATGAGCATTTTTCCTGCGTGATAAGTGAAGATTTTGGCGGTGCGTTTGATTTAACTCAGTCTGTGTTGTGTGACGGTGTCACTAGTGTTGGTTTGATTGGAGCGCTTCCTGAATTGAACATTTCACGTGAACGCGAATTAGGATTTATGTCAGCAGCGAGAAAGAACAATGTCGGTGCTAGAGTTGGTTATGGTGAGCACTTTAACCGCAGAGATGGCAAGCAAGTACTAGAAACTTGGTATCACAACAACACTGTACCCGATGCTATTGTCACTACGTCATATACTTTACTAGAAGGTGTATTAGATGTACTACTAGAGAAACCTGACTTGGCGAGTCAGATTAAGTTAGCGACATTTGGTGATAATCGACTTTTGGACTTCTTGCCGATGAGAATCAATTCGTTGCCACAGCAGTTCGAATTGATCGCAGATAGTGCAATGGAACTAGCGTTAAATGCGGCAGCTAAGCGATATAAAGCTGGGGTCGAGTTGGTCCCAAGAAAGATAGTCGTAAGATAAAGCTAAGCCCTGTTATTAACAGGGCTTAGTTTTTATCTATAGACTAAAGGAGCACTTAGTATTGGAACCTAACCGACATAGTCACCTGCGGACCATAAAGCCCATTGTTACGAGTCTCAGCTGAAAGTGATAGTTGCTGCGTTGAATGGAATCTAACCCCCGCATGGAATACAGAAGCATCATCGTTTCGGCCGATTCGCCCCGTTGCTTCAACTTGATCTGTTAGCCATAGGCGTACGCCAACGTTGATTTCAGCCTGTGTGTCGCTTTCACCACCAGCTTCTTCGGTATACTTCACCTGATGGACAAGCAACTGGCCATAAACGTCAGCAAATTGGCTGATTGGGCCATTAAAACCAATCCCACCAGCGAGATCATAATCTTTGTCAAACTGAGTATCAGCACGGAGAATAAAGTGAGAGTTTTCCGTGAAGAACGTACTAAACTCAGCACCAGTCATTTCTGGACCAATAGCAGTTCGGACTTCGAAAAAGTTATAGTTAAAATTATTTGCCTGAGCGCCTGTGCTGATGCCTGCGAACGCTAAGGCACTGGCCAACATGATTTTCTTCAAAAGTAGTCTCCGACTAGCAACAATAAATTGACTAATTGATTTGGCTTGCAATAAACAAGCCAAATCATAACGTAATCAGAGGACTAATTCAGGGCATTTATAGGATTTGAAGACGATCTACTTCAATTTCTGGCGTATTTCCACCTTCATACTCTCCGAAAAGACGAACTTTAGTTGTATGGTCAATCGGCTGCGTCATATGAATGTCGTCATCCAGCTCAACTTGAATCTCACCTTTGCCGTCAGAAAAAATAAAGGTATCGCCTTTTACTTGTCTAAGAAGGTTTCCTTCTACAACAACATTCTTCTCTGTGAACATACTGGTATCACTCAGGAGTGAATCTACCGTGGTAAGTTCGACTGGTCCGTTAAACTGGATTCCTGTCCCTGTTTCATGACGGCCGTCTTTCGCAAAGGCTAGAGTTGGCGCAAGGATAAGAGTGGCTACGGTCGCTAGAACTACTTTTTTCATGTCAATTTCCTATTGTTTAATGGGTCGTGTTCGTTTGATAGTGCTATTAAAACAAACTTATTTTGAATCCATGCTGAGCATAAGATTCATATTCCATTCATATTGTTGAGAAAACTGGGTGATTGCCGTTATTATTAGTGCTATCACATAGATTTAGTAAGTTCAGATATCTCATGCAGTCAACGATTAAGGCGTTAATGGTTCAAGGCACGACTTCCGATGCTGGAAAAAGTGTTCTTGTGGCAGGTTTATGCCGTGTTTTAGCCCGAAAGAAAGTCAAAGTCGCCCCGTTTAAACCACAGAATATGGCGCTAAATAGTGCTGTGACCCCCGATGGTGGTGAGATTGGACGTGCGCAAGCAGTACAAGCTTTAGCGTGCAATATTGAATCTAGTGTTCACATGAATCCGGTATTACTTAAACCAAACACTGACATGGGCGCACAAGTGATTTTACAAGGCAAGGCGACGACAACGGTCGATGCCATTGGATATCGGAGCTACAAAAAAGTGGCCTTGCCGGTCGTTATGGAGTCTTTTTCGATCTTGCAGTCAAAATATGAATCGGTATTGATTGAAGGTGCTGGGAGCCCAGCGGAAATCAATTTAAGAGAAAATGACATCGCCAACATGGGATTTGCAGAAGAGGCCGATGTACCAGTGATCATTGTCGCCGATATCGATCGTGGAGGGGTGTTTGCGCACCTTTATGGAACGCTGGCGCTACTCTCAGAGAGTGAACAAAAACGAATTAAAGGGTTTGTCATTAACCGATTCAGGGGAGATATCTCCTTATTGCAATCGGGTCTAGACTGGTTGGAAGAAAAAACAGGAAAGCCTGTGATTGGTGTTTTACCATACCTCCATGGTTTTGACTTAGAAGCTGAAGACGCCATTAACGCGCAGCAAATCACTAGTGAAAATGCTAAGTTAAATATTGTCGTTCCTGTCTTTCCGCGTATCAGCAACCATACCGATTTTGATGCATTAAGACTGAACCCAGATATTAACCTAAAGTATGCTGGCAAAGGAGAGCGCCTTACAGAAGCCGATTTGATCATTCTTCCTGGTTCGAAGTCTGTAAGGAGTGATCTCGACTACCTTCGTCAACAAGGATGGGATAAAGACATCAATAGGCATCTAAGACTAGGAGGGAAAGTCATGGGGATCTGTGGTGGATACCAAATGCTGGGTACGAAGATTGATGACCCTATGGGTATTGAAAGTACAGCTGGCTCAACCCAAGGTTTAGGGCATCTTGCTGTTGAAACAGAACTGAAAGAAAGTAAAACTCTGAGTAATATAAGCGGTGTGATGACTCTCAATGGCAAAGAAGTATCAGTGGCTGGATATGAGATTCACGCCGGAATTAGCCAAGTCACAGGATGTTCTTTAGTTAAACTGGAAAGTAGTAAAAGTGATGGAGCGGTTAGTGATTGTAATCAAGTGCTAGGGACTTATCTACATGGTATCTTCGACTGTCCAGACGCAGTTTCGGCCATCTGTCAGTGGGTAGGTGTCGATGAAATTGCGCAAATCGATCATAAACAGAATCAGCAGAAAGCAATTGACAGGATTGCTGATGCTATAGAGCAGCATCTTGATCTTAAGAAGCTTTGGCCTGAATTATGATAACCATGAACGATGTTAGAATCTGCCTTTTCGCAATATTTGCTTGCGCGAGTTTTACTGTTAATGCAGAGACGTTGCGTATTTACGCCGCTTCATCTATGACTAATGTTGTTAACGAAATCGTTGACCAGTTTGAAACAACACATTCGCTCAGGGTAACGACAGTTTATGGTGGAAGTGCCTCGCTAGCTCGCCAACTTGCCCAGGGGGCGCCAGCGGATGTCTATATTTCAGCCAATCTCAAGTGGATGGATTACCTTGTAGACCAACAAATAGCAACTAGTGACGCCGTCACTAATATTGCGGCGAATGAGTTGGTGGTTATTGCACCTAAAGGTAATAATGTAGGGTTAGATATCAATATGGCTGGCTCTTGGTTGTCTGCGTTGAATGGCTCAAGACTCGCCTTAGGGCAAACCAATGCGGTCCCTGCCGGTATTTATGCCAAAGAGGCGTTACTAAATATTGGTATATGGGATGACATAAAGTCGTTTTTGGCTCCGACGAGTAATGTTCGAATCGCTCTTACTTTAGTTGAAAGGAAAGAAACGCCTCTTGGGATTGTTTACAAGACTGATGCGCTACTGAGTGATAAAACAGAGATTGTTGCAACCTTCCCACATAACTCTCATTCGAGCATTTTGTATCCGATGGTGACGCTTAATAACAAGGCACATACACGAAGGTTTGCACAATTTGTGAACTCACAGCAAGCGCAAACTATTATAAAGCGCTTTGGTTTTTTAGAGGCAAAAGAGCAGAGGTGAATTTGCTAACCGACTACGAATATCAAGCACTGTTGTTGAGTTTGAAAGTTGCGTTTTTCGCAATTGTTTGGCTAATTCCTCTCGGTATAGCACTTGCTTGGTTATTGGCAAGAAAGCAGTTTATTGGTAAAAGTTTGATCGACGCGATCATCCATCTGCCGTTAGTTTTACCACCAGTAGTGATTGGCTATCTATTGCTCATTTCTATGGGCAGGCAAGGAGTATTTGGAAACTGGCTGTTCGAACATTGGGGGCTGGTTTTTTCTTTTAGTTGGAAAGGAGCTGTGCTCGCATGTGTCGTCGTTGCGTTACCCTTGATGGTGCGTTCAATAAGACTTAGCTTAGAAAGCGTCGATGGTCGGCTAGAACAGGCTGCAGCGACGCTTGGCGCCTCACCAATTAAGATCTTTTTTACTATCACCTTACCTTTGACGATCCCTGGGATCATTACTGGAACCATGCTTTCATTTGCTAGAAGTTTGGGTGAGTTTGGGGCAACCATTAGCTTCGTCTCCAACATTCCCGGTGAAACTCAAACAATTCCATTAGCAATGTATACCTTTATTGAAACCCCTGGCTCGGAACAAGAAGCGATGCGGCTGTGCTTGATTTCCATTGCCATTGCTCTTGCATCCATGCTGATATCTGAGTGGCTTGCCAGAGTCAGCGCACGTCGATTAGGAGCAGAGGCATGAACGAAATTACGACGTGCTATCAACAGACGTTAGGTAATACGCATTTCGACATTGATCTAAAACTCCCAAGTAGGGGAATTACCGCTGTGTTCGGTCGTTCGGGGGCTGGAAAAACGTCTCTGATTAATGTTATCTCGGGGCTGACACAGCCGGAAAGCGGAGTGATTAGCGTAGGTAGTAAAACTCTTTTTGACTCCGCTCGTAAGATCAATGTCCCAGTCCACAAGCGTAACGTTGGCTACGTGTTTCAAGATTCTCGATTGTTTCCTCATTTCAAAGTCGAGCGCAACCTAAACTATGGCGTGTCAGTTTCCGATTCAAAGCACTTTGAGCAAATCGTACAACTCTTATCACTTGAGAATTTGCTTTATCGTTACCCCCACCAATTATCTGGTGGCGAGAAACAACGTGTCGCGATAGGGCGAGCTTTGTTGTCAAAACCAGATATCTTGCTTATGGATGAGCCGCTTGCCTCTTTAGACTTACCGAGAAAGCGAGAAGTGATGCCTTTTTTAGAGCAGCTATCTCAAACAGTTGAAATTCCGATTATCTACGTATCACATAGTTTGAATGAAGTCCTTCGACTTGCGAGTCATTTAGTGGTTATAGATGAAGGAAAAGTCGCTGTATCTGGTCCAATTGAAGAGGTGTGGTCTTCAAGAGCAATGAAACCTTGGCAATCCTTTTCTGAGCAAAGTTCCCTTTTTGAAGGTTGTGTTGTTGAGCATAATAATGACTACGCATTATCTAAAATCGAACTAGCACCAGGGGTTAGATTATGGGTACAGAAAATTGAAGGAGAGATCGGCTCTCCTGTAAGGCTTCAAGTACGAGCCAATGATGTGTCTTTAATGCTTGCGAAACCTAGACATACCTCTATTCGCAATGTGTTGCCCGGTACTGTTTCCAAGATAGAAACTCACAGTAATAGCCAAGATAGAATCAGTGTGTCAGTTCAAGTCGAGCTATCGAAAGAATGCAAACTAATGGCAACGGTTACGGCTTGGGCAAGAGATGAATTAGATCTTAAAGCGGGTAACAAGGTGTATGTACAAATTAAAGGGGTGAGTGTGACTCAAAGAGATATTGTCTTATCCCATTAAAAAAAAGCCGCATATTGCGGCGTTTTTGTTTTAGCGTATTTGTGATTTAGTAAATACGTCAGTAAAGTCACGCTTCAAAATTGGGTCGCGGCGCGCTTTTTTGATTTGCTTAACCATATCTTTAACGCAGTTGTGCAGTACCTGATCAAGTAATTGCGCGCGGTACTCTTCCTGCTGCTGCTCTGACATGTCTTTTGGAAGATCCAAAGTAGGGAACTCTTCCATTACGTTCAGACCAGCAAAAGCTTGGCTGACAGAAACTAAAGCATGGAATTGCTCAAAGTTGTCTAAAACATTCTGGGCACTGCTCGGCAGCTCATTCCAAGACTCGCGAACAGCATCTTCAGAAACTTCATGGATTGACGTTACCATCAAATGCATTGCTTCCGGAACATCATCAAATTCAATTACTTGGCGAAGTTCAGCGGAAACCTCTGCTAGATCTACTTTTTTCTGCTCTGTTTGAATAACGTCAGACATGGCTATTTTCTCTTAAAATGTGTGTGTATCGGCGCTATCGTAAAAAATTGGGGCCAAATGTCAACCTTGGATGGATGATTAGAACAAGGTGAAGTATGCTTTTGTTAAACATGTGATTTCTTGATTGTTTTTGCTCATTGGCCCATTTATTACTTAATGGTCAAAAGACATGAGTTGAGACGTTGTTAACTAAGGGTAGTGGAATAGTGGAAGTAACAGGCTCATCGATGAAGATCCTACTGGTAGATGACGTTCAAATGGAGCGGATCCAACTTGCTATCAGGTTGAAACAGCTAGGACATAGTGTAGAGATGGCGAGCTCAGGTGAAGAAGCTTTAGCGCTATACCCTCAGCTTGAACCAGACTTAGTGTTGCTCGATATTTCCATGCCACAAATGAACGGATTTATTGTTTCGTCAAAAATCAGAGAGCTTTACCCTGACTGGGTACCAATTATTTTCTTAAGTAGCCATGATGAACCAACCATGATCGCAAGTGCAATTGAAGCTGGTGGGGATGACTATCTGATCAAACCCGTCGACAAAATAGTGCTTAACTCCAAATTGATTGCGATGCAACGAATCGCCTTCATGCGTCGAGAGCTGAAACAAAAGACGGTAGCACTGGCAAAAGCCAATGAAGAATTAGCCAAGTTAGCGCAAGAAGATGGGTTAACTAAAGTTAAAAATCGTCGTTACATTGACGAAAAACTGGCTGAGATGATCTCTTTACATGGGCGCCATGAGTTGCCATTAAGTATTATCATGCTAGATGTAGATAGGTTCAAACTTTACAACGACAACTACGGCCACATCGAAGGTGACAAGTGTTTAGTTGAAATTGCTGCAATCCTAAATCGTTTATTCTCACGAAGTGGTGAGACAGTTGGGCGCTATGGTGGTGAAGAGTTTGTCATCATACTCGGTTATACAGACTTTGAAACCGCGATGAACAACGCACAGCGAATAAAATCAACCTTAGAAGACGCTAGTTTACCGCATGAGTATAGTGACGTGTCATCTATGGTGACAGTGTCACAGGGCGTGTTGCAATTTGTTCCTAGTGGACGCGAATCTATAGAACAGGTTTATGAACGTGTTGACGAACGCTTATATCAAGCCAAAGAGAATGGGCGCAATCAATTTGTTGCTGTTGACTTAACTACTTAGCTAAAACAAACACGGTTTCGGCCTGACTTTTTCGCCTTGTATAGCGCATTGTCAGCCGCCTTCATTACCTCTGATACCTTATTTGATTCGCTACTGTCAGCGACGCCGATACTGATAGTGACGTTTACATAATCTTTTTGTTTTGCCACCCCACGTTTTCTTGACCCGACTTTGTCATCTTTTGGACGAGAGTCTTGATTGCGCAGGGTCATGTCGTAACCCTCAATAGAGGCTCTCAGGAGTTCGAGGTGATCATGTGTATCCTCTAATAGCTTTCCTTTAAAGAGTACGGTGAACTCTTCACCGCCATAGCGATAAACTTTAGCGCGGCCACCAACTTGCTGAAGTTTGCTTGCTACCAGTTTAAGGACATCGTCTCCAGTATCATGACCATAAGTATCATTGAAAGATTTAAAATGGTCGATATCTAACATCGCTATGGTGTAGCTTCGGCCTAAATGTTTTAGATCAGATTCCAATGCGAGTCGACCAGGGATTTCAGTAAGTGTATCCATGAACGCAAGCTCGTAACTTGCTGAAAGGAGATAAACGAGTAACAGAATACCTGCCAACGAAAACATGGTGCTAGAAATGTAGGTGACATGGAAAAAAACAAACGTAGTGGCAGACAACAAGGTTGCTGAATAAATGACCACATCAATGATGCTATTTCGATTCAACACGCAGATAGACAGTATGAGCACCATTGCTAAAAGAAAAACTACAAGTATAAATGGTAGCTTTGATATTTCGGGCAATACGAATAGAAATGTCTCATCGATATTGTCAAATCCACCTTCATAAAAATACGTTAGGATTAAATGTGACCACAACACAAGCATTGCTATCTTGAAAAGATAGAACCCAAAGGAACGGGTAAATAATGCGGAATCTTTGTAGCTATAGACAAAAATGAGTGCAATCGGCAGTAACGCGGCAAGAAGCGATAGCTCAAGAATTGTCGTACCCAAAGAGAGGGGGGATTGCAAACGTTCTTGTATCAACCAATATGAGACTAATAGTGCTGACGCAACCATTGCAATTCTACTTTGTTTGAAAACATCCCCTAGCACTATAGTTATAACAAACAAAACAAATGGAAGTTTAGATACGATACCCAAGTTTGAATAGGTTAGGCTGATAACGTTATTCATTCCAAATGCAATAAACGTCAGCAACATCAAAGGCAACGAGAGACGGAACCAATTTGTAGAGACGAGAGAAAATGACATTCAACCTAGCCTGACAGGATCTAATTATTGATTAGCAACTTGCTAAGAATACTTTTATTTGATGAATTTCCAAGCTTTTTACTAAACTTATAGATGAAAATTCGTGTTACGTATAGATAGTGGTCATATATTGGTGTTGAAATGCGCAATTACGTAGAAACGAGCAACTTTTTAAAACATACTAGAAAGAACAATCGCCTCAAAAGGAGTTGATAGATATGCAGATAAGTGTGGACGTACATAATTATATGGAAACCTTAGTTGGTCAAGAGTTGACAAAAGCAAAGTATGTTAACAACTTCGACCATGAACAACTAGCTGACCTTGCATGCCTTGCCTTATCCCAACTGCGACCAGTATACATTCGCTACGATATTGACTTTCTTTCAGCACTCCCAGAAGAGCGCCTAGTTACATTGAAAGAGTATGCAGCCACGGCTTTAGAAGCCGCATGTACAATGATCGTTGACGATCGCAGGAAAAACAGGAAAGATGAAGTTCTTGTCGTGTTTAGCAAACAGCAGATGTTTGACGATAACATCGAGTTAGAGTGGTTTGAAAAACCAATTCTTAAGAAAAACTAATCGTTACCAAGGAGTACTTTGTGGGACTTTTTTCTCGCTTGTTTGGTGGTCAAAAACAACAAACTAAAGTTGACGTTGAGCCACTAGAATATAAAGGTTTTCTTATCTATCAGGAAGCATTGGCAGAAGGTGGTCAATATCGAATTGCGGGTCGAATTACCAAGCAATTTGGGGACGAAATCAAAACACATCGTTTTATTCGCTCAGATGTGTTGCCAAGTGCAAACGATGCCAACGAATTTATGCTTAAGAAGGCGCAAATGTTTATCGATCAAATGGGTGACAACATTTTTCAGTAGATTCTCCCCCAAATTGACAAGCATCATAATTTTAAGAGCCATTAGTCGTTATTCTGATGGCTCTTTTTGTATGTGGATGTCACATAGTTAATTGTTTTAATGAGATTTTTCGCTTACTGGTTTGACCTCCTGTCACTTTCATATAGTGTGGTTAGGTAGCAAATTGATAAGCAAAATGGTTCATTACCATCGGTTATATGTAATGATATTTTGTGTTTTTGTTACAAAATGCTTGAAGTATCTAAAATCGTTGGATAAAAACAGAACAATCATTGTTGCGAATAGTCAAGGAATAGCTAATGCAAATTGGTGTGCCAAAAGAAATACTCGCTGGAGAAACGCGAGTGGCTGCATCGCCAAAGTCGGTTGAGCAGTTATTAAAGTTAGGTTTCGAAGTTAATATCGAAACTGGAGCAGGTGAACTGGCGAGTTTTGACGACTCTGCTTTTGAATCTGCGGGAGCAAAAATTGTATCTTCAGAAGAGGTTTGGGCGTCAGACCTAATTCTTAAGGTGAATGCTCCTCTTTTCAGTGAAGAAAATGATGAAATAGCGCTGTTGAAAGACGGTGCGAGTTTGATCAGTTTTATCTGGCCAGCGCAAAACCCTGAATTAATGGAAAAGCTTTCTAGCAAAAACATTAATGTAATGGCGATGGACGCAGTGCCTCGTATCTCTCGTGCGCAAGCACTAGACGCGCTCTCTTCAATGGCGAATATCGCTGGTTACCGAGCAGTTGTAGAAGCTGCCCATGAGTTTGGGCGCTTTTTCACGGGGCAAATCACGGCCGCAGGTAAAGTGCCACCAGCGAAAGTACTAGTCGCAGGGGCCGGTGTTGCGGGTCTGGCGGCAATTGGTGCTGCTGGTAGCTTGGGCGCTATTGTCCGTGCTTTTGACGTTCGTCCAGAGGTGAAAGAGCAAGTACAATCGATGGGGGCAGAATTTCTAGAAGTTGATTTCAAAGAAGAGTCTGGCTCTGGCGATGGCTACGCGAAAGAGATGTCTGACGAGTTCAACAAAAAAGCGGCTGAGCTTTATGCTGAACAGGCAAAAGACGTTGACATCATTGTTACTACCGCTCTGATTCCGGGCCGACCAGCCCCGAAACTTATCACCAAGGAAATGGTTGATAGCATGAAGGCGGGTAGTGTGATTGTCGATTTAGCGGCTGCTAACGGCGGTAACTGTGAATACACGGTTGCAGATAAAGTCATCACTACAGAGAACGGTGTGAAAATTGTCGGCTATACCGATATGGTCGGTCGCCTTCCTACGCAATCATCTCAACTTTACTCAACAAATATTGTTAACCTACTCAAGCTGTTAGCCAAAGAAAAAGATGGCAATATCAACATAGATTTTGAAGATGTAGTGCTTCGCGGTGTAACCGTTGTTAAAGAAGGTGAGGTAACTTGGCCTGCACCTCCGATTCAGGTATCTGCGCAGCCAGAGCAAAAACCAGCCCAAACAACGATAAAGCAAGAACCAAAAGAAGAAGAGCCAACGTCTCCTACCAAGAAGATCGTCGGCTTGGTTGCTGGTTTAGGTGCGTTTGCATGGGTTGCCTCTGTAGCTCCTGCGGCATTCTTGTCGCATTTTACGGTTTTTGTTTTAGCGTGTGTTGTGGGGTACTACGTAGTTTGGAATGTTACTCATGCATTGCATACACCACTTATGTCGGTAACGAACGCGATTTCAGGCATTATTGTTGTGGGTGCGCTACTGCAGATTGGACAGGGTAATGGCGTTGTTTCATTTTTATCGTTTATAGCGGTATTAATAGCAAGCATCAACATCTTTGGCGGATTCACCGTCACCAAGCGTATGCTTGAAATGTTCCGTAAAGACTAAGGAGTAACAGGGAATGTCTGCAGGATTAGTACAAGCGGCTTATATTGTTGCTGCATTATTCTTTATATTGAGCTTAGCGGGTTTGTCTAAGCAGGAGTCTGCAAGATCGGGTAACTACTACGGTATTGCAGGTATGACGATCGCATTGATCGCAACGATCTTTGGCCCAGAATCTGAAGGGTTTGTTTGGATCCTTATTGCGATGGTGATCGGTGGTGGTATAGGTATCCACTATGCTAAGAAAGTTGAAATGACAGAAATGCCAGAGTTAGTGGCAATTCTTCACAGCTTTGTTGGTATGGCTGCGGTATTGGTTGGCTACAATAGCTATTTAGATGCACCAGAAGCTGCGACCCATGCAGAACACGTCATCCACTTAGTGGAAGTGTTCTTGGGTGTCTTCATTGGTGCTGTTACCTTTACTGGTTCAGTGGTCGCGTTTGGTAAACTTCGCGGCATTATCTCATCTTCACCTCTAAGCCTTCCGCATAAACACAAAATGAACCTTGCAGCGATTGTTGTTTCAACTTTGCTTATGCTTCATTTCGTCAATGCCGATGGCAGTATGTTTGCTCTAATCGTAATGACGTTAATCGCATTTGCGTTTGGGTACCATCTGGTTGCTTCTATTGGTGGCGCAGATATGCCAGTGGTAGTATCAATGCTTAACTCGTACTCAGGATGGGCGGCAGCGGCAGCGGGCTTTATGTTAGCAAACGATCTGTTAATCGTAACAGGTGCTTTGGTGGGTTCGTCTGGTGCCATACTTTCATACATTATGTGTAAGGCGATGAACCGCTCGTTTATCAGTGTTATTGCTGGTGGCTTCGGTCAGGAAATCGTTATTTCATCTGATACTGAACAAGGTGAGCACAGAGAAACAAATGCTGAAGATGTGGCTGAGCTGCTTAAGAACTCAAAGTCAGTTATCATTACACCAGGGTACGGGATGGCGGTTGCGCAAGCACAGTATCCAGTGCATGAAATTACCGAAACACTACGTTCACATGGTGTAGAAGTACGTTTTGGTATTCACCCTGTAGCTGGGCGCTTGCCTGGTCATATGAACGTTTTACTTGCCGAAGCAAAAGTGCCTTATGACATCGTGCTTGAAATGGACGAAATCAATGACGACCTTTCTGAAACGGATACAGTATTGGTTATTGGTGCGAATGATACAGTAAACCCAGCCGCTCTTGATGATCCAAATAGCCCAATTGCGGGTATGCCAGTACTTGAAGTGTGGAATGCGAAAAACGTTATTGTATTTAAACGCTCAATGAATACAGGTTACGCAGGGGTACAAAACCCACTGTTTTTCAAAGAAAATACTCAGATGCTCTTTGGTGATGCTAAAGAGAGTGTGGAATCTATCTTCAAAGCTTTGTAGATTAGGATTACATTATACGGAAGCCAGCGTTATGCTGGCTTCTTTTGTTTTATGAGTATTATTTCTGACATTGATATTACATTTCAGTTTTATATTTTTGCCATAATGTTTTACTCTAAATCATAACTTACTGATTTAATGAATTTTTGCATTGATTAAGACAACAGTTAAAGTGATCGCAATGGGTATTGCGTTCTTATCAGGTGGTGTATCTGCAGAGTCTTTACCAGAGCGTATCGACCGTTTTGTTGATCTGTTCGATCAAGCACAAGCTACGGTTTCTTATGATATCCGAAGCTTACAGTCAGATTACCCAACTAGGCTACTTACTCCGGAATCAATGTTGCCACAAACGTCGGCATATCCTTTAAAAGATATTCAGAGGTTGTATCAACTTGCGCAAAATTGTACGGGGAAGTTGCCACTAAGCCCTTTAATTACAGAGCCACTGGTGTTTACTCGTGCGATGTGTAAAGGGAACAGGCTCAGCGAAAAATGGTTTGCACGAAGTGCATTAATTCACCCAGGCGGGGGAACCTATGCGAGTAGATATGTTCAAATATACCCAGAGTATATAGAGCAGTTACAGCAATATATGCATATAAAAGAGCGCCCAACTGCTTCAGATACTACTTTGCTAGGCAGACTACAAAGAATGGATGAAGATGCAATGGTAGCCTTGATTGCTGGCTCTAGTATGTTTCTTGAGCGCAATGAACTGTGGTTAAGAAAAAGTGACAACTACTTAATCTATCCAGAGAGTGTTTGGAAACAAGCCGTTGAAGAAGCGGGATTGTCATTTAGTTTAAGAAAAGAGACAAATAGCTGTTTTGTACAGCGTGGCAACCTATGTTGGGACGTTGAAGACCATTCAGATATATTACGCATTAGTATGGTGGCATTGGTTATTGCAAACATACTGTTAGTGCTAGGATGGTCTGCATACCGTTGGAATACGAAGAGACAAGAAATGAAAAGCAGGATGTTGATCCTGCAAATCTTGACTCATGAACTTAGGACGCCGATTGCAAGCTTGTCTTTAACTGTTGAAGGATTCAGACGTGAATTCGAACACCTACCTGAATCCGTGTATGATGAATTTCGCCGTTTATGCGAAGATTCCAGACGCTTAAGGCAATTAGCTGAAGCTAGTAAAGACTACCTTCAATCAGATAACAAGCCTTTAGCGACAGATTGGGTGCCTTCAGTCCAAGAGTGGCTGGAGTTTAAGGTGGAAGAAGAGTTTAACGGAAAAGTAAAACTCTTGGTAAATCAAGATGTGGCGGCCAAGTTAAATGTGTACTGGCTTGGCACATGTATAGATAATTTGATCCGCAATGCCATCAAATATGGGGTTGCACCTGTTGTACTAGAAGTCACAACAGATACACAGAAAATCACGGTTAAAGTGCAAGATCAGGGCGAACTGTCCGCTAAAGATTGGCGCCAGTTACGTAAACCTTTTGTGAGCAAAAGTGGACTTGGTCTTGGTTTAACCATAGTGGAATCTATGGTTGGTCGAATGGGCGGTAAAATGTCATTAATTGGGCCACCAACAGCGTTTATATTGGAGATACCTTGTGAAACAGACACTGCTTCTTGTTGAAGACGATAAAAACTTAGCTGACGGTCTATTGGTTAGCTTAGAGCAAGCGGGGTATGAGTGCTTCCATTCAGAAACGATCGCAGACGTAGCACAGTACTGGGATAAAGCGGATTTGGTTATTCTTGATCGCCAACTCCCTGATGGTGATTCTGTTGATCATCTAGTCGAGTGGAAGAAGATCAAAGATGTGCCAGTGATCTTGCTGACTGCGCTAGTTACGGTAAAAGACAAAGTAATGGGGTTAGATGCTGGAGCAAACGACTATCTCACCAAACCATTTGCTGAAGCAGAATTGTTCGCACGGGTCCGTGCACAATTACGTGCACCAGAAGGTGAAGCGCAAGATGACAACAAGGTAGAGACTGAGCATCTTTTGATTGATAAAGCGACACGTGAAGTCACATATAAAGATGAGCTGATTACCTTAACCCGAACTGAGTTTGATCTATTGTTATTCTTGGCGAGTAACTTAGGCAGAGTTTTTACCCGTGATGAGCTACTTGATCACGTATGGGGTTACAACCACTTTCCAACAACGCGTACCGTCGATACGCACGTACTTCAGCTTCGCCAAAAACTACCAGGTCTCGAGATAGAAACATTACGTGGCGTTGGCTACAAAATGAAGGCTTAATGGATAGAATCAAACTATTAGTTGGCGCACTGATTATGAGTGCGCCAACAACTGCCGAACAAGTACCATGGTTTGAAAGCAACTCACCTTTGACGCAAGCGCATCGGCATCTTTTAGACGGTGATTTACCGACGATGTTTTCATCGTTGGTGGAAGTATGGCAACTCGAAAAGAATCGTGAAATTACCCCCCATTTGAATGATCTGTTTCTTCAGTCGTTAGATGTTGATTGCGGAAAAAGTCTAGATAACCGTTCACTCCCAGAATGGATCAGCAATGTGACTGTTCGTCGAACAGAGATCCAAAGCCCGGGGCGGGATGCGTATCGTGCGATTGTTGAAATCGAATCAAACCGAGATATTAAAGATATTTCATTGACTCGTTGGGTCTCTAAAACCCTTTCAATCGACAACTCTTTAGTCCATACGATTCCTAGCAGCGATATCGCTAGTCAGAAGTACGTTAAGCGGTACAACCTAAATAGTAGAGTTCGAAGTGGACTATACAGAATCGATGTGACGGCCGCCGATCAATCATCTTGGAGTTCCTGGCTAGTACTTGGTGACCCAAAGGCGAAAATGAGTGTACGCTGGGACGCGAAAGCTCAATGGAAGTTGGACCGAAACGCACTGTTAAATTCACACTGTCCGCTACCGAAACTGGATGTTGCGCTTTATGACTATATAGATGGGAGCTACAACCAAGTTTGGAGCGAAAGCTATGACTCTGATTACCCAACATCTCTGAACAATACCAATGTCGAAAAAGGAAGGTATGTTTTGGCCGTTTCGATCACTCACCAAAGGTGGCAAGGACCAATAATTGTGGAACAGTCACAAATAATTAGTAAGACACATGATGTTTCTGTGGAGGAATAACTAAAGTTAATAGACAATAGAACGATATAAACATATGGAACTAAAAAGTTTATACCGATTATGGAAAATAAAATAAAACTTCTTACATTGTCTATTGCACTTGCAGCCAGTTCGGCATCGGCTGCGAATTACGCTATCGAAGCTCGCGGAGACGCAATGGGCGGAGTCGGTGTAGTTTCTGCAAATTTCTTAACCGCACCATTTTATAACCCAGCATTAACGGCGATTTATCGTCGTAATGATGACGTGGGGATGATCACCCCCAGCTTTGGTTTGTCATACAGCGATGAGCATATGATGGTCGATGATCTGGAGAAGGCGTCAGATATCATTAATCAAGCTGTTGATGGCGACTATTCCAACGTGTCTGAATTGGAATCGACTTTAAATGCACTCGAAGGTGATGTTGCTAATCTCGAACTTGGCGGCGTTGTGGCATTTGCAATACCTAATCGTTACATAGCTGCAAATGTATTTGGTAAGGCTTATGCAGAATCTTTCGCTCAGACTGATATATACTCAGGGGCCAACAGTGCTACCCCAAACCTAAATCCAGCAATTAACGCAGAACTAAGTGGGGTGAACGCTGTAGGTCTTGGAGTTACTGAAGTTGGACTCTCGCTTGCCAAATATCAAACGTTTCTAGGGCAGCATATTGCATTTGGTGTAACGCCCAAGCTACAGCGCATTTATACATACGTATATCGCGCCAACATTAACAACTATGATATCAAAGACATCAGAGAAAATGGTCAAGGCGAGACAATGTTCAACCTAGATGCTGGCTTCTTATGGTTTTATGGTCCGTTACGCGTTGGCTTTTCAGCGATGAACTTAGTCTCTCGTGATATTAAATCTCAAGAACTGTCAGCTTCAACCGTGACATCGAAAATTGACGCTAGTCAGTCAAGAACATTCGGCGCGGTTACTTATGATTATCAGATGCGCCCTCAATACACCGTAGGTGTTGGGCTTGTCGCAGACTACGCGACTCTAAGTGTGGATTACGATCTAGACGAAGAAGAGAAGTTCACTAACTTTAACGATAACACTCAAATGCTAAGAGTTGGTGGAGAGATTGACATTATGCGCCAACTTAAACTTCGAGCGGGTTGGAATCGAAACCTAGCATATGACAACCTCGATGACACCGTGACCGCAGGTATTGGGCTTTCTCCACTAAACCTGTTCCAACTTGATATTGGTGCGAGTTACACCAATGAAAACTCGATGGGCGCGTATATCAACTTCTTAACCAGCTATTAAGCACCTAGAATCGCAACCAGTGAAATACTGGCACTTATGATGAAATCATAATATAGTCGGCTCCTAAATTTTTAGGAGCCTTTTTTATGTTTGATGATTTACCGCCACTTTCTCACGAAGAGCAACAAAAAGCTGTCGAGAAGATTCAAGAGTTAATGGCAGAGGGAATAAGCACCGCTCAGGCAATAAAAATGGTCGCTGAAGAAATTCGGGCTCAGGCTGCGAAACCGTAATTTATACACAGGCTGACTAACAGATAAGGAAAGGAGCAGGAGACTGCTCCTTTTTTGTACCTGGCATTTATGAAGCACTATAACTAACTGCATGTGTGGTAAATAGTCATGCGCGCCAATCTAAGCAAGAACAAAGAACAGCAAGCCGTAATTCATTTCAAGTCTGTAATGTTTATGAAAGTCTTGTCGGGGTGCTTTTATGTAATTGCAAATAGCGCCAAATCAATGACTTGGCGTAGTGTTATGTTCTGGCTCTGGTGGTTGTGATTTGGGTTGTGTAATAAAATTACAGGTTTGTAAGTTTTGTCTGCAAGTGCTTACTATCAGCCAGTTATATATTCTGAGGTGTGATCGTGTAACCTTGAAATCAAGAAACATCTAAGGTCACTGGCTGATATCTGCGCCGAATATTTGGATCTTGATTTAGATGTCTAAAAACTTAGAAATACCATTGTCTGCGTATATTCGGGGAGTCTAAGCCGATATGAGATACCAGCGCTGAATCGAGCGGTTCGGGATAAAAGGCTGCATAATGGTTACGTCAATACGCATTACAGTGTCACCAATAGGGGTTACGCTGTAATGTATTAGAGGGGAGGAGATAGAAGGGAATATCTATTGACCAATCGATATTCTTAGTTTAGTTGAGCTTTATGACCCCTTGGCAAAGCGCTTAGGAGGAATCGATGGTTCTAAACGTTTTAACAAAGGCTTGTTGTCTGAACCGGCAACTTGGTACACATAGTTGCCTTGGCCCGTTTTTATCGTGACCGTTGTGCCATCGAATAGAAACCTGGTCGAAATCAGGCGTTCATTGCGATAAACACCTCGTTCGTTAAGAAATAGGACGTCGGTATTGTAATCGGGAGCATCTACCTCGATCCATTTTCCATAGACATTCCTTGGATGGACATAATCTTGATAGCTTAAATAGATTAATGATGAAAAACATAGTGCTAGAAGAACCCACACAGTAGTAAACAAAGCAGTCATTAAGTGGTTTTTTTGCATTGTCAGGTAAAATTTAAGTTGCCGTTAAATGCTTAAGGCGACGGCCGTTGTGCGTAGATTAAGGTGAAATCACTCTTTGTAGAGTATTTAGCCTAGCCAAATGCAATGGAAAGTGTGATTAAGACCGAGCTAGCAGCTATGTGTTGAGATGTTAAAAATGTCACTTTTCTTCCAAAACAGGAAAGTAGTACAGCATTTGTTCAGGTGATATATCGCTATTATGTTATTCTTCCGTGACTTGATTATTTAAGAGCAACGCAATATGCCAAACGCTATTAAAGAAAAACTGTTCCCTGAAGGGAAGATATTTTATCAAGCCCACTCAATGCACGCGCACCCATCTGCAGGGTTAATGGTCCAGCAGCCAGTTCCGCTGAGCTTTATAAAAATGTCGAGATACGATGCATCTGTGTCAGATATTGTAATGACAGGGCCACTGGCTAAAATCATAGAATCTTTGCACGCTATATCGCTTCGAAGTGAGTCTATCTATACCACCGATAAACACAAAACGATAAAAGTTTGGTTTAATCGTATTGATAGGAAAATAGAAAAAACACCGATGTACCCGATGGCAGAGGCTATGATACACAACACCTCTTTTCTTATCATTAAAGGGACGGGAGTGGGGCTAGGGAGTACAGTTGTAGACCTATTACAGGGTGTAGGAGTAAATGATGTTTCATTCAGGCTCGGTCTTGATAGTATTTTTAGTGGCGAGCTTAAAGATAGCCCGCTCAAAGATATTATGTTAGAAATGTCTGTCTTTGAGCTTTTGAGCCAACCAATAGACTTACTGTTCAAAAAAGTTTGGACAAAACACCTAAAATCAAAACACTCATCGCCTTTAAAGTCAGATCCACAAGGGAAAGCCGCATTCTTAAAGCTTAAAAGTTTAGTTGAAAAACATATCAAGCCACTTGTTAAGCCGCACCATCTTGACGTAGGAGTAGATATGAATATAAGTAGCATTCCCTACAGCATGCCTAAAGGATGGAAGAACACCAACTTGGCCCCTTTATTTAGTCGAGTAAAGGCGAGGGCATCTCTACTTACAGCAGATGACTATATCATTCGTGTTGGAAGTAGCTTTAATAAACACCATGCTGGCTTTGTCGTAGATCTAGACACTCACAATATTGAAATAGATGAACTAGTCTACTTTCTGTCTTACTATGAAGAGAACAAAAAGCTAGTCAATTGCTTTCTAATGTCTGGCTTGGATGATTTGTAACTCGTTTAAAGTACGGGAACCAGCTTTTGATGCATATCTTATTCGATGGACATATACGCTTTTCCCTTCCTATCGGGTCTATCTCAACACTATGTCTTTCCAATTGTTGGGTCAATCAATATTTTGGTAGAATCTCAACTTAAGAATATTTCGAGGCAGAGACACAGACACAGAAGAAAACCTGTTGAAACTACAGGCGGAAAGAATTGATTGCTACCTTCATATTACACTCTCAATTGAGTGGAATGCTAGAAGACTCTATAGGTTAGGAAAAATAGACAACTTGAGCTGGTTAGTTCCTGTATTGAAAGTGAGCTCACAGTTCGCATACGTTGGCTATACTGCGGTCGATGATCATTTTCCGTTAAACAAAGGCTCATAGAAGAATTTAATATGCGGCTAATTGAACACCAAGAGACAGGCCAGTTAGACGAATTAACTAGGAAATACTCCAATTGGTGCGTATTATGTACGTTATGTTAAATTAGATACCTTATTTAGAAAGGACAGCCCGGTGTCCTTTCCATTTTTGCGGTTTAAGCGTTAGTTGATACTTTCGCATTAACCATAACTGGATTTACCATAAAATACCTAATAATCAGTTCGATAATCAAAGATTAACTCACTACTTATTGGTTTAGCCACCTGCAAGCTTTACTGTGTGGCCTTTCTTTTCAAGGTGTGCTTTGATCTTGTCACGAACATCGCCTTGAATTTCAATTGTGCCATCTTCTACTGAACCACCGCAGCCACAAACTTTTTTAAGTTCTGCTGCTAATAGTTTTAGCGGTGCATCGTCTAAATCAAGACCGGTTACGATAGAAACGCCTTTACCTTTGCGTCCTTTCGTTTGGCGTTGGATACGAACGATACCGTCGCCTTTTTCACGTTGAGGTTTGTCTTCTTCGGGTTTGATGCGACCTACGTCAGTGCTATATACAAGAGTCATACAGTTCTACTTCTTTTGTTGCTGTTCAGCTTTTTGCTTAGCGACTAAGTATGCCTCTATGTGCTTCTGAATAGCAAGCTTTCCGCCTTTGATTAGCCTACCGTTAAAGAAGCAGTACCAACTGTTTGCGTCACCTGTGTCATTTTTGATGGTGTAGCCGTGGAAATTCTCTTGGGCGGGTTGCCCTTCAGCTTTCTTTGTATTCGCCAGAGAATTGAATTCTTTAGGATCGATAATTGTTGCGGTATCACAAAACCAATCAATGCTCTTCTTTACGGCTGCCATACTTCCTGACAACACGTGTTGCTTGATTTGTACTTGCCATATTTCTGTCGAATTCCCAGCAGATTTGAGGGTAAAACCTCTATAAGTCGCAGCAGCCATAATCACTATTATCTTTGTATTCAGATAGTTTAATAATAATTGTAAATCTCTCATTATCAAGTATATTTATCATACATTTAGTGGTTATGGTGCGTTAAAATGCGGAAAAATGTTCGCGTCGTCACATGTGAAGATGAGAGAATACAATTCGTTAATAAGTTATTAAACAATATAACTATCGAAGAGTTACATGAATTAATGAATGGTGAATACGCCCGCAACTCTCTTTTAGCTATGCGCAAAGATTGGAATCTGTTTAACGATTTTTGTGCAAATAGAGGTGTACAATCTCTGCCCGCAGCTTCTACCGCTGTACGTTTGTTCTTAGAAAAAGAGTCTAAGCAAAGGAAATATTCAACCACTAAACGTTACGGTGTGACCATTTATTTGATTCATAAGACTCTAGGAATGCCTGACCCTACTTCCAATGTTTCTGTTAGGAACTTGCTAGCTTCTCTTCGGATTGACAAGAAAGCAGATGCAAAATCAACCACCCCTTTTAGTAGACAGCATCTTACGGAGCTGACAAACCTACTCGGTTCTTCAAAACACCTCCGCGATATTAGAAACCTTGCGATATATCACCTGATGTTCGAATGTATGCTTAAACGCTCTGAATTGAGAGATTTAAGTATTGATAGTGTTTGTCTTGATAATTCTGTCTTTAAAGTTTGGATAGAAAATGAAGAGTACCCCCTTTCAGAGGACGCCTCCGAAATTTTGACTCGCTGGATAAATGTACGTGGTAGCCATAATGGTGCAATGTTCAATTCTATAGATAAGCACGGAAACTTAAGTAATGAAACGCTAGACGACTCATCAATATATCGGATTTTGCGTTCGGCCAGCGACAAACTAAAACTTGATGTTAAGTTTTCTGGGCAGTCGCTACGAGTTGGAGCCGCAAATGAGCTTGCTTCACAAGGCATGAAGGTAAAAGATATTCAGCGTTTCGGGCGATGGAAGAGTGCTGCTATGCCTTATCAATACGTTGGCAATCAATCGCAAGCAGCACTAGAGCGTATGGTTTACAAAAGCTTTAAACCTTGGGACTAGAGAGAACTCTTCACACAATCTGCCAAGAAACCCGCAAATGAATGTCCGTTATGCTCTAGCATTTTCGGGAACATTGAAATCGGAGTCATTCCCGGGAATGTATTGACTTCGTTAAGGTAAATCTTTCCATCCGGAGTTAAGAAGAAGTCAATGCGAGACAGGTGACGTAAACGCATTTGAGTGAATACTTTTTCGGAGCTCTGACGAATCAATTCAAGTTGCTCTTGGTTAAGGTTTGATGCCTCCACCTTAGTGACCGAATGGCTTGAAGTACTGTACTTTTCTTCGTAGCTATAGAAAGCATCTTCCGGTGCGATGATTTCACCTGGCTTTGATATGTGAAGTTCACCTTCGTACTCATACGCTGCGACTTCAAGCTCTCGCGGTTTCACTGCTTGCTCGACTAATACTTGATCTGAATAGCCGAATGCATCATCAAGCGCTTTTTGAAGTTGGGAGATTTCCGTTACCTTGTAACATCCCACAGATGAACCCTGCCTGGCTGCTTTGACGAACACAGAGCCCCACTCTTTAAACGCGGCTTCGCTCCGTTTGTATGCATCTTGATTGTTTTCTGAAAGGAAGATGTAAGGCGTGTTAGGAATACCTAGCGCATCATACCAAAGCTTGGATGTTATCTTATTGAAGCTATTGGTGCTCGCTTCTGGGCCGCAACCCAAATAAGGAATTCCTGAAAGCTCTAGCATTGATTGAATGTCACCAGTCTCACCTGGAAAACCGTGGATGCAAGGGACAACAAAGTCTAATTTTGTTGATCCAGAATCAGTGTTAATAGTGCCAGCGTTAGTATCTAAATAAGCAAGTTCACCTTCATTAGTAAACCAACCATCCGTTTTCATTTCGATACGAACAACGTTAAAACCTTTCGTTGATTCTAATTGAGACTGTAGGAAATCGGCGGAAACCAGTGAGACTTCGTGTTCAGAAGAACCACCGCCGCAAAGAAGAAGAATAGTCGTATTTGTCATTAAATATCTTTCCGTGAGACAACAGGAGAATCTCAGACCATGATAATAAAAACCAGTATGACTTACACGGTTTTACCAGACAAAAATCCGTTTTGTCATCTGAGCGAAGAAAATATAGACGATAAAAAAGGGGTGAATGCCCCTTTAACCTGTATTAGTTGAGTTTGTTCAGAGTTGGATATTGTGAGTTCTTAATATCATCGATGCTCTTCACAAATGGTTTTAGCGATTGGAACTCAGTAGGCAATTCAGAAATTGCCGCTTTTGCATCTGTACGTGTTGCATAATCGCCATAAAGAACCGTATACCACTTAGTACCATTGACAATTTTGTAGTTTTCCCAAATTGGCTGGTTGTCTTTTCGTGGTAGTTTGCGCGCAAAGTGATCGACTTTAGTTTGTGAGCCGACTGCGACAACCTGAATCGTGAAACCGTACCGTGGGTTCATAGCTTGCTGTTTGGCGGTTGGTGGAATAATCGCAACCGCTGGCTTTGCCTTAGCTTGCATCTTCACCGTTTTACTCTGTTGAGGCGATGCAGTATTTACAACTTTAGCAACGTTATCTTCAGAGATGCCTTCAGTCATTCCTTGCTGCGTCACAACAGGTTGTTCAACCTTTGCTGTTTTGTAATCCTCACGATAGCTTTCTGAGCTTACGTCCGTCACATAATCGCTCGAAACACATGCAGAAAGCACCACTGATAAGCCAACAATCGCTATTTTTTTCATGAATTATTCAAATGCCTTAACTAGTAATTACTGTAAATCATGCCGTTAGATAGACTTAGAATCAACCCAACATTTTAATTATATATCAATACTCTGTGACACATGGCACAAACTTCACCTGTACCTCAGTGATCTGATTAAAACAACATCAAAAATACCAAGTATTAACGTTCTTTGTTGGTTACGATTATACGTGTCGCCCCTTCAGGAGCCTAGCCATGAGCCACCTTACCCACCTATTGAAACCCCAATCTGTTGCAGTTATTGGAGCATCAATCAAACCGATGCGTGCTGGCAATATCGTTATGAAAAACTTACTCCATGGCGGTTTTGAAGGCGCGATCATGCCGGTCACACCAAAATACTCGTCTGTTTGTGGGGTTCTAGCCTACTCGTCAATAGAACAGCTACCCATAGTCCCCGATGTCGCCATTTTATGTACTCACGCAAAGTACAACCAAAAGCTGTTTCAACAACTGGCAGATAAAGGAGTGAAAGCAGTCATCGTCCTATCAGCGGATATGCATTTTGCAAATAAGGAAGGTGAAAGTATTCAAATGGCTTGCTTGTCCATCGCTCGTAATAACAGCATGAGAATTTTAGGCCCCAACAGTTTAGGGCTTGTATTACCGTGGGTGAATTTTAATGCGTCATTCTCACCTGTGACAGCAATCAAGGGTAAGATCGCTTTCATCTCACAATCTGCTGCCATGTGTACCACTATCTTGGATTGGGCAAACGACAAAAACATAGGCTTTTCTGCGTTTGTATCTCTAGGTAATGCTCTTGATATTGATTTTGCCGATCTTCTTGATCACTTGTGTACAGATTCTCACACCGAAGCAATCTTGCTCTACGTGGATACGATTAAAGATGCTAGGCGATTTATGTCTGCCGCGCGCGCTGCGTCTCGGAATCGCCGAATATTGGTGTTAAAAGGCGGTAAGACCTTAGCGGGCAGAATCGCAGCGCGAGCGCATACGGGGGGAGATGACACACTAGATATTATTTACGACTCAGCAATTCGCCGTACGGGCATGCTCCGGGTAAACAATTCGCACGAGCTATTCGCTGCGGTAGAGACACTTACCCACTCGGTTCCACTGCGCGGGGAAAAGCTTGCTATTATCACAAATGGTGGTGGCCCAGCGATCATGGCCGTTGATACGCTGTTGCAACGCGGTGGTAAGCTCGCTGACCTTTCTGAAGAAACCATTGAGAAGCTGAGTAACATCCTCCCTGCGAGTTGGAGCCACAACAATCCAATTGATATGGTTGGAGATGCCGATGATAAACGTTACATAGAAACGTTAAATACGGTCATGGACGCTGATTGCGCTGATGCAATTCTCATCATGCATAGCCCTTCAGCAGTAGCGCACTCAGAGCAAACGGCTAAAGCGATAGTTGAAGCGATAAAATCACATCCTAGACATAGGCGTTTTAACTTTCTAACTAACTGGTCAGGAGAACTAACGGCAAAACCAGCGCGGGATATTTTTACACAAGCAGGAATACCGACCTATCGAACTCCTGAGAGCGCAGTCGTCGCCTTTATGCACCTGGTAGAGTACAGGCGAAACCAGAAACAGTTAATGGAAACACCTACCACGGCTGAACCAGTACACATTGCAGAACTCAACGAAGCCAAAAAGTGGATAGATACTAAGTTACTGGGTAAAGATACAGTATCATTGGATACCCATCAAATTGGTACATTTTTGCGTCATTTTGACTTTCGTGTTTTGCCAACTTGGATTGCGTCTGACTCTAGTGAGGCGGTCCATGTTGCTGAACAAATTGGTTATCCGGTCGCTGTTAAATTGCGCTCGCCAGATATTGCGCATAAGTCAGATGTTCAAGGGGTGATGCTTAATTTACGTAATAGTAGTGAAGTTGCTAGTGCGTCTGAAGCGATTTTGGATCGCACGAATCTCTCTTACCCGTCCGCTAATATTCATGGCCTGTTGGTGCAAGGTATGGCGAAGCTGGCCGGAGGTGAGGAAATTCGGATCAAAGTAAAAACTGATGAAACCTTTGGCCCTGTGATTCTTATTGGTCAAGGTGGCTCTGAATGGGATGAATCTATCGATGCTGCTTCAGCTCTGCCCCCACTCAATATGGCGCTTGCTAGGTATCTAATCGTTCGTGCAATCAAAAGTGGAAAGATTCGTCCGCAGAAACTACCCGAACCAATGGACATTCACGGCTTGTCAGAGCTTTTGGTTCGTATCTCGCAAATGGTGGTTGATTGTCCGCAAGTTCATGAGCTGGATATACACCCAGTACTCGCAAATGGTTCTGAATTCACCATTTTAGATGCAGACCTAATTCTGAAGAAATATGAAGGGGACGCTCAACAACGTTTGGCTATCCGCCCCTATCCTGTTGAGTACGAACAAATCATCACCCTGAAGGATGGAGAAGAAGTACTGCTTAGGCCAATCCTACCGGAAGATGAACCTCATCATGCTGATTTTATTCATAATGTATCAAAAGAAGATCTATATAAGCGATTTTTTTCAGATGTGGGTGAATTCAATCATGAGGCATTAGCTAATCTGACACAAATCGATTACGACCGCGAAATGGCGTTTGTTGCTGTAAGTCAAACCCGTGTAGGTAGCCCTATTATTGGTGTGTCGCGCGCACTTATTAACCCAGATAATACCGATGCCGAGTTCGCAATTTTGATTCGTTCTGACTTAAAGGGCAATGGTCTGGGCAAAGTGTTGATGAACAAAATCATTGAATACTGTCAGCATAAAGGAACTAAACAGATGTCTGGTATGACAATGCCGACGAACCGTGGGATGCTGATGCTGGCTCAGAGCCTCGGCTTCACTTTAGATGTTCAGTTCGAAGAAGGTACAGCCGATATGATTCTCACTTTGAATTGAGTGGATTACTGGCTCTAAACATGTGCTGCTCGATCATAGAGCGGCATTTTATTTAACTCGTTCATCAAATTGGTTATTCGGTTTTATTTAGGTTGCGCGAATGAAAAAGTGCTTGTAATATGAATCGTAATTCGACGATTAACTATTGAGTATCCATAGAATGAATAAACAGTGCAGTAGTACAAACGCACAAGCTTTTGATTCCTCAGAGCGTGAACTTGAGCTAGAGATAAGGTTCGCTGCCCAAGCAAAAGCTTTGTCTCACCCTGCCCGCGTTCGAATCGTCAAGATTCTTTTGAACTTGGAAAAACTTGACGGCTGCCTGAACAGTGACTTGGTTTCTGAACTAGGGCTCGCACAGTCAACCGTATCAGAGCATTTGAGAGTTTTGAAACAAGCGGGATTTATCACCGCTGAATCAATACCACCTAAAGTGTGTTATCGCGTTAACAAGACAGAAATTGAAGAGTTTTCAAGTCAATTTAATTCTATATTTAGTTAAACTAATTACGGGAAGATCATTCATTGTCTTCCCAATTTTTAATTTTTATCAATCGCTATTCGACGATTGACGAATGGAGGTATTGCAATGAATCAACAATTAGCAACTGAAGGTAGAACTACTTCAGCAGCCACAAATATGAGCTTTTTGGATCGTTATCTTACCGTGTGGATCTTTGTTGCTATGGCCGTTGGTATCGCAATTGGCGTGACTTTTCCTCAAGTTGCTCAGTGGAATGAATCTATGTCAGTTGGTAGTACCAATATTCCACTCGCAATCGGATTGATCTTAATGATGTACCCCCCATTAGCCAAAGTTAACTATGGTTTACTAGGCAACGTCAGTAGAGACAAAAAAGCAATCAAGCTGTCTTTGATAATGAACTGGATTGTTGGTCCTGTCTTAATGTTTGTTTTGGCATTGGTATTTTTGGCAGACAAACCTGGATATATGGTTGGTATCATTCTTATCGGGCTTGCTAGATGTATTGCTATGGTACTTGTTTGGAATGATATCGGTGGTGGCAACAAAGAATATGGCGCAGCTTTGGTAGCTTTAAATAGCGCATTTCAGATTGTTACGTATAGCTTTATGGCATGGCTGTTTATTACTGTACTTCCACCTATATTTGGTTACCAAGGGTTTAATGTCGACATCTCTATGCTGGATATTGCTGAGAGCGTCTTGATTTACTTGGGTATTCCTTTCTTAGCAGGTTTTCTTAGCCGTAAGTGGTTAACTGCGCTAAAAGGCGAACAGTGGTACAACGAGCGGTTTCTTCCGCGTATTTCGCCAATAACTTTAGTGGCTTTACTCGCAACCATCATTTTAATGTTTAGCCTAAAAGGCGAAATGATATTTGAATTGCCAATGGATGTTGTTCGAGTCGCTATCCCTTTATGTATCTACTTTGTCCTAATGTTTTTTGTTAGCTTCTTTGTTGGTAAAAAAATGGGCATCGATTACGACAAGAACGCGTCAATTGCATTTACTGCAACAGGAAATAATTTTGAACTTGCTATAGCCGTTAGCATTGCGGTGTTTGGATTAAACTCTGACCAAGCTTTCGCTGGTGTTATTGGTCCTTTGATTGAAGTGCCAGTCTTGATAGCACTCGTAAATGTTGCGCTAAGAATGAAGAAGAAGTATTACGCTTAAACTAAAGAAACAAGGCTGGCATTAGCGTCAGCCTTGCTCAAGTTGAAAGTAACGCGAATGCTTCGTCAAATGGCATAGGCTTGTAGAAGTAGTAGCCTTGAACTGATTCAATACCTAAGCTTGAGACAAATTCCAACTCTTCGCTCGTTTCTATCCCCTCTACGACAATCTCAGCGCTTGACAGTTTGACTAAATCGGTGGTCAAACGCAGTATTTCACGACCATTTTTGTTTGTTATGTTTGATACTAGTGAGCGGTCAATCTTGACCTTATCGTATTGATAGCTGATAAGGTTTCCGATCGTCGAGTATCCAGTCCCGAAATCATCAAGGGCAATACTAATTCCAGCACTTTTTAACTGATTGAAGACCTCTCGAATTTGACTCTCATCTTGTATCAAGACATCCTCTGTTACTTCAAGTTCTATCTGGTGATAACCCAGACCACTGCGCTCAATCATATCCAAAACGGAACTCGCAAAGCCTTCAATTAAGAAAGTTTGGGGAGATACATTGATCGAGAGTTTAAATCCACATCTCACTCGTTGCGTCGATATCTGCGCTAAAGCGTGATTTATAACCCACATATCAAGCACTGGTATCAAGCCGAGCTTTGCAAAACTGGTTAGAAACGTTGGTGGCGTAATCTTTCCGCTATTTGCTCTATGCCTAAGCAATACCTCCATGGATACAATGCTCCGAGATGCAACATTTACAAGCGGTTGAGAAAACAAAATGAATTTGCCTGTTCGTTGCAATGTTTGAATATGGTGATGTGCGAGTGTTTCGTCATCACTTACTCGAGACAGAGTGTTAATAGCTCGGCTAAGTTTGAATGTCGACGTAAGATTGCAATGCGTGTGTTTGTTCATTAAGGAATTAAGCCAAATGGTTTAAGTTACAGTAGTGCTCAATAAAGCGATGTGTTGCCAATGACACAGGTATTCCTTAATGAAGTGGCTTTATTCGTTTGCTGTGTTCAAACTGATAGTCATAGACCACTAAGCTCATACGGGCAACTGAACGCACCATACTCGGATTATAGGGTAAGTTCTAATTAAACATTTGAATGTCACGATAATAATTGCTTATCGATAAGCTTGGTGACTAATGGGTTAAGCCACCATGATTTTCTAGCGGTCAGCTGGGTGATTAACACCATCATTGGTGACAACGTCACCTAAATCAAAAGGGTTTACTCCCTCTAAACAGCCGACATTGAACCCGTACTCATCCGGTGACGATCGTCTTTGGTGATGTGTGTATATTCCACAATTAGAACAGAAAAAGTGCTTTGCGGTATGAGTGTTAAACTGATAGAGCTTAAGCTGATCTTCACCCTCAAGTATACGAATGCCATCAAGTTTAACTGAGGCTACAATTGCCCCTTTCCTTCTACATATTGAACAGTCGCAACGCCGGGGCTTCTCAATTCCATTCGGTAAATTTAGCTCGAATTTAACGGTGCCACAGTGGCAACTTCCTTTGTGTATGTGTTGTATGATGGTGTTCCCTACCTTTTTAATCATAATTCCCTCTTTGTGGATTACTGTGCTTACTCGGTTTCTTTAGTAATAGGAAAACGCTCGCTGTATAGCTGCATAAAGTCGGCGCGAATCTCTTGCTCTAAGTGTGTTGCTTTATCGGTTGGACAAAACAGCATAAAGTGGACGACCTGTTCCCCAGTGCTTCCGCTAGTAATATGAATGTGAGGCTCAGCTCCGGGCAAATCTACCCCGGCATGCTTTTCAATAACCGCGTTATAGCGTGTTGCGACGTCATAAAAGTAGCCAGTATGACTTTCAATTCTTTCAAGCATTTCAGGTATGATTGGGTAGAGATTAACGAACTCAGGGACAACAACAGAGAAATCATGATATACGTAGCGCTTCATGAAGTTGAGATTTTTTACTGGGTAGGTAAAGAACATGCTATTAGGTAATGTGGCTGTCTTCCCCGTGTAGTGGTATTGCCCGTGGTGCAAATCGATTTCTTGGATGACGGTTGCCATCATGTTGTGTTCGATAACTTCGCCACATATCTTCCCTACTTCTATCCAATCACCAATACGAAAAGAGCGAGAACTCGCACGCTGAATAGATCCGGTGAAACAGAGGATAATCTCTTTAGACGCCACGACAATCGCAACGGCGATGGCTGTAACAGAGAGCGCAAACTCATTTATTTCTGATTGCCACAGAACAAAGAGCACAAGCACAGTCATGATAAATGTGCCATTTTTGGTCCGAGACATCCAATTTCGCTGCTCTTCAGAAACGAAGTCGACGTCACCACGAATCATAGAAAGGATGATTCGACGAATTAAAGAAATCAAAACAATGATCAGTGCTGTAAAAACGAGTTTGTGAGTTAGAAGAAAATCGACTACGGCTTGTACTTTCTCCACGCCCTGCTCCTATTTGCTAAAAAGGGGCAAACGCCCCTTAACTTGTTGATTCAAAAACTAGTCGTCTAACTTCCCACACGCGGCAGAATATTTCTACTGTATTGGTCGCAAGATGAGTTGAATATCGTGTTTCCTCTCAGCTATCTATATCTAGCCGATGTAATAAATTCGCCAAAGGTTTCACACCAGACAATAACGGTATTGTAATCATTAATCGGAAAACCCTGCGGTAAGGTTACGGTAAATCTATCAAAGCTCTTGACTTCACCTACACGAACCATTAGTTCTTTTTGTGCGTTAAAGTCGGCTTCTGTTTCAATGAATGATGGAGAAAAGTAGAGTTTGTAATCAGGACCAGGTGCGAGCTTTCCAATAAACGCTACTTTTTCGGCACTAATGGAGACAGATCCTTCTCCCCAATGGAGAAAGTCACTGTCTTTACGATCCTTTTGAAATGAAGCGTTATAAATAGCGTTATTGGTAACGGTTTGTACCTCATTCATGCTTGGTGATGTCGGTTGAATAAGGATGGGCAACGCATAAATTCCAAGAGCGAAGCCCAATCCTATACACGAAGAGTGCGTGACGAGTAAGAGGAGTTTTTTCATCCAGATATCCACTATAAAAATCAATTCTAATAAATGTATATGATTTTCTTTGAAATATCAGGTGTAGGTAGTACGTTTATTTGTATTTGAGCGCCGTTTTCTCTGCAAGAGTCACGATGACCTTCACTGCCTGCTCCATTCCTTCGATTGAAATAAACTCATGAATTCCGTGGAAGTTGTAGCCACCGGTAAAGATGTTTGGGCAAGGTAACCCCATAAAAGAGAGTCTTGCGCCATCTGTACCACCACGAATAGGTTTGATTTTCGGCTCAACATCACAAGCAATCATTGCCTGTTTTGCTAGTTCGATTACATGAGGATAAGGTTCAACTTGTTCTTTCATATTGAAATAACTATCTGACATTTTGAGTTCAACACGGCCGTGTTTGAGTTTTTCATTTAACTCTGCGACTTTATCGATCATAAACTGTTTGCGTTTTTCTTGTCCTTCACGATCAAAGTCTCGAATGATATAGCCGAGTTCGCTTCTTGCCACCGACATTTCCGCTGACTTCAAGTGATAAAACCCTTCATAGCCTTCTGTCGCCTCAGGTGTCTCTTCGGCAGGCATCATTACTTGGAACTGAGCTGCAATGTTCATAGAATTGACCATTTTGTTTTTCGCAGTTCCAGGATGTACGTTCACACCATGGAAAACGACGTCTGCGCTGGTGGCATTAAAGTTTTCAAACTCCAACTCACCGACTGGGCCACCATCAATGGTATAGGCCCACTCCGCACCAAATTTTTCAACATTGAATAGATCAGCACCTCTACCTATCTCTTCGTCTGGAGTAAAGCCAATACAGATGTCTCCGTGTGGAATATTGGGGTGATCGATTAACTCTGCAACAGCAGAAAGAATCTCTGCAATTCCCGCTTTGTTATCTGCACCAAGAAGCGTGGTTCCATCAGTGGTGATAAGGTTATGACCGTGTAACATATGAAGGTCAGGATATTGTATCGGAGAAAGGACTTCATCCCCTTTACCAAGTGCAATATCACCACCTTTGTAGTCATCAATTATTTGTGGTTTTACATTTTCACCGGATGCGTCAGGTGCAGTATCCATATGAGCAATAAAGCCAATAGCTGGCACCGGATAATCGACATTGCTTGGCAGCCTAGCCATAAGGTAACCATTGTGGTCTAAAGAAACATCCGACAAACCAAGTTCAATCAACTCTTGCTTAAGAAAATGTGCAAAAGTAATCTGCCCTTCACTACTTGGGCTTGCAGGGTTTACAGGATTTGATTGAGTATCAAAGACTACATAGCGCAAAAAACGTTGAACTAATTCATTCATAACGAAATCTCTTATTATTTTGATTGTGAAAGTGCGAACTCAAATCATCCTACGCTTTCTATTTTCGGAGATTTTGCTGTAAATCAGGTTTTAAGCGATCACTGCAATGCATCGCATAAAATTAAGTTTTTTAGATTTTGGATATAAAAAAACCGAATAGTTTCCTATTCGGTTTAATCAAAGAAAGTGTACTTTTTACAGTAGGATAAAGATACCCGCTAAACAAGCACTCATTAGATTAGCAAGTGTTCCAGCAAGCACTGCTTTAATGCCTAAGTTAGCTACCTCAGAACGGCGCTCTGGGGCAATAACACCGATTGAGCCAAGTTGAATTGCGATTGAACCAATGTTGGCAAATCCACACAGAGCAAAAGTAACTATAACTTGAGAGTGTTCTGATAGCATGGCTTTATGCTCAACAAAGTCAATGAATGCAACAAATTCGTTCATTACAATTTTCTGACCAATGTAAGAGCCTGCCATAAGCATTTCGTTCGAAGGTACACCAATTAACCAAGCTAATGGAGAGAACAGGTAGCCAAATAGAGCTTGCAGTGTCACACCCCCAAAACCAGCCACTTCACCTAGGCTTTCTAGTCCAGTATTTAACATTGCGATCACGCTGACAAAGGCAATCAACATAGTACCCACTGCAACAGCGACTTTCATGCCGTTCATTGCACCGCTTGCGAGGGCATCAATAACATTGCTTTCTTGCGCTTTGTCCATTGCAATGTCTGATTGATCGATTGGCGTTTCACGCTCTGGAACAATGATTTTTGCCATCATTAAACTACCAGGTGCCGCCATAAAGCTTGCCGCAATCAGATATTTAAGTTCAACACCTAAACCTGCGTAACCACCTAACACACTACCAGCGACCGACGCCATACCGCCCGCCATAACAGCGAACAGTTCCGAACGAGTCATTTTAGAAAGGAAAGGACGAACAAGAAGTGGGGACTCGCCTTGAGAAAGGAAAATATTACCAGTGGCGACAAGTGATTCAGCTTTGCTTGTACCTAAGAATTTTTGGATACCACCACCAATAAACTCGATGACTTTTTGCATGATCCCAAGATAGTAAAGTGCAGAGATAAGAGCACTGAAGAAAATGATGATAGGAAGAACGCGAACCGCAAAGATAAAACCAGTGTTCGCTAGATCACCAAATAAGAAGCCAATACCTTCGTCGGCAAAACCTAGTAAGCTAGAAACACCACTACTTAGGCTAGTTAACGCGGATTGTCCCCAAGGTAAGTAAAGCACTAAAGCGGCAAAGCCCACTTGAAGCAACAGCGCACGCGACACTGTTTTCCAGTTAATTGAACTACGACTTTCCGAAAGTAGAACCGCACACAAAAGTAGTGCGATTACACCGATTAAGCCAAACAAAACATTCATTAAAGATTACCTCTACAAGCATTGAATAGGTAGCTGGTCCGGTCCGTGGGGTCATTCACCATTCCCTGTGACGGCTTGTATTGGTAGAGCTGCAACTCTCAACCGGGCGCAAAGTATAGCGCCATATATGAGATATTCATCACATATTTTTACGCAAACGTTCAACTGCTCAATCAATAGACAGAATGTTGGATGAATAATGAGTTTCACACCAAATAGTTTCAGTTGGCCACTTTATTGAATAGGCATCTTGTTGCTATGAATCATTGAACCAAGATCACATATTTAGTTAATATATATTACAAATACAATAATTAGGTTTGCACTTAAGGGGAAAAGACCTAGTTTTAAATGAGAATTCTTAACGTACTTTTTGGTAGCGACATAGATTCTCTAACAACGTCAATGGCTAAAATTGCAAACACAACGAAGTTTGGCCCCGCTGTAGCGCGGGGCTTTTTTGTTTCCGAAGCCAAGTAGAAAATTCTAAAGAAATGGTTAGAATACTCGCCATTCATAAATTGTCAGAGTTACCGGATGCAACGCGATTACACTTATCACTGCTTATCTCAAATGCTACGAGAAGAGTTAGAAGAACTAAGCTTGAGAATGGTTCACCGTTTAGTACCAGAAGAGTCAATGACAGAGCTTTTTACTTTTGATTTAGATGAGACAGAAGACGAAGATAAGCTTCAAGAAGCACAGTTTGATGCGATGTTGCGTATGAATGCCATTGCGCTTAGTGAACTCCCTGCTTTATTTGAAGAGTCAGAAAGTAAACAACAAAATATCATACGTATGCAGCGCCTATTATTGTGGCATTTCTACTCTGTTTCTTTCCATCTTGAACGTGCGATACCTCTTGAGACACATTGCAACCACGTAGAAATTATAGTCAAGCAGGCACCAAAGAATGCTCTTGAATGGGTCACTACACTGACCGATCTGCTACGCCAATACTCGCAGATAGCACAAGGTTCCTAAACAAATCGTCAACCGTTTACCGTTGGCGTTGTAAAATTATCACTTGAATACGTTAAAACATTGACCATTTAAATGTGTTTTAGACATACTCAAACTTTAAACCTCAGAATGTATTAATGAATTGCGCTACCTAATTCTAATCTCTACCTTCTTATCTACTGCAACGTACGCGGACGGCAAAGTAGATTACTCCGATTGCCATAGTCAGCCAGATAGTGCTCAAATCCTCGATTCCGCTTTTAACTATGTAAATACCAAGCTTTGCGAGCCTGCGATTTGGTTTGATAGTTTTTTCGTTGATGAGCGTGTAGACCAAGACGCTCGTGCTGGCAGTACTGTTCGTTGGAGAAATGATTTCTCTTATGTGGAGGGTGAAGGCTACAAGTTTAAGACTCGATTCAAAGCGCGCTTTCATTTACCTAAGGTAACCAAACGACTTAAGGTGGTTTTCGAGTCGGATGAAGAAGATGATTTATTCGACTTGTTTCCGCAAACTAGCGAAGATGCCGAAAATACTCTTGGTCTTAGATACGATTGGCTAAGTAAAGAACGCTATAGTTTCAACGTTAAGGTCAATGCAAGACCCGGTATCGAAGGACGTTTTCGCTATACATACTCTATCAATGATGAATGGTTGCTGCGCGTTACTCAGAAGTTGTATCAGAAGAAAAGCGTAACGGGTGAATCTACCGATATTGACTTAGATTATTCAATCAACCGCGACTTTTTGCTTCGCTGGAGCAATTACGCTCAGTGGGAAAGCGATATCAAAGGCTGGGAAGTGGGTACAGGGCTTACACTCTATCAGCATGTTTCTGACCATCAGGCACTTAGTTATCAATTAAGTACCACGGGAACTAACCGACCTTTTCATTACGTTACGAACACTCACGCCTCCGTGACTTATCGACAGAATGTATGGCGAACTTGGCTGTTTTACGAGTTGATCCCTGAGTACAACTGGAACCGTGAAGAAGATACACAAAGAGAAGGTGAAGCAAAAATGACGTTTAGATTAGAAATCCTGTTCAATAATATTTAGCGCCAGAATAATTGCTGGCGCTATAAGCTTTTGCTATTCGTTTTCTAGTACTACACGTGCGTTTTGTGCTTGAATAGGTCGATTGTTTTTCCCCATCGCTTGTTTAAATAGTTGAGTTTGCTCCTGACTAAGTGTCTGTGCTTGTTTCAAAACGAACCAGCGCACGCCTTCTGAGCATGGCGGCGTTGTTAGCGAGCCGTTAAAGCGATAGTAATACTCGGTATCCGGGATCATATCCGCTACATCAATAAAATGACTCAACGAAACAGTTTGACCTGACTTTGGTAACGTCTCTAATAGAGTGGTAATTTCACTATTGCTAGTCGGAGACGTGTTATACATAACAGCCAGTACTGCTAGGTTGCCATTGCTATCCGCGTTTACGAAATGAGCTTCGAGCGGGAAACTTTGACTCTTGATTAGGTTTTCTGATGGTGTATGAAAGTGAAACTGAACGAGGTTAAACTCCTTACCATCAACAGTGAAAGTATTATCTCCTTCAACCACTCCTTGTAGCGTATGTCCGTTGTTGGTCAGCGCAGTGACCTTTCCAGAATAATCAAGATTTAACTCTGCGATGCTTGCCTTAACTTCATCTTTAACGTCTATTGGGCTTTGATTCTTTCCTGATTGGCACTCTGCACCAAATTCTCCCCAGTACTGTGGTCCGGTATCTCCCTCATAGCTCCATTGTGCAGAATGAGCAGTACCGACTAACGCTGTTGCTAAGCCAATTGATAATAGTGTTTTGTTCATTTTTATTCCTATAGTTCAATAGGGTCTACAGACCCTAACGTTCACAACCATAATACGTTGGTGAGAAATGCAATGAACAGATAGAAAACTATGATTACCTACAATAGTTGGAAGCAGGTGCAAAGGAATTGAAATCTATATGATTATCAACAGATTGTTGTGAGAGTTGACGCTGTTTTTAGCTTTGCTTGGCCAAAACATATCGAGTGCTTCGTCCGGCACCTGATTTTACTAAACATCCCTGCTCTACCAATGCAGTCAAGTGTCGAGTCGCTGTTGGTTTACTGACTTTCGCCACTTTGTGATATTGAGAGGTATTAATACCATCAACAAAATCACCATCAAGCATTCGATTTAGAACTTTTGCTTGCTCTGACGTCAATTGAGTCTGATCTACATCTCGCCAGAAATTGGTTTTCAACACCGTTTGTTGAATCTCTTTTAAGACTTCATCAAACGTTTCATTTAGGACGTCAAGAAACCATACTACCCAGTCGGTAATATCGACATCACCCTTCTGTGTTTTTTCTAATATTTCATAGTAGCTTTTGCGATTTGCAAGTATACCTACTGACATCGCATAAAAACGAACTGATTGCTGATCCGCTTGAGCTAAAGCCAAATCCGTTAGCAAACGAGTGATTCGCCCGTTGCCATCATCGAGTGGATGCAGAGTAACAAACCACAGGTGTGTGATGGCAGCTCGAAGCAATGGATCCAATTTCATGTCTTGCTTTGAATGATTAAACCATGCGACGAACTGGTCAAGATCGTTATCAAGCCTCTCTCTCCCCGGCGCTTCAAAGTGAACAATTGGCCTATCGATTCGCCCGGACACTACCTGCATAGGCGCTGTCCCTCTAAGCTGACCGCCAACAACTGGATTGAACAGCGTGTAGCCTTCAGGGAAAAGCCTATCGTGCCAATGTAGGATTCTTTCTAAGGTAAGAGGTGCATCAAGATTATCGACGGCATCAAGCATAATCTCGGCAAGCCCATCTGTTTGTTCCGTCGTTGGGAAAGGACGCTCTTCTGTCAAACCGAGTTTATTCGCCAGCGAAGAACGAACTGAAAATGCATTCAGTTTTTCACCCTCTATAGCACTAGAATGGACTATGTTCGCTAACAAGGTATCGAGCATACTTTGGTTCTGATCTTGAGGCCGGCTAGTCATCCTGCCCAGTAAGACACCTTGGTTTAATCGTGTCTTCCTAAGCAACGGATCTACGACCGCTTCATCCCAGAAAAAGTGAGGCCAATTCGTTTGCTCCCATATCCACATAACAATACCTTGATTTGAAAAATTACCTTATTCTGCTCATATTATGATGTGATTAAGGCATTTAATCAAATCATGTTGTGATGTGATTAAGGGGATTATTCGAATCACCCGTTAACTAGAAACAGTTAAATCTACAATACATTTTGGCTGGATATAAAAAAGACGCCTCGATTTAACTCGAGGCGTCATTCAATTCTGGGGCTTTCTAAGTGCAAATCAGGGCTATTTTTACTATTCACCTATCCAGATAACCAGTAAGTAGTTAGATAGTAACAAGCCTCAATTAACCTAGTATTGCCCTACTCCCAATCTAGGATAACCTTTCCTGACTTACCGCTACGCATAGCGTCAAAGCCTTGTTGAAAATCATCAATCTTGTAGTGATGTGTGATTATTGGCGTTAGATCTAGGCCTGACTGGATCAATGAAGCCATCTTGTACCACGTCTCAAACATTTCACGACCATAGATGCCTTTGATCACCAAACCTTTAAAGATTACTTGGTTCCAATCGATGCCCATATCTGATGGTGGAATACCTAGTAGTGCAATACGGCCACCGTGATTCATTGTTTTAAGCATCGAGTTAAACGCAGAAGGTACGCCAGACATTTCAAGGCCGACATCAAAGCCTTCTGTCATGCCAAGCTCTTCCATAACGTTTTCAAGCTTTTGCTCAGCAACGTTTACAGCGCGAGTCACCCCCATTTTACGAGCTAGATCTAAGCGGTATTCGTTGACATCGGTAATTACAACGTGACGAGCACCAACGTGTTTAGCGACTGCCGCGGCCATGATACCGATAGGACCTGCGCCTGTTATTAGTACGTCTTCACCAACAAGATCAAAAGACAGTGCCGTATGAACAGCGTTACCAAACGGGTCGAAGATAGAGGCTAAATCGTCAGAGATACCTTCTGGGATCTTAAACGCGTTAAATGCAGGAATAACAAGATATTCAGCGAAAGCACCCTCTCGGTTAACACCGACACCGACGGTGTTACGACATAAGTGTGTACGACCACCGCGACAGTTACGACAGTGACCACAGGTAATATGACCTTCACCCGATACGCGGTCGCCAATTTCAAAACCACGGACTTCTTGGCCAATACCTACCACTTCACCCACGTATTCATGGCCGACAACCATAGGCACAGGAATCGTATTTTGCGACCACTCATCCCAGTTATAGATGTGTACGTCAGTACCACAAATCGCAGTTTTCTTAATACGGATAAGAAGATCATTGTGACCAAGCTCTGGCTTGTCCACTTCTGTCATCCAGATGCCTTCTTCAGGCTTAAGTTTTGATAGTGCTTTGATTTTCATTACTTAATGATCTCCATGTCACGACCTACTTCGATAAATGCATCGATAGCGCGATCAAGCTGCTCACGTGAGTGTGCTGCTGACATTTGTGTACGGATACGAGCTTGACCTTTTGGTACGACTGGGAACGAGAACCCAATAACGTAAATACCTTTTTCAAGAGCACGCTCTGCAAACTCGGCCGCTACTTTAGCGTCGCCAAGCATGATAGGAATGATTGCGTGGTCTGCACCACCCATAGTGAAGCCTGCTGCTTCCATACGCGTACGGAAATGTGCTGCGTTTTCCCATAGTTGGTCACGAAGGTCACCGCTTTGTTCTAGAAGATCTAGCACACGGATAGATGCATTAACAATTGCAGGTGCAACAGAGTTCGAGAACAAATACGGACGCGAGCGCTGGCGTAGCCATTCGATGACCTCCGCTTTACCAGATGTGTAACCACCTGACGCCCCACCCATAGCTTTACCTAGCGTACCCGTAATAATGTCGATGCGATCCACAACGTCATGGTATTCGTGTGTACCAGCACCTGTCTTACCCATGAAACCAACAGCGTGAGAATCATCAACCATAGTCAATGCGCCGTACTTTTCAGCTAGGTCACAGATAGCGGGTAGGTTCGCTACCACACCATCCATAGAGAACACACCATCAGTGACGATAAGGATATGACGAGCACCGGCTTCTTTCGCAGCGATAAGTTGTTGCTCTAGCTCTTCCATATTGTTGTTTGAGTAGCGGAAACGCATCGCCTTACACAAACGAACACCATCAATGATTGAAGCGTGATTTAACGCGTCAGAGATGATTGCATCTTCTTTGCCTAGAATGGTTTCAAATAGGCCAGCGTTCGCATCGAAACAAGAGGTGTAAAGAATCGTATCTTCTTTACCTAGGAACTTTGACAGTTTTTGTTCTAGTTCTTTATGGATGTCTTGAGTACCACAGATAAAGCGAACAGAAGCCATACCGAAACCATGTACGTCCATACCCTGCTTACCCGCTTCAATTAGCTCTGGGTGGTTCGCTAAACCAAGGTAATTGTTTGCACAGAAGTTAAGTACTTCTTCACCAGTAGAGATCTTAACAGCCGCTTGCTGCTGAGACGTAATCACACGCTCTGACTTGTAAAGACCTTCAGCCTTTACTTCTTCAATTTGGTTTTGAATCTGTTCGTAGAATGCAGAAGACATTTCAAATTCCTTCCTAGTTATTATGCGCATTGCTTATTGTAGAGTTCTAGCCGATTGCTAGAGCCAAAATCTGATGTAGTAAGTGTAATTCAAGCACGTGTTTTTCATTATCCCGTTAGTTGGAAAAACATTATTGAATCTAAGGCACAAATAATGCCTTTTAATGATGACCGTCACATTTATAGGGTATAAAATGGCTATAAATAGTTATTTGAAGCCATTGAAATGAAGAATACGAAGTTGATTGCGCTACTTCCCGATCTAGCGAGTTTTATTCTGATCGTTGATGAAGGCAGTTTTACTGCTGCGGCTAAAATTCTCGATGTGACCCCTTCTGCACTTAGCAAATTGGTAACGCGACTAGAGGCATCCCTTTCGGTAAAACTGTTTGAGCGTACTACGCGTAAGCTGATTATCACCCACTCCGGTCAACAGGTATATGACCAGGCTTTAGTGATGGTTGATGCAGCAAAGCGAGCAGTAGAACTCTCAACGACAGACCATCAAGATATGTCTGGAGCGCTAACAGTTGCAGCGCCAGAAGCATTTTTAAACTCCGTATTACAGCCCCATGTGGTGCCTTTTTTGCAAAAGTACCCTGAAATACAGCTAAAATTGCGCGTCGCAGATGGTGAAATCGATCTAATCCGAGATGGGATTGATGTCGCGTTTAAACTGACGGATAAGCCTGACGAGAACTTGGTTCTTAAAGAGGTCAGTCAAACCAACTTAGTCCTTTGTGCTAGCCCGGACTATATTGCCAAACGAGGGATGCCTAAACACCCAACAGAGCTGACTGCACACGATTGCCTCTACCTCGCAGAAACAGACAGCGATCATATATGGGATTTCTTTAAAGAAGACGAGTATCACTCTGTGGGAGTCTCAGGTCGTTACGCGGTCAACCATTCACAGATGCGATTGACGGGCGTTAAAAATGCGCTAGGTATTGGCATTTTTCATGACTTTGTTGTCTCACAGGCGATTGAAAACAACGAAGTGATTCCTGTACTCGCTGATTGGACGATAAAAAGTAACTATCATGGCGCAATCGCCATGCAATACCCGCAAAACAAATACATGCCAGCCCGATTGCGTGGATTTATTGATTACATGACGCAGCAGTTGAGCGCAAGATAAGAACAAGCCCCGATTTTGGGGCTTGTTGTTTATGACAAATAGGCTTTCAATTTTGGACTTCTTTTAACGAGTAACGTATCTAGGATTAACACGCTAATGATGGTCACGCCAGCCAAAGGGAAAAGAACGCTCACCAATATTATGGTTGCGGCGCCAACCTTCCAAATACCGTCTTGTTCGAAACGGGCTGGCACACCCAACTTATTCTGATTAGACGGGCGACGTACCCACCACATCAAAGCCCCGGTAACTGAAATAACGATAAACGCTAAACAGAAGAAAACATTCAGCAACTTATTTACGATGCTTAAATCACCTTGGTGAAGTGAAACCCCAGCGGCCATCAGTTTAGCGACAACATTGTAGTCATCCCAAGTAACATCAACGAGCACTTCTCCAGTGTACTGGTCAAAGTGAGTGGTCCTATCTTTTCTTGGGTCAGTAACATCTCCCGCCATTGAGTTAGCAGATACAGTATAAACGCCAGTCTCAGATTGGGGTAAGTAGACTTTAAATTGGCTGAAGCCGAGTGATGTCGTTTTACTTATGATGTCATCGATTCCTACGCTCTGCGATGTATCGAAAGGTTGAGCAGAAAGATGCTCGTGATGACCCCCATGATGCCCTTGCGATTCAGGCACTGCAGCCAGTTCTAAGTTCCAAGGCATTTCTTCCTCGCTACCGTGGTTTAAGTCTGCGTGAATTAAAGAAGATTCCGGTTTATCACCCCATGTGTAATAGGTAGGAAATGTATTCCAACCTTGAACCATTTTCGCGCCCCATACCCCTGCCCATGCAAGACCGGAAAGTAAAAATAGCAGTAAAACGATTGAAAGTGTTCCCCCTAAGTTGGCGTGGAGATCTCGCATTAGAACACGCGACCCGCTGCGCATACGTACTTTGAGAAAACCAGCCTTAGTTGCGTTATCTTTTGGTAACCAAAGATAAATGCCGCTGACCAACAGCAGAATGCCTAAACTCGCAGACACTTCAATCAAGTAATCTCCCGATTTACCAATCAGCAATGTTCCATGGATATCGTTAGCAAGTTGATACCAACTGTCACTGCGATCGATTTCGCCTAGGACTTCACCGGAGTATGGATTGACCGTCACTAAAACAGACTTACCATCTTCATGTCTGACATTAAATCTATTTGCTTTTGTACTTGATTCAGCTGCAACAAATTGGGTGACTTGCGAGTCAGGATACTTTTCCTTGACTGAACGCAGTTGAATGGAAGGTGGTAGAGTTTGCGCCTGCGGAGCAACTGTGATGATTTCACTGTATCTTGCTTGTTCAATTTCGTCATCAAATAGCATCACAAGCCCAGTAAGGCTTAACATGAGCATAAATGGGATAACGAAAAGACCTGCATAGAAGTGCCAACGCCATGTGAGAAAATAACATGCTTTTGCTTTAACCTTGTTTGAGTCGTCACTTTGAGATGAACGTAGTGAGCCCTTAGGTTGAGTCTGAGATTGACTACCCAACATTACAATTTCCTTTTTGAGCGCACAGCAAAAATCCCGAAACATAGTCGAGTCATTAGTGCTGAGCTTTACTTTACTAAGTGGCTTATCTAGCCTTTGTTATTTGATTTATATGAAGTGGTATAAAGGAAATACTGGTGGCGCTCTGGGGATAGCGAGCTGAAATCGTTCACTTAGAGCCAAATAAGCGTACGACTCAAATGTCGCTATCGATGTTCTTCTAGAGTGAGTGGGTGTTGGAAGTGTATCCTGATGAAAAGTTGAGAAGTGACTAAATGGACAAGGCTTACTGTGCTGAGTTTCAACCTTTCCCTCTTCGACTTGAACTAACTCAAAGCCATTGATAGTACAAAGTGTCGCCCACACGCCAGCACTGGCACCATGAGCATTGATTACAGGCATCAAAGTCACAAGTACCCAACTTAGGGCACTTGCGATGAGCATAGTTCGCTTGAAGCTTGATGTCCGTATCATAGTCACTCTCAATTAATTGAGGGTAAATATATAACCTTTTTATAACAACCTCAGTAAATTACATTAAAAAACCTAACAAAGATCATGGTATTAAGTTTATACAAGCGATTATTGCGGATGTATTAACCGAACAATTTGCTCCAAATGCTTGGGTTGCGTTTATCGTGGTATTCAACGCGTAGATTATCGACATTTTTCAGCTCGGCCTTGGCTCCTTTGATGTCACCAGACTCTAACTTTTCTTCAACAGAGTCGAGTGCAACGGAAAGCTTACTGAATCCTTCAAAATAGATATCAAACTTTTCTGGTGGGTAATCACCACGTTTTGATCGTTCTACAAGTTCAGATAGGTTGCTTACAGCAGACTTCATGTCACTCACTTCTGTCGCTTCAGCAGCATTTTTAAACTCAACTTTCATTTGCTTCATGGTAGCTTTCAGATCAAAATCACTTGCGAATGTTTGAGCAGACATGACTAGGGCTAGAACAGGGATTAACTTTCTCATTGTCTATATTCTTTTTTTGGAAGAGGAATGGAGAGTGTACTGAAATTGTTCAGTACACTAGAAGTGAAATATGTTTCAACTTATAAATATTGGTATTCAGTTATTGGGGTATGCTCTCTTAGTGCTAAGAAGGATAAAAACTGCTTCACACTATGAGTAATCACTTTGTCCGGCCTGACGCCAACTTTGACTAATAGCTCAGAAACCTTGGTTAAGTTTCCAACCTCTTGGCAAAAGTGTGCGTCACTGCCAGTGGTAAAGAAAACACCGATCTCTTTACCCAATCTTGCAATTTCTTCACAACGCTCAACACTCCCTACTCGACTATTCCCTTTTAATGTTGTGTTGTTGAGTTCTATAGCAACGTTGTGTTCTTTAGCGCATACCAATACTTGCTCATAATCGAAATCAAAGTTTGGGTTACCAAGGTGCCCAAGTGCATCAACATTACCACCTTTAATCACATTGATTAGCGCAAGTGTGTGAGAGTCGGTATCACTTGGTCGAAACACAGGTTCGTGGAAACTAGCAATAACCCAATCCAAGCTTTTGTACGAGGTCGGATGGACATCAATATCTCCAGCTGTATTAAGAATATTAGCTTCAACACCTCGGACTACTGCAACACCTTCAATGAACCTAGGAAGTACACGCTGGTTTGAAAAAAACCAGTAATGAGGTGCACCAGGCATTGACTCCGCATGGTCTGTGGTGCAAAACATTTCTAGGCCACTGGCTTTTGCCAAACGAGCGTTTTCGATCAAAGTACTGTACGCATGACCGCTTGCGTAGGTATGGGTATGAGTGTCAACAACTAAATTCATAATTCAACGTGGATTGAGTGCGATGGCCTTATGTTATCAGCCAATCAAGTTTGTTGCTCGAAATTCCACTATACATAAGTAGTACTCTCCTATCTGAGACTTAAAGCAGCAACAGATCAGGATGTGTTTCAATTGTCACTGTAGTAACAGCCATACCACTATTATTAATAAGTTTTTTTGCAGGATTCTGAGATTGTTCAATACTTAGTAAGGGCTATTTCATTGGTTGAGATATGAGAAAACGTCGATACTCCTTAAGCATCCATATCACTACACTATTTCTTGTGCTGACTACATTAGTAGGTTCAGTACTGATCGGAATTAGTTATCGCCATGCTCAGGAGTTGTTAACCGGTAGCGCAAAAGAGTTAAGCCGCGAAAACAGTCGAAAGCTAGAGTCAACGTTTCAAGTAAAAGCGGGTCCTATACTTACCACTCTCGACTTTATGTCGATGAGTCGCGCGATCGACGATCATAAGTCTCCAATAAAGCACATTCGATTTTTGACATCGCTGCAAACTATTTTCCAACGTAATCCGGGAGTAGTTGCTCTTTACTACGCCAATGAAGCGGGTGATTTTACTTTGCTAAGAGCACTAAGAACTAATGCAGACCGTGAGCGTTTTGATGCACCGAGTAAGGCAGCATTGATGATAAATACAACTCGAGTTTCTGGCCATAATGAGTTCTATTTTCTCGACGGAGCCTACCGAAGTTTGGGCCACAGAAAAACAATGGATAACGAATTTGATCCAAGAACTAGGCCTTGGTATATCAATGCAGACAAAGATGGAGAAATCAGGCTGACTGAGCCATATTTTTTTTACTTTCTTAAAACCAACGGCGTGACATTGTCACGCAAATCACCCGATGGGACAAAGGTCGTCGGAGCAGATTTTACCTTAACATCACTTTCAGAACAGATTGGCCAAATGGGGTATTCAGAGAATACGAAACTTGTTCTATTTGATAGCCAATTTCGAGTGTTGGCCCACCACAACGTCGCCCATAACGCTCAAGAAGACTTGAACTTAGATTCTTTAAGGAGCTCTGTTTTTCAAGGCGTGCTCAATAGGATCTCTAGTCAAATAATTTACGAAACCGTTGAAGCGAATAATCAAAAATGGTCGGTAACGCTAACACCAGTCGCTTTAAACAAACAAACGCGCTTACTACTCGCAGAAGCAACCCCGCAAAATGACTTGCTTGCTTCCTTGTTATCGATGCGCGATAAGCAAATTCACGTCGCCTTGGCAATGCTATTTATGAGTTTTATCATTGTTTGGTTGGTTTCGCAGAAACTCGCCAACCCCCTTCATGCACTAATGCGTCAAACAGACAACATTGCTCGCTTTGATTTTAAAAAAACACGTTACTCAAAAAGTGTCATCAAAGAAGTAGCCAATTTGACAGAATCTATAGAGTTGATGGAACACACTCTCTACGATCTGTTACGACTTTTAAGAGATACTGCAAGCAACTCCGATTTTTCTGTATTAGCAAAGACCATCGCTCACCAGAGTTTTTTGGTAACTAGAGCAGAAACCATCGTGCTTTACATCAAAGACGAAAAAGAAAGTTGTTATTCTGCTGCCGCCAACCACGCTATTATTCCATTTAAAATCAATATCAATGACTTGATCGCGTCTACTGCATGGGTCGCAACCGAATTAATGAATGGAGAGATCGTCCACCTCAACCGCGACGACACCGCTATTGCAAACTTCAAAGATTCTCTCTATAACTCAGATATTTACTTCTTCCCACTTCACAATCGCGAAAACCAGTTAGTGGGAATCTTGTTACTTGGCTACGAGCGCGTTATTACTCAAGAGCAAGCTGATAAGCATGCTTTTCTTAAAGAGTTACTAAGTTTTGCAGAAATAGCCAAAGAGAACATAGATCGCATTGAACAACAAAAAGAGATGCTCAATGCTTTTGTCGAGCTTATTGCCTCTGCTATAGACACCAAGTCGCCCTATACAGGTAGCCATTGTCAACGTGTTCCTGAACTGACCAAAATGATAATCAAAGCCGCTGCCGAGGATGAGGTACATTTCCCACTGTTTAGCATGTCTAAAGAACAATGGGAAGAACTCCATCTAGCTGCGTGGTTACATGATTGCGGAAAGGTCACAACCCCAGAGTATGTGATTGATAAAGCAACGAAACTTGAGACGATTTATGATCGTATCCACGAAGTAAGAATGCGATTTGAACTGCTAAAATCACAAGCAGAGATAGACTACTGGAAAGGATTGAACCAAGGTCAAGACGAAAAAAGCCTCCAACAAACTCTCAATGCAAGGCACGAGCAACTTGATGAAGATTTTACATTTGTGGGTAAGTGCAACATTGGCGGCGAATCAATGAGCAAAGAGGACTTAGAGCGGCTTAATCGAATTAGCCAGTATAAATGGACTCGTACGTTAGATGATCAAGTTGGCGTTTCATGGATTGAGAAAGAGCGTTCTTCAACCAGTGAAAAACTGCCTGTAGAAGAAAACTTACTTTTAGATAAAACTGTCCATCAAATTCAGTGGGATGCTTCAGGTAGACCACAAGACTTCTGGCAAGAAGAGTTCGTATTGACTCCTGGCAATTTAAAATACAATCGTGGAGAACTATACAACCTGTCTATTGAGCGTGGGACATTGACTGATGAAGAGAGGTTCATCATTAACGATCACATTATTCAAACCATCATGATGCTTAAACGGTTGCCCTACCCAGAACACCTGAAAAATGTCCCAGAAATTGCCGGGGGGCATCATGAACGTATCGATGGTCGAGGCTACCCGAAAGGATTGTTTGAAGAACAGCTTTCTCTTCCTGCACGGGTCATGGCTATCGCGGATGTGTTTGAGGCCCTTACATCGAGTGATAGGCCCTATAAAAAGGCAAAATCGTTATCAGATTCAATTGATATCATGACGGACATGGCAACGACAGGTCATATTGATCCCAAACTCTATTTGATATTTTTGGAACAAGAAATTGACCAAAAATACGCCAAACAATTTTTAGATGCATCGCAAATTAGTCCGATTGATCGAGACGCACATATAAGACGAGTAAGGTCCTTCCTTAAATCTCTATTCTGATCCTACCAGTTATATCGAAATTAGTTTATTTACTCTATTTTTAAATATACGGAAGACTCAACGCCATCACAACGATTTCAATGAGTTAACGCAATAATGAGTCATTATTTAATCGATTGCTCTCTCAAAGGTTGATGTATGTCAAATACTCATAGACAATACGCTGCCGTCTGCAACAATCGCACTGAATTTTTAGTAAAAACAGTTGCAATCTAAATAACAAATGGCATGAATTTTTGGCTTTGCCTATCAATACAATAGGCAAGACCTATTTTATAATTTGAGGTGTCGTTGATACCGTTGGCAAACTATAGTGCTAACAGCTTAGGCACTTGCTAACTACCTCGTTTCTAAGGGAAAGATGATGGTAATACCAGAAAACAGCAGCATCGTTATTTTTGGTGCTTCGGGTGACTTGACCTACCGCAAGTTGATTCCTGCTTTGTATCACCTTTACTCAAATAAACAGTTACCAAAAAACTTCGCTATCTTAGGCGTAAGCCGAACTGAATACAGTGATGACTCCTATCGCGAAAAGTTGAAACGTTCACTACAGGAAATGGAGAAGACTGAACCAGCAACTCTCGATGCTTTCATTAATCATTTGCATTATCAGGCAATTAATACATCTGACACCGCTGACTACAGCAAGCTTTCGACGCGTCTTGATCAACTTTCTGAGCAATACGGGTTTGATCAACGAAACACTCTATTCTATCTCGCGACTCCTCCTAGTTTGTACAGCGTTATTCCAGCAAGCCTTGCCGCTCATGGACTAAACAGCGAAGAAGATGGTTGGAAACGCCTGATTATTGAAAAGCCATTTGGTTATGACCTTGAATCTGCTCAAAAGCTAGATAAAGAGATTCATGAGCATTTCCAAGAGCATCAAATCTATCGCATTGACCACTATTTGGGTAAAGAGACGGTACAAAACCTTCTTGTATTCCGCTTCTCTAATGCGATGTTCGAACCTCTTTGGAACCGCAACTTTATTGATTATGTAGAAATCACTGGTGCTGAATTCTTGGGTGTTGAAGAACGTGGCGGATATTACGACGGCTCAGGTGCGGTTCGTGACATGTTCCAAAACCACCTACTACAAGTGTTAGCTATGGTTGGTATGGAACCGCCAGCGCAGATCAATGCAGACTCAATGCGCGACGAAGTGGTTAAAGTACTGCAATGTTTGAAACCACTTGGAGAAGACGACCTACGCAATAACCTCGTGCTTGGTCAATATACCGAGTCTGACGTGCGTGGTGAGTTTCTACCAAGTTACCGTGACGAGCCGGGAGTCGCTGAAGATTCGCGTACTGAAACTTATGTTGGATTGAAAGCTTACATCAACAACTGGCGTTGGAATGGCGTGCCTTTCTACGTACGCACAGGTAAACGCCTACCGACACGTGTCACTGAAGTGGTCATCCACTTTAAGCAAACACCTCACCCAGTATTTGGCCAGAATGCTCCGGAAAACAAACTAATTATCCGCATTCAACCAGACGAAGGGATTCAGATGAGCTTTGGCCTAAAAGAACCTGGCGCAGGATTTGTGGCAAAAGAAGTAAAAATGAACTTCCACTACGCGTCTCTACAAGAAACGCAAATGCTGACAGCGTATGAACGCCTACTTCTTGATGCACTAAATGGCGATGCAACTTTGTTTGCACGTAGCGATGCCGTTGAAGCGTGTTGGAAATACGTTCAGCCAATTTTAGACTTCAAACAAGATCCACAAGCCCTATTTGGATACGCTTGTGGTACGTGGGGACCAAAAGAATCTGACGATTTATTACAACGTGACGCACGAGCGTGGCGATTCCCATGTAAAAACCTAACAGATACGGATTATTGCGAACTATGATTAATCACAAGATTTTTCAAACAGCTGACCAAGTTGTAGAAAGCCTAGCTAATGATATGAAAGCGTTCAGTGATCTTGACCGCCCTGTTCACATCTCACTGTCTGGTGGCAGTACACCAAAGATGCTGTTTAAACTTTTAGCGCAGGCACCTTATGCTGAAGGCATTCAGTGGAACAACCTACACTTTTGGTGGGGAGACGAGCGTTGTGTTGCCCCTGATGATGCAGAAAGCAACTACGGTGAAGCTAACGCACTACTGTTCAGCCAAGTAAACCTGCCAGCAGAGAACATTCACCGTATTCGTGGTGAAGATGAGCCAAAGGTTGAAGCTCAGCGTTTTGCTGAAGAAATGGCATCTGTAATCCCTGCTGAAAATGGAACACCAGTATTCGATTGGATACTTCTTGGTGTTGGCGCAGACGGCCATACTGCTTCACTGTTCCCTGGTCAGACAAACTATCAAGATGAGAACTTATCTGTGTTGGCTTCTCATCCTGAATCAGGTCAAATTCGTGTATCTAAAACCGCTAAGGTATTAGAAGCCGCGAAACGTATCAGCTACCTTGTACTTGGTGCAGGTAAAGTCGATATCGTAAACGAAATTCATACCACTCCAGCAAATGAGCTGCCTTACCCAGCAGCTAAGATCCAGTCTAAGACTGGTGTAACGGAATGGTACTTAGATTCAGACGCAGCAGCAAAAATCGCTTAGTGCGAGCGTCCAAATAGGAAAACTGGAGAGAAATAATGAAAGGTGATATCGGTGTAATTGGCCTAGCGGTAATGGGTCAAAACCTTATCCTAAACATGAACGACAACGGCTTCAAAGTTGTTGCTCACAACCGTACTGCTGCGAAAGTAGACGAATTCCTTGAAGGCCCTGCGAAAGGCACTAACATCGTTGGCGCATACTCTCTAGAAGAGCTAGTTGAGAAGCTAGAAGCGCCACGTAAAGTAATGCTCATGGTACGTGCTGGCGCAGTTGTTGATACGTTTATTGACAACCTAATCCCACTTCTAGATGAAGGTGACATCATCATTGATGGTGGTAACACTAACTACCCTGACACAAACCGCCGCGTTGCACACTGCCGTGAGAAAGGTATCCACTTCATCGGTACTGGTGTATCTGGTGGTGAAGAAGGTGCACGTTTTGGTCCTTCGATCATGCCAGGTGGCGCAGCTGAAGCTTGGGAAGCGGTTAAGCCTATCTTCCAAGGTATCTCTGCAAAAACTGACGCTGGTGAGCCTTGTTGTGATTGGGTTGGTAACGACGGTGCTGGTCACTTCGTTAAGATGGTACACAACGGCATCGAATACGGTGACATGCAGCTTATCACTGAAGCTTACCAGTTCATGAAAGACGGTCTTGGTTTGTCTGCTGACGAAATGCAAGCCGTATTCGCTGATTGGAACAAGACTGAGCTAGACAGCTACCTTGTTGAAATCACAGCTGACATCCTTGGCTACAAAGATGAAGACGGTGAACCTCTAGTTGAGAAGATCCTAGATACAGCAGGCCAAAAAGGTACTGGTAAATGGACTGGTATTAACGCACTAGACCTAGGTATTCCACTAACGCTTATCTCTGAGTCGGTATTCTCTCGTTGCCTATCTGCACTAAAAGACCAACGTGTTGAAGCTGAATCTCTATTCGGTAAGACAATCACACCAATTGAAGGTGACAAGCAAGAGTGGGTTGATGCGCTTCGTCAAGCGCTACTAGCATCTAAGATCATCTCTTACGCTCAAGGTTTCATGCTAATGCGTGAAGCTTCAAACGAGAACGGCTGGGACCTAAACTACGGTAACGTAGCACTAATGTGGCGTGGTGGTTGTATCATCCGCTCGGCATTCCTAGGTAACATTCGTGATGCGTACGAAGCAAACCCAGACATCTCGTTCCTTGGTTCTGACGAGTACTTCAAAAACATCCTGCAAGGCAGCCTAGCGTCATGGCGTAAAGTAGCAGCGAAATCTCTAGAGTCTGGTATCCCAATGCCATGTACTATTTCTGCACTATCTTTCCTAGACGGTTACACAACAGCTCGTCTACCAGCTAACCTGCTTCAAGCTCAACGTGATTACTTCGGTGCTCACACTTACGAGCGTACTGACCGTCCACGTGGTGAATTCTTCCACACTAACTGGACAGGTACAGGCGGCGACACGGCTTCTACTACCTACGACGTGTAAGAATTAGCTGAAAGGATGAGAAAGGTATTTATTAATACCTGAATCTACTTCTATAATTTAGCTGTTATGGAGGATGTTAACTTAGTTAGCATCCTCTATTTTTTGAAACCTACAACATGGAGTCTCCATCAAACGATGGTGATTAGGTGAATTGTCTAACCGGGATGGTTACAACTCTAAACTAGAGGTTCTTTCGATGACTATTAATAAGTACTTTGTTTTCGTTCCACAGCGAGAGGAGCGTGGGATCAATAAGGAACATAAAGTGGAAAACGAACTGGAAACTCAACGTCAGGCTTTAGTAAAGCAAGCACAGCAACAAGGTGGCTTGTAAACGGCTAGGTTTCAAAAATAAAAGGGAGCGATAAGCTCCCTTTTGTTTTATTGAACTAAACATTTTAAATCTTAGACGACGCTTTAAAATATTTGATTAAGTATTGAATACACCAAGATTTAGCTTCACCAATTTTATTACGCTTCCAAGCTAAGATGATCTCAATGGGTTGAGATTGAGTATCCGCAATTTGCTTTAAGTCGCCACTTGCAATCAACTGGGTTGCGAGCTCTTTTGGTAAAGTACCTATACCCAACCCCGTACGCAAAGCTTCTACTTTTGCAGAAAAGTTAGTAACGGTTAGTCTTGGCTGCCGCTGAGTGATATTGACACTTATTGCAGGTTGCTCACGGGCTGTATCTGCTATCGCAATAACACGATATTTTTCTCTCGCCTGCTCGTCAAAAACTCCACTCCGTTTATGTACATAGTGATCGGTCGCTGCAACCCAGATCATCTCCATCTCTCCAATGACCTCTGCTTTAACATCTTGAGGTAGCGTTTCCATTCTTGGACAAACTAATAAATCTGCTCGTCCTGAGCTTAACGCTTCCCAACAGCCTGCGAGTATTTCTTCTTGGAGCTTGACTCTTGTTGAACTAACATTACTTAAGTCATTAACAAGGTTGAAGAAATTGGCGACAGGGATAATACCGTCAAAGGCGAGAGTAATATCCAGTTCCCACCCATTAGCGAGAACACTCGCATCATTTACAAGTTTGTCTGTCGCGACCAGTATGTCTCGTCCACGTTCAAGAATCAGCTTCCCTGCCTCAGTAAAGCTCGCTTTATGGCCGGAACGATCAAAGATCATAATATCGAGATCTTGTTCTAGCTTTTGTATTTGATAGCTAAGGGATGAGGGGGCCCTATCGAGTTCATTAGCTGCGGCAGCGAAGCTGCCACGTCTATCAATTGCATCGAGTATATGAAGAGCTTCAAGTGTTATTGGACTTTGCAATATTATCTTCCCTATTAATAACCACCACCAATAGCGTGACACGAATCACATTTACCGATGGAGGTTTGAACCTTTACAAATGTAAATAGATTGTTTAACTACCTGTTATTTATCACTTTTATTCGAAATACCATACTGATAGAGCAATAAGTCTTCCATTTTCGATAATGCAAACAATAGTAATTATCATTTAGATCCAATAGAATTCTGCCCGTTCAAAGAAAACCTATATGGATCAAAGGTAATTATAAAATGTATAAGAAAACTTTCCTGTCAGCTTCAATTGTTTTGGCCCTTGCGTCAACTGCTCATGCCGAAGAATATGCCCTCTTCGACGAAGTTGTTGTTTCAGCAACTCGTACTGAACAGAACAAAGCGGATGTCAGCTCTTCTATTGAAACAGTTTCATCCGAAGAAATCGACAACACACTTTCGACAGATGTAAAACAAGCGCTTAAGTATACTCCTGGTGTTAATGCTCAAGGTTCTGGGCGTTTTGGTATTTCTGGATTCAACATCCGCGGTATGGAACAGAGCCGCGTTAAAGTTATGGTTGACGACGTTCAACAGCCTGTACCCTACAATCCAGGAGCGTCAGAACAACGCAAATACCCAAACAGCATCGAAATTGATACGCTTCAAGCTATCGAAGTAAACAAAGGCCCCTCTTCGACACTTTATGGTTCTGATGCACTGGGTGGTGTAGTTCTATTTAGAACGAAGAATCCAGAAGATGTTTTAGTAACCGAGGGTGATGAACACAGATTCGGGATTAAGAGTGGTTACTCCTCTGCTAATGAAGAGTTTAAAAACACACTAACATGGGCTATGCGTCAAGGTAAGCTAGAAACCTTACTTATAGCTACTTACGCTAACGGCAGTGAAACTAAAACACACGGGTCAGGCTCAGAAGTTGAAGGTCCTGATCGTGGTGCTGCAAACCCGGCTGATAGCGAACTAGGTAATTTGCTTGCTAAAGCATTCTACCAAGCCAATGATTTACATAGACTTGGTGTTACCGTCGAGTACTACAACAAGCAATATGATGAGAATGAGCTGAATCATAACGGTCACTCCATGGGACCAATGTTTGTATACACCGATAACCGTAACGAAGACGCTAACGAAAGAATGAGAATAGGATTTGAGCATGAGTGGCTATTGTCCTCACCTATTACTGATAAGATCGATTGGTCCATCAACTATCAGGATTCAAGCTCACTTTCTAAAAATTACGATACTACTCCGATTTATGGCCGTCGTATGCGTGAACGTGATTCAAGCGACAAATCAATCCAATTTAATGCTCAAGCATCTAAACTTGCTGAATTGGGTGCAGCGCCTCATGAGTTTACCTACGGCGTAAACTACATGTCTACTAAGTTCAGCCTAGACAACACAGACTATAAATTCGACAAAGGAACCGTTGCTCCTGGTAGTACAGGTATTCCAGACGCGGATCTACTGCAATGGGGTGTCTTCTTACAAGATCAAGCGTACTTCTTAGATGAAGCACTAGTCATGACTGCTGGTATTCGCTACGACTCATTTAGCGCTAAACCGAAAACTGATGAAGGTTACAAAACTCAGTACGACGAAAACAGTGACAGTGCATTCACAGGTAAACTTGGTGCTGTGTACCACTTAAATGATAACCTGTCGCTGTTTGGCCAGATTAGCCAAGGCTTCAAAGCGCCAACCGTTTATGACTTGTACTACTTCTACAGTCAAGGGGCAATTATCGAAGCCAACCCGAACCTTAAATCAGAAAAGAGCATCTCCTATGAAGCAGGTCTGCGTGGACAAAATGAAAGCGCTAAATTTGAGCTAACGGCCTTCTTCTCTGACTACAAAGACTTTATCGTTCAAGAAAAAACGGGCGAACAAGGTGGTAAAGATGTTATCTCTAAGAAAAACCTTGATGAAGTTGAAATCTACGGTGCAGAGTTTAGCTCTACTATCTTACTAGACAAAGCGTTTAACGCACCTCAAGGTGTCTATACTCGCCTAGCTGTTGCTTATGCTGATGGTGAAGATAAGAAAACGGGTAAAGCAATTGACTCTGTTGCTCCTCTTACTGCTGACTTCGGTTTAGGTTTAAACCGAGACAACTACGGTGCACTAGCTAACGTTAAAATGGTTGCTCGCAAGTCAGATTGGAATAGCGACACAAATGTGGATGCTGCTGGTTACGCACTGGTTGATCTTACAGCTTACTACCGTCCAATGAGCGACTTAACAATCCGCGCAGGTCTATTCAATGCCTTAGACAAAAAGTACTGGTTGTTTGAAGATCTATCTGGTCGAGACGCGACTGGGGAGACATTCAGCATGGACTCTAAGAGTCAACCAGGTCGAAACTGGGGCGTTAGCGTAGATTACCAATTCTAAATTGGAACCTTAAAACAAAGCCAGCTTGATAGCTGGCTTTTTTAGTTAATTACCTACTTAAATTATATATATCAGCAAGTTAAAGGTAATAAAAAAGCCCCTAAACTAGGAGCTTTCTCGAGTATATTCATAAAAAAGTATAGAAAAAATGGTATGAATAGACCGATTATTTAGCTGCTGCCATCTCTTTCTTAACCATTACAGCTGCTGCAACGATGAAAGTGATGATTAGACCTAGCTCCATTACAAACCCCTAAAGTAAAGTTGGAAAAACCGAAAGGAAACTGCGGGTATTCTAACACTATTAAAAAACAATGATACCCCTTAACGAGATTTTTACGTTTTATATCGATTGAGATCAAATATTGCGTCGTGATGCCTATTTTCTACAATCTTACTAACTAAATAGTTTATAAAATGGTTTAGAGAATTGTTCTAGACCTGAGCTATTTCATGGTGATTTTACCACCGATTATTTTGTAAGCAGGCGTGCCTCTAATCAAAGTCTCTCGGGCAAATTCTCCACAACATTGAGGACAAATACAGGGCTGTTCCGTGTAGTCAGAAACGATTCTTTCCTTAAAACATTTCACAAGAGACCCTTTGCCCCCTTTTCGGTACTTAAACAACTGGGTTTTACATTTTGCGCAGTAAATCTCGACTGTTTTAGTCGGTTGTTTTTTACTGGGTCTAGACACTACGCTTCCTCATGGAACGAATTTGGACCACCAACTGTTTCAGGTTTGACCCAGACTTTGCTGAAGTCGAACCAGCCAAGCGCATTACATTTTGCATTTTGTAACGAACCACAATGATCTTTACTCACACCTAGCCAACAGTGAAACATTGGAATTAGCTGCATTTTTTCTACTAAAGATTTTCCAAGCTCTTGTGCGGGGAAACTAGCATTTTGTGTTGCTTGCCACTCTTGTACGACTTTAGTCCAATACTCAAAGTCCTCTCCGCGGCTAAGTGCTTCAATATCACTATTATTGAGTAACCACCCTGCTAGCGAATCATCTCTGTTGGTGGTGATTCCCATCGGTTTAACCCAGATGTCTACTTCTGACGTATCTTCAACGGTTAAATCATAATTTATAAAATTAACACTCAATCCGTCCTCTTTAAGCAAACCTTCAATACATTTGACCACCGTTGGGAACATAGGGTGCTGCCCGTGGTAAGCAATAGTGACTGACCTGTAGGAAGGTGGTGACGTATAACCGTGCCTTGTATGGTGATACCAACCCGGTTTTAAACCATGCGCTGGAAGCACGCCTAGCTCGACAATTTTCTCTTGAGGTAGATGTTGGAATAAATTTAATGTGCCCAACTTCTGCGTGAAGTAGTTCGCCCAATCATTTGAAGCCGCTAATCCATTTTTCCGGTTGAGTAGCAAATAGGTGCAACCCGGATCTAAATCAACGCTATCGGCATAGTTTGCCACTTCGGGCTTAAGAGGCTTAGATAAGCTCGGGAAAATCATCGACGAATGAAGATCGTCAATCACCCACACTTCAATACGGTCTAGCAAAGGTCTAAAACCAAAGTATCCATCAAACGCTTGTAGAACGAGACGTTTGCTGTCGTTTTGAATGACTCGGTAAGGCCCCGTTCCGACAGGGAATAGATCGTAGTCTTCCGCTCTATTCTCTTGAAGTAACGTAATTTTCGCGCAAGATTCTGAAAGTAGAAGCGCCAGCTGATAGTCATCACGTGAAAGTCTTACATCTACGATTAAGTGACTCGGAGAGCTAACGTCTGTGATATGTGAAAACAACTTCTTCTGTTTCAATGCGAATAAGTTATCAACGACCGTTTGAGAAGTCAGCAAATCTCCGTTGTGAAACCTGACACTCGGACGAATATAAAAACGCCAATGTCGAGGGGTGAGCATTTCCCATGAATGGGCCAGATCAGGTTGAAGTTCTTCACTGTCATCGATATAAGTTAAACCACTAAATATCTGCTGAACAATATGCAGTTCAGAGCGACGAATCGGCAATGTAGGGTTTAACGTAGAAAGTGCGCGGTAATATGGCAGCCTAACGACTTGCTGGCCTTCCTGATGAACGATGCCAAGGTAGCTTTCAACCACTTGCGCAAGTTTTGCCGTATCTTGATCTAAAACTTTTAGCGCTTGGCCAATTTTCCCTTCTTCAAGGTATCGACGCGCCAGATTTTCGCTGACATCAGCTCGGCTACGTTTAAAGATTAACTGAGATAACTTTCCTCGACCGGGAGCTGGGTGCCATTCCAACCACCCTTCTTCTTCCATTTTGTTGAGGACAATTCGAGCGTTTCGACGAGTACAAAACAGTATCTCAGTGATATCTTCAAGCTGGACACCGCAATCTTGTCCCTTGTAATGCTCAAACAAGGTTTCGAACTGAACTCTAAGTCTTGGGCTGCTCATAAAGAGGAAATCTCATTCTAGTTAACCTAGCTCTAATTTTCCTCATTTAAGATTCTCGAATCAAGACAAAAACGCGATTATTGGACTTCGCTGCCGATCTGCTCAGCAATCTGTTGGATTTGTTGCTCGTTATCCAGTTTTATTGACCATTTGGTTTCACTGCCGTTGGCGGCAATAACGTTCGCCCCTCTACCTATCAAAATAACAGCATCGGTTTGCGCTTGCATAGTGACCATGTGCTCCCCAGAAAGCTTTACCACGACTTCGTGGTTAGTCACTATGATTTTTCCGCTTTTAAAAGGAATCATCATCGTTAGAGTCCTTTGTCTGACGACACGGATTTTTTATGTTTAACGGCGATGGTCAACCGACTCGTACACACCAAGCGTTCGCGCTCATCAGTAATGTTGATTTGCCACACTTGAGTGGATACCCCTAGATGAATTGGCTTGGCTGTACCAATAACGGTGCCACTTCTCATTGAACGTACATGGTTGGCATTAATATCGAGGCCCACGCAGTAACTTCCTTTTGCAACACAAAAATTAGCAGCGACTGAACCGAGGGTTTCGGCCAAGACAACAGACGCACCACCGTGCAACATACCAAGAGGTTGGTGAGTAAACGAACAAACAGGCATAGTGGCCGCTATGAAATCATCACCTACCTCGGTATAAATAATGTTTAGGTGATCTATCAAAGTATTTTCTGACGTCTTATTAAGGGCTTCAAGACTGATCGATTTTTTCCAGATTGTCATTATGCATTCCACTACTGAATGTGATTACCAAGAATTGTACGCTAATGCTATGATGTGTATAGCTAAATAGTAAGTTTAATATTGCGATTGAAACGGAGAATTCAATGCAGACGTGGTTTAAATTGGTCACTCTCACTGCCGCAATGGCAATGACAGCGTGTACTTCTTCCCCGACAGGTCGTAACCAGTTGCTTCTTTTTTCAGATTCAGATATGAGTAGTTTAGGTGCCCAATCGTTCGAGCAAATGAAGAAGGAGCTCAAGATCAGCTCTGACGCCAAAACAAATGCTTATGTTCAGTGCGTAACAGATACGATTACTAAACATGTCCCGAAACAACCAGGATTTGATCGCTGGGAAGTCGTCGTGTTTGATAGTGATCAAGTCAATGCGTTCGCGTTACCAGGCGGCAAAATTGGTGTCTATACCGGCTTACTTAAAGTAGCGGTCACTCAAGACCAGCTAGCCACCGTTATTGGTCATGAGATCGCACATGTGCTTGCCGATCACAGCAATGAGCGACTATCTCAGTCTCAAATTGCTAATGCTGGACTTCAACTGACCAATATAGCACTCGGTTCTTCCGAATACGCACAGTATCGAGGAGCAACCATGGCAGCGCTTGGATTAGGCGTACAATATGGTGTTTTAATGCCCTACGGTAGGACTCAAGAATCTGAAGCGGATATTGTTGGGTTAGAATTGATGGCGAAGTCTGGCTTTGATCCTAACCAGAGTGTCGATCTATGGAAAAACATGGCTAAGGCATCTGGCGGCGCTCAACCGCCTGAACTTCTCTCTACGCACCCTTCTCACGGAACTCGCATTCAGGATCTCTCCGCTAAGATACAGACATTACCCGAGAACAATGTAAAGCGTCCGAACTGTACTTAGAAATTAAAAAAGGGAGCAAAAATGCTCCCTTTGTCTTTATTCTATGTGCCTAATATAAGCAGTGGTAAGCTTAACAATTGGTCGCCTGTTGAAGCAAAGAACCAAATAATTCCAATCAATGAAGCAACAAGCCCAATGTACCAAACTGCAGCGACAGCTTGACCGTATCTATCCAGCGGAAGTAAGTGACTATGATGTCTTCCCCTCCACTCAATCACGATTTCCAGCATGCCCATGATAAGCAGAAAACCAAACAACGTAAGTCCTAGTGAGTAGCTTAACACTACGCCACCAGCGGCTGCTGCGGTACACAAGACAATTCCTGCCACACTGTTCATGGAGAAACTGATGCTCTTCAATACATGACCGCCGTCAAGTGGCAATATCGGTAGCAAGTTGAATAGATTTAGAAATGCATTAAATACCGCTAACCCTGCGAAGAACATCTCGCCAGTGATAAAGTAGGCAATTAGCAAGATGACAGACAGAATTAAACCAAACATCGGCCCCATGATTGAAATGACTACGTCTTGCCAACGGGTATTTATCTTTTCGTCGCTCAATGCCAACCCGCCAAGAAACGGCACCAAGTAGATGCCTTTTGTCTTCATGCCGAAGTACTTCATCGCGCGTACATGGCCATATTCATGAAAGACCAAACACGCGATCAAAGCCAGCGCAAATTGAAAAGAAAACAACCATGAATACGCAGCTAAACTTGCCGACGCAAGCACTACTTTAATCAGCTTTGCGCTCTTAAGTGCTTTCATCCCAAGCGATAAAAGACCAATAAGGCTAAACTTTCTTTCTGGCTCAGGCTTAGTAAACGGTGTTTGCTTTTCTATATCTTTAGTATTGCGACTTCCTTGCTCAATGACTTGGCTATCAACTGTTGCAACATACTCTAAGACAAATGGTTGCCATATCAGATTAGTTTCTAATTTACATGCCAGCTCTTGCTCACCATTAAGTAAAGTAAATTCATGGTAGGATTTCTCACCACGGTCGGCATTAGCATCAAGCTGAGAAACGAGTTGATTGTTCCAAAACAGTTGCTGCCAACCCGCCATAGAGCCTTCGAGTCTAAGTGGTTTGCTTAAAAACTCAATTGATAATAATTCCAATGTCTAACCTACTAAATTGATATAACAACGAGTCTGATTATGCCAATCTAGACTAAATAGGTAAAGGAATTGCTGACAATGTGACATTGTCACTAACCATAAGGCATTGATTGTTCGAATCATGTTGTTCAAGTTTCTCATGAAAAGTAAGAATTCGTCGATTTATCGATTTGGATTAGGATTACGCTTTATTTTTGACAGATAAAGTGGATAATAGCCGGCGTTATTAACACCTATAAAATGTGAGTCCATTATGTCTTCTGAAGCTACTATGCTAGAACGCTGCCAATCTAAATGTGAATTATGTGCTGCCGATGCACCATTGACGGCATACGCAGTTCCCCCGCACAGCCATGTGACAGTAGATTACGGAATCATGGTTTGCGACAAGTGTCTTGGCGAGATTGAAGATCCACAAGATATTAACCACTGGCGTTGTCTAAATGACAGCATGTGGAGCCAAGTGCCAGCCGTTCAAGTTACAGCATGGCGCCAACTTACTCGCCTAAATACTGAGAACTGGGCGCAGGACGCGCTAGACATGATGTACATGGAAGAAGAGCAAATGAACTGGGCAATGACGGGGATGTCTGCTGACGACAAACCATTCGATTGCAACGGCGTTGAACTTAAAAAAGGTGACGACGTAACGGTAATTAAAGACCTACCAGTTAAAGGCACTAACCAGGTAATCAAACAAGGCACGGTTATCCGTGGCATCAGCATTGGCGACGATCCTAAGCTTGTTTCTGGTAAAGCAAACGGCGGTCAATCTATGTACGTTATCGCGGAATACTGCCGTAAGAAGTAATTCTTTTTTATGACTAAGTAATCAAGAAAGGCGCTCAACTGTGAGCGCCTTTTTACTATTGATTGAGTGTCTATTTCACAAGAAGTAAACGACCCGTTAGTGCTGGCACTGGAACGTTGCCGTTTGAAGCCTGAACGTTAATATTCTCACCAGTGATTAAATCAACAAACGTAGTTGCTGCTTTAATACGAGACAAGTCCACATTCAGAGTTCGTTGGTTTTCGCTTGTATTCAGCGCATAGATGACTTGCTGATCACCATTAACTTTAAGATCGGCGTAAAGCGTATCGTCAAGCCAAAGGTTTCTGCGTTCACCATTGTATAAGGCTGGATGTTCGCTACGAACCTTCATCAGCTTAGCAACGTAAGCTTTAAGATCGCTTTGCTCTGCACTTAACTTCTCTCCTGTCACACCTTCAACTTTAGCGCTTGAGCGTGCCACATGATCATCACATTGACCCACGCTAGCACAATCAGACGTGACCTTAGCAGCAAAGTGCTCTACCTCATCACCAATTTCTTCACCGTAGTAGAAAGTAATTGGGCCTGAGTACGCAGCCAAGAAACTGTATGCAGCTTTATGGCGTGGGAAATAGTCACCTAATCCACCACGTTGAATCAAATCACCGAATCGTACTAGATCGTGGTTACCAATCATCAAGTTGGGCATTGCATGGTATGGCGATTTAACACGTGAGTTCCAAGCTGCGTCGAGCGCGCGTGCATTGCTCTTAGCACCAGACTCTTCCACTGCAAGCGCTTGAACTAACCCGTAACGTAAAGGGAAGTTGAATGCCGATGATAGACCGGGTTCAGCGTCACTACCATAAACGGTACGCGTTATTTCGTCTGCACTGCTCCATGCTTCACCAACCATGTATCCCAGTGTTCCCCACTTTTTACCCGCGATAACGTTCTCCATTGAAGCTCGTTCAACCGCTGTGCGGATATTTATCCAGCTCTTAAGTGGTACTTGGTAAGCTTGGTCTAATCTCCAACCGTCTATCCCATACTCTTTGATCCAGTAGGTCGCGACTTCAGTAAAGAAGGCTTCACTATCGGCATTTGGGTAGTTGACATATTGACCTGGGTATCCAGGCTCTTTTCTTAAGCTTGGCACTTTACCCGTCGGTGATGGCTTAGCACCGTTAATATGCGTATGACCAAACACACCGTCAAGGAAGACATAAAGCCCTTTCGAATGTGCAGAATCTATCAGCTCTTTTAACTTTTCGTTTGAACCGAACTTCGGATCAACGTTAAAGAAGTCACAGGCAAAGTAACCCGTTGCGTCAAGTCTGTTATCACCACCTTGCCCTGCACATGAATCAAACACTGGTGTTAGCCAAATAGCGTTCATGTTTAGATCCGCGATATAGTCTAGGCTGTTGATGATTCCTTGGAGATCGCCTTTATGGTGGGAATTACCATAGCCTACACCGTAGTCATGATTTGAGTCACCATCAACAAAAGATTCAACCATCACTTGATAAGTTCGTAGATCACAAGCGTTATTGTTGTCACTGTAACAGCCGTAATCTAGCTCAGTATCTTTTACCGCAACTTTTAACGAAGACTTGTCTTTGGCGTTTAATGTAAAGTCATACACGCCCTGCTTGGTGACAGTTACTTTGATATTGCCATTTCCAGCATCTTCAAGGGTGACTGAGCCATCAGCAAGTGTGAATGAGCCAAAGCCTAGATTCACCGTACTCCAATCTTCAGAAGCAAGTTTGAACTCATACACACCAGGTGTTAAGTAGCCGTTGAAGCTGTATACACCCTCGCCTTTGTATTGCATTTCACTACCTGTACTCCAACCGTTCATTGAACCACGAACGTAAAGCTTAGTAGTGCCGTAAGGCGCGACATCGACTGGCTTGTTATCAACAACGAGTCCTTCACCTTGACCTCCACTCTGCGGCAAGACAAATACAGCTGCGGTCAGTGGAGGAACCGTAAAGTTCTCGTTGGCGAACGTCGCTTGTTTAACGATAGGATCATCTGAATTTCTCAACGCATCATGTAGGACAAAATCTTTTGCCCCCGCTACTTTGAGGGTTTGCTCAGAAGTATTGGCATTGATTACGACCATTAACGCATCATTGTTGCTATCTAGATCGGCGCCTACAGAAATACCATCATTGACTGACATAGCAATTAACCCCGGTAAGGCATTGCTTCCCGTATTGTGGAATCGCACGCGATCGACTACCTCTTTTTCAGAAACAAGCTTGAGAAGAGGCGTTGAAGAACGAACTTGCAATAGTGCTTTAAACGCACTGTCTGACCACTCGATATCTTTTGCTGAGGCGACCGTGTTTGGGTTACTAATCACCGATTTAATCGCATTCCAGTTAGCTTGATCTTTATCTGCTCTTGGTAAGCCGACATTCCAATTATTGGTTTGCTTACTGAAATCAACCTTGTTGTACCAGTCACCGCTATCGTAGCTATCCCGCTCCATCGACTTCGAACGCAGCAATTCTGATCCCATATGAAGGAAAGGAACGCCTTGTCCTAACATGACCGTAGAAATACCAATGATCTGCATTCTGGCACGCTGCTCAGATGTCATATCGGCAGACGCCTTGTACTGATTGAAGTCCCACAAGGTTTGGTTGTCATGCTTAGATACGTAGTTGATCGATTCTTGTGGATCTAAGGTGTACGCAGCGCCTTGACCACCATATTGATAGTCTTTGCCATACACAACACTGCCACTGTGCGTCTCAAGTGGGTAGTTTTGTAGGTTGCCCGTCATACCGTAGCGAATCAGATCCATCTTCGATTTGAGTGCATCATCGAATCGGTCGCCAGCATTGGTAAATCCAGGCGTCTTCAGCAGCGCATCACCGCTATCGAAAGGCCCCCCTCCACGTACGCCGTCGCGAAGTCTATCGTTATAGGTGCCAATCCCTGTACCTGCCATTGGCCATTGGGTCGCATTCTCACCACGCTGACCATTCGCGACCTCACCAAAGTTCCAGCCTTCGCCGTAGAACCAAGTATCAGGATCAACCTGCTTCGCCTTGTCGTAGATATGCAGCATGTTTGACTTCATTAAGTGACCCATTAGGTCAAAGCGGAAACCATCGATCTTGTAGTCTTGCGCCCACATCATGACACTGTCTGCTACAAGCTTTTCGAACATGCGATTTTCTGAGGCGGTGTTGTCACAACACGTCGAGTTTTCAACAGCACCCGTAATTGGGTTCAATCGGTGGTAATAACCTGGAACGGTTTTGTCAAGCACTGACTTATCGTACAAACCTGATGAGTAAGTATGGTTGTAAACGACATCTTGAACCACGCGGAAGCCCATCTCGTGAAGTTTTTTAACCATTTCACGATATTCGCGGATACGATCAGTGCCATCTTTTGACACCGCATAGCTACCCTCAGGAGCGCTATAGTGGAATGGGTCGTAGCCCCAGTTAAAACCATCTAGTGGTCTGATATCGGCAAGTAGCGCCTGAGCTTCGCCTGTACTTGGATCGGTTTGCTCTAGAAGAGATAAGATCGTTGTACTATGACTGGTGCCATCACCACATAATTTTGCTTTAGGGTTGACAGAACAAAGCTTACCGACTGTATCGGTGAGATTGACCGTTTTGGCCTCTTGTTCAGGAACCGAAGCTAGGTCATAACTTGGCAATAAGTGAATGGTTGTTAAGCCCGACTCTTTAAGCGATTTAAGTTGCTTAACACTGTCACGCTCGTCCTCTAAGAAGGCGGTGTACTTACCATTTCTCTCTGATGTACCATGCTTGTCACTGACACTAAAATCTCGAATGTGAAGTTCGTAAATTATGTTGTCTTCTGGGTTTTGTAACTCAGGGATGGTGTGGGAATCCCAACCATTGGGTTTAGTTTGAGCTGAGCTTAAATCGACCAATTGTGAATGTAAGCTATCGGTGCTGAGAGATAATGAATAAGGGTCAGTGCTCATCATCCATTCAATACGATCTGTTTTTGGATGGTAGGCTTTTACGCGATAGCGATAGAAGATATTCTCTAATGTCGCGCTTCCTTGATAAGACCAAACACCTGTGCTTGGGTCAAGAATCATCTTCAATGGTGACTCTTTAACAAGCGCTTTGTCGCTATCATATAGATAAAGTTCGACGTCTTGAGCCGTTGGTGCCCAAACCGCAAAGTTTGCCGTGTCACCTTGGATCCAACTGCCTAGTTTTGCTTCATCGGCGTCATTTGGACCATTTGTGTAAAGCGTATCGATAACACCTGGGATCTGTATGCGAGTCGCTACAAGAGGTTGGCCTTGTTCATCTAATGCGACAGCAATTAATTGCTGTTTGAGTAACCCTTTCGCTTCATCGGCGGTCACTGCTAGATTAAATTGTACGCGACCTTTTAAATGAGGGAATTTTGCATTGTCTACGACACCGGCCAAGTCCAAACTGTGTTTCGTAAACTGCTGTGGTTTACTAATATTTCCTGCGCCAGAGGCGCTTGACCAAAGTTGATAGCTTTTTGCCTGTGAATGATCAAACCACGCAAAGGTATTGAGATCTAACCAATGCGCCGCAGCCCCTGAAAGTTCGACAATAGTTTGTTCATTTGGCGAGTATTTAATGTTTGAATTGCCATGAGTCGTGTAGAGCGTATTACCCTTAGTGAACTCAAGTTTTAGGTCATCACCACCTAACGCTTTGTCATTGCCTTTATGAACGATGAAGTTCATACATGCACCGTGTGCATCTTTTAAAGGAATAACATATTTAGCCCCATATTCTGGGTGAACTTCTTTCCACCTATACGGGTTACCCCAATCAACTCCATTTAAAGCCCCATCGCTCACTGAATCACAACTTCCGTTGTTCCATAAGTGCAATCCCCAGTCAGCGTAGTTGCCATCATCACGCTTGTAGTAAATCACGGCTTCTTGGTAAATTGGTGCTGGCTCAGTTGATGTGTTATCTGGGTTCTTAGGGTTTGGATCGATCGAGTCTGGGATACCATCCCCATCATCATCGCTCGAAGCAAAGTCACCTAACCCATCACCGTTAGTATCAGTGCTTTCAAATCTATCTTTAGGGAACGCATCCGCACTATTTGGCGCACCGTCGCCGTCAATGTCTTTGTCTTCAACATCTGCAATGCCATCACCATCATAATCACTTGGTTTGCTCTGAGTAGAATATGGATTGCTACCCAAGCGGTCTTCATCGATATTGCTCCATCCATCACCATCAATATCTGGGTCTAAACTGTCGGGAATTTTATCGCCGTCGAGATCGTCTGGTTGGCTACTCGCGTTGTATGGGTCGGTACCTAAACTCCTTTCGACTTCATCGGCAAAGCCATCATTATCGTCGTCTAAATCGCGATGATCACCAATGCTATCTTGGTCGCTATCCGCAGACTCCTGAATGTCGTTCGGGAACAAATCCACTACATCAGCAACACCATCGCCATCAGTATCAACGGAAACCGCAGGAACGCCGCTAGCGTCAATCATTAGGGTTACGCCGTCTAGTAAGCGATTACCTTGTTTTTTTTCTTTGCCTAAGGCTTTTGCACCGAGCTCTACTGTGTCGATAAGTTTGTCTAAAGTGTGGTCTTCAATGTTGCTAGGTAATACTTGAGCCATCGCCTTAGCGGTGCTTGCAACAAGTGCTTGTTGGCGCTCAATATAATCAGAGTCTAAGTTCAACTTAGGTTGCTTTAGCTGACGTCGAAGCTTGCGTAGTGCTCTTTTTTCACTCTTTCCGTCCATCATCTGAAGCGATACATAGGTAGAGAGAGGCGTAATGTAACTGTGGTCGGCAGGAGCGAGCATTAAATAGTCTCGCGTCGCTTTCACATCTGGGATATCGCTATCGATAGAAACACCACGTTTGACGTGAGCAATAAGGTGAGCATTTCGATCTTGCTTAGACAAACCACTGATATCGATTACCGCATATCCGGTTTTGTCCGTTGTTGCTGACGGCTCATGGTCATCCTTCTCATAGTTACCATTGACGTCGAGCCAAACCTCGGCGTTTTCAATGTAACCATCCATAACTTGTACCTCTAGTTGGTCATTACAACCTGCTAGAAGCCCAAGCGATGCCATAGCAATGCTTAGTTTTGTTAGCTTGATGTTCATTCTTATATCCATTTTCAATTCACGTTCTAAGGTTAAACTTGTTAAAATAAAGTCATTAACCCTCAGTTTGACGTTATATTTGGATATCGAATTAACACCTCATCCTATCAATACTTCCCGCTAGGCGTAGATCAAAAGGAGTAGATTTATTTTTGGATTTAAAGTCACACGGACAAGGCTGAGTTAGATCGGATCATTACACTTTGATGACACATTGGGTGAGTGAAACGACACTTTGTAGCAGTAGATTAAGGAGAAATTGTAGGTTAGCAACAATGTGCCTCAATTGTGAGAAATATGATCTTATACAGTATTAGGTCAACAAGCTCTAGTTACTCAATTGTCCCCGCAACCGTTTGTATCCGTTCAAAGCTTCCCACTGGTGTAACCCATGCCGCAACCGCATCCACTTCACTCATTTCCCCTTCATAAGTGAAGTGCCAACGTCCTTCATCAGACCGTGATTGTGAGCGCGCAAGAGCAATAAAATCATGTTCTAGCGTTTTTCCTCGGTTTTCCCCCGCTCGAATTACTGTTGTTTGATCGTTTGAGATAAAGACAATGGTCGCATCAAGCATGGCGGCACTATCGTCATATTTAAGTTCAAACGAGTTCCCTTTCCTAACCAGAGTTAAACGTTTTGCTGCAGGCTGGATGTTGTCAGGCAACTCTCTATTCACCCAATTAAAAAAACCGCGCCACTCTTCGCCATCAACGACAAATCCAGGTGTATAGACACTGTCAACCAAATCATAAGCATGGTAAAGGCGCTGAAGTTGAGAGAACTCAGGTTTAGAAAACTTGTCTTTCCAACCTAAATAGTCCCAATAATCAACATGGTAGACAATGGGAATAACTTCATCCCATAAGCCGACTCTACGTTCAAGTTTGGAAATGTATTTATCTGCAGGTGGACAACTAGAACAGCCCTCAGAAGTAAAAAGCTCGACGACTTGAGCAGGTTTGCCATCATTAACCCAGATTTGTCCGGCACTTACTGTTGATATAACGGAGAGAGCAATCAAAGCGGTCATCTAAAAGTCCTTATCAGTAATACTTTTGATTATTTGAAGATATTGACCGCGCGTCGTTCGATTAAATTTCCAAAAAGCAAAAAAAAACGCTAGCAAGCTGCTAGCGTTTTTATGAAATCTAAAATCGAATTTAACGATAAAGACCGATATCTTTTTGCATATGACCAGACAAATCACTCGCATAATGAGCGCGAGGTTCACTGTTGTCAGTAAAAAGAATATCTAATAGGTGTGCAATCAATCCTTTGAAAGAAACCGAGTAGGTTTTTTTATCCATAGAGATAGGAGCTTCGATATTACCGATGTGCATTGCTTGTGCCATGATTGCCTCTCTATAAACTGTATAATTCGTTTCGATGAGGCAATATTAAGCAATATTTCACTGCTCAAAAAATGACTATTTTTAATTTTTAAGATAAGTTTTCCTAATGAAACAACCTGTTAACAATGCACAATTCATCATATGCACCCATTGTGCTTATTATTCCACTCACCCTTAATTACAATGAATAGATATCTTTTACGTACTCCAAAAACCGCCCTTACGTCACAAATATTTTACAATAATTGTTACTTAGGTGGCGGCTTAATCGTTTTAATTTATTAGTTTATCTATCAACAAGTGCAGATGTTCTCGCTGAATCATTTTTCTGCTTTATAACAGAAGCTATAATAGCGGTCGTCATCGTTGCTAGTAGAACTAGTAGAGAAACGACGGTTGGGATTTCCCACTCAGAACCGACAAGCACCATCTTGGTTCCTATGAATACCATAATGAAAGACAAAGCTGGTTTAAGATAGATAAACTTATCCATCATCCCCTGTAAAACAAAGTACAGCGAGCGCAAACCAAGCAATGCAAACACGTTAGCTGCTAGCACTAAGAAAGGCTCTCTTGTTACTGCAAATATTGCTGGGATTGAATCGAGTGCAAACATGACGTCCATAAATGCAATGACTGCAATCACAATGAACATCGGCGTTGCAATACGTTTACCCTGCTCTACTATTGTCAATGCGTTACCATGATAGCGTTGACTTATAGGAACAAAGCGGCGAATCAAACGTTCAGGGAGTGGGTTGATCTCTTCGTTCCCTTTATCTCGCGCAAGCTGGACACCTGTCCAGATAAGGAACAATGCAAATACGTAGAGTACCCAATGGTATTGAGCAAGCAACTGTGCGCCAACTGCGATCATAACCGCACGTAAGGCAAGCGCACCGAGAACCCCCCATAATAGAGCGCGAGGCCTTAGATTCTCTGGCACCGCATATTGATGAAAGATAATCGCAAACACAAACAAGTTATCAACGCTCAGGGACTTTTCTAGTAAATAACCAGTAATAAACGACACTGTTGCTTTCTCAGAAGTATATTCACTGCCCGGAGCATAAAAATCCCAGAACAGGTAAATGGTTGCTGCAAACAAAAAAGCTAAAGCGAACCAAAGCACACTCCAAACCGCTGCATTCTTTATCGTGATTTGCCCACCACGGGTTTGCCATACATCGAGTGCGACAAGGACTAGTGTCAGTATTCCAAAGCTAAAGTAAGTAATTGGGGTCATAAATCCTCCAGAGGCGGAGGGATCGGATAAGTATTGAAGTGTGACGATCCCTACCGCAAACAAAAACTCTACCCCAATGCCTATAAGCATTGGTGTAGCATCTGATTACGTTGGTCTCGTCGAAATACGGCTTGATACTGGTTATCAGCAATATTTATACTTACCGGATAGAGCTACGTCTAACGAGATGACGATAAGTAAACTAGAGGCGACTACTCCCCAAACAAGGCAAATTCTATTCTTGAAATGAAAATGAGTCCACAATTAAAACTAAAAAGGAGCAAATTATTTGCTCCTTTTTACTGCGTTCCCGTGGTGGTTATTTGGCAATCACACTGTTTATATATGAGTGCTTTAATCATATTTATGATGTCACACACCACCAACGGGAATAAAGTAGACAAGTGCTGACCATACACCGACCCAGCTTACAATGACAGCAATGTCTATCCAGTCTTTACTCCACATAATACCCTCCTTTGAGTACTATCTATTCGTAGCACGAACCCTAGGAGTAATTAGCAACCTTTATGCCATCGTTGTGGAACAACATCGCTAACGTTACGATTGAGTGTTTGAGGCTTATCTGTGAGTAAATTAATAAAACAATCGGCCATTGATTTTGTTGTTATGAGCCCTTCACTCTCCATTTTCAAAATAGCTTCGTATCCTTCTTTCCCCTTCATGGTATAGGCCGACGAAGTACCTAGATACACATGTTCAGGTTTGACTCTTATCCACTCCCCCGTTGTGGCTCTCAATTCTAATCGACTAACTCGTTGGCCTTTTGCGGCTGAAGGTTCGTAATCAAACCGTAGGTTGTGTGTGTATGGGTAAGAACCGTCCCCAGTACCATCCACGCCATTGTTGAGCGCGTTATCTAGTGCACCTTCTAGGACGAGTGGCAAATACTCGCCTTTGATCTTGTAGACACCAATCGGCACCGCAAATGGCAACAGTTTTCCGGCAACATCCGCAACAGACACATCACCCGGATTTATCGAACTTCTCACGCCACCTGCATTATGGATAGCGAAGTCAACGTTAAATCCACATTGTTTCATCGTATAAGTGAATGACTCAGCAACTAAAGGGGCAAGTTCACTCGCACCAAGTTCATCCGGAACACGTATATGACGCAGCTTTCTTTTTGCTCGGGCGATAATCTTTCTTTGTAATTCGCGCACTTGGCAAGTGTACTTGTCATTTAACACCCCTTGAACCGTCGTGTCTTTCTTACACACCACGACATTGGGGTGGTTATCAACAAATTCACGGGCCTTTTGGTAAGGGGTATCAGTGTGAGTTTCGCTCATACTTGCGTCGATAAATAATCTTCGCCCCAATAGCAGTTCATTGCGCCCTTCAAATGAAACTAAGGTCCCGTCGGCTTCGAACTCTAAATCACAATGCCCCATAGTTAGCGCATGAAAACCTGCTTGGACAATATGCGTATCATTGATTTTAATACCATAAATGTCTTCTTTTCCCAGTCCGATGCCACTAAAGTCACCCTGTAATATGTGACTATGCCCCCCAACAATCACACTGATCCCATTCACATGCTTAGGAAGTTCTAGGTCGGCTTCATAACCCATATGACTTAGGAGGATGATTTTGTTGATGCCCGCGTTATGAATTTGTTTAACGGTGTTTTTGGCGGTTTCTATTGAATTGACAAAAGGTGTATCCCAATCAGGGTTAGAAATATCTGCCATCTTATCGAGAGCTAGGGAGAAGATCGCAATCGAGTCATCACCAACTTTTTTGATAATCCAGCTCGCCGAATGCGTCTCTTTATTAAAGCTATGGACAATTGGGTTATCAGACAAGCGACATCGCTTATTACTGAGCTCATCACTTAAATCCCAGTTCCCTGCAAGCAGCGGAAAATCAATTCGATTGGCAAATTCAGCAACAGGTTCATTGCCCATATCCAATTCGTGATTACCCAGCGCCATCGCATCAATTTTTAGATTGTTGAGCATGGTCGCATTTGCTTCGCCCTTAAATAGCGAAAAATAAAGCGTCCCCTGAAAACAATCGCCCGCATGAAGAAACAAAAATTCCCTACCACTTTCTTTTGCTTGCCCACGTAGCTGATTTACTCGTGTCATAATACGAGCAAAACCACCAGCACTGACATATGGGCAAAGAGCTTCACCCTCAACGCCGATGGTGAGTTGTAACGAAGTAGGTTCAAAATAGGAATGGGTGTCGTTGATGTGCGCTAGCCTTAGCTTAGTTGTTTTATTGTTTTTATCTGTCATGTTTTCTCTCTCTTTTCACGCTATCCTAACGCAATCTGTATGACAGAAAAATTATAATTCACAGTTATTGTATGTATGACATTCCCTATACACTAATTTTCGTGACATCCATCCTAATCGCTCAAGATGTCACCAACTGCAAGTTTTACCGATTCTTTGTGAGCTAAACGTCTGCCAATACAGAAGTTTTCGATTATGCTTAAAAGAACAGAAGCATAGTGGAGCGACTCTATGAAGCTAGAGCGAATTGAAATTTCTGGTTTTCGCGGTATTAAAAGGCTTTCCATTGCATTTGATGAATTAACGACGCTTATTGGTGAAAATACTTGGGGCAAGTCCTCACTACTCGATGCACTTTCAGTTGCCCTACCGCCTGAAGGCATACCATATAGTTTTGAACTTACAGACTTTCACGTCGATTACTCCATCGCTCACCCTCAGTCTCAACACTTACAAATCGTATTAAGCCTAGTATCAACAGATAAAAATGAAATTAACTCTGGCCGCTACCGCAAGATAAAGCCCATTTGGGTTCAAGATTCGCAGGGAACAAACCGAATTATTTATCGACTCAGCGCTTCGCGTGATCAATATGATATTGAGACGGAATATACATTTCTCGACTTAGACGGTAACCCCATTCACCTACATCACTCTGAAAAATTGGCCCAAGAATTAATGACCCTACACCCAGTAATTCGATTGCGCGATTCGCGCAGGTTCGAAAGACCAGTTTCAGATGCCAAAGATGTCAATGCACGGGTAGAAAAACGTATCGACAACACTTGCAGAAGATTACTGGCGATCCCCGGGCACGTCAATAAAGGCGAGATGCGCAGTAGCCTAAACTCAATGAACGCCTTGGTTGAGCATTACTTTTCATTTAAATCAAACTCGCGTAAGAATCTGCGCAAGCAACGTGACGGGATTTTCTTCAATGCCTCTCCAGGCTCAAAAAGTATTTCTCAAGTTGTAGAAGAAACCAAAGACAAACAAACGCGACTACTTTTTATGGGCCTACTTAATGCGTATCTCCAGGCTAAAGGCCCTACAACCCTAAGAAGATGTGCTCGGCCATTGTTGATCATTGAAGATCCAGAGGGACGACTCCATCCGACACACCTTGCTCGAGCATGGGGATTACTACAACTGCTACCAATGCAAAAAATCCTCACTACCAATAGTGGTGATTTGCTGGGTCAGGTTCCACTCGCAAGTATTCGTCGCCTAGTCCGCTTATCAGACCGAACGATTACCAAATATATTCCCGATCAAGGGTTAGGACGTGATGAACTAAGACGTATTGGTTTCCACATCCGTTTTCATCGCTCTGGGGCATTATTCGCTAGATGCTGGCTTCTTGTTGAAGGCGAGACCGAAGTATGGCTTTTTAATGAACTAGCTAATCAATGTGGATATAACCTTGCCGCCGAAGGCGTACAGATTATTGAATTTGCTCAATCAGGCTTAAAGTCGTTAATAAAAGTGGCTAAGGCTTTTGGCATTGATTGGCATGTGGTGACAGACGGCGATGCTGCTGGTAAGAAGTACGCGGCCGCAGTTAAAGCGCAACTCGATAACGATCAACAACGCCACAGGCTCACAGAGTTGCCTGATAGAGACATCGAGCACTATTTATACAACAATGGATTTGAGCCTTTTTTTAAAAATATGCTCCGAATTCCCTTAGAGCACCCTATTCCAGCCAAAAAAGTCGTCACGAGAGTTCTTAAGAAGTTTGCTAAGCCCGATCTTGCTCTTGCGATTGTTTCACATTGTGAGAACCAAGGTATTGAAGGAATACCTATTTTACTTCGATGGACATTAAAACGCGTTGTGACAATGGCTAACGGCAATACATAAAAAAGCGGCATCTAATCATTAGATGCCGCGTATCAAAAAGACTGCTGATACAAATCAATCGGGGGTTATCCTCAACAACCTCGGTATTGTTGCTAGGATGAGCATCAAAGGCTAAGAGCGAGTCTGTAAACTTGCATTAGCCTGAGATTGAGTTGACTTTTGATGGATCCACAAGCCACTGGCTTTCATTAGATAACCGAAGATTCCGCCAAGGATAAGTGAAGGGATCACTAGTTTCCAATTTCCATCTGCCGCAAATGTCGCGCAGGAACCAATAAAAGTCCCTGGAATGTACCCAAGCCAAGTTTGTTTTGCTTGTATGCACATCAAGAAAGCGACAATAGCGGTTATTACATAACCTAAGATTTCAAGCGAGGCAAACTGCGATGCGTGGATAATTACCATTGCCCAAAAAACACCACTCATATTGGTTATCAAACTAACTGATAATCCCTTTAGACCATCATTCGGTGATGCGAAATAGCTAGTGCATCCCAAAAAGCCTGCCCATGAAAGCAAACCTAAGGTGATGGCTATCCATCCCCAAACACCAGATAAAATGCCTGTCGTAAGAGAAATTGCGAATAGAGTGGTCATTGCGTCTCGCCCAGAGTGTGTCATCACACATCAAAAGTACAAGATTGCATAATAGGTAAAATATCGACACTCAAGTAATACCTTGATCACATTATTAAAGTAACAAACCTTTGTTGGATCATGATTATTGTGATGCAATCGATATTTCAACAGTTTTAGTAAATACTAAAGAACCGATGGTTTACCTTTCATCATTCTAGCCCCCTCTCTTTTAATACACTCTACTAGCGGGTTTTCGACCATATCAGCGCGCCAAACAAATGAGAGCGTTCGTTCCATCGTAAGCTCAGGCACATTGAGTGCCACTAGCTGGCCGCTTTCTATTGAGCGTTCAACATCTAGATAAGGTAAACAGGTAAGATACTGTCCATTTTCGACCATGCTGCGCAAAACAGGAACATGCTCATATTCACGCCAGACATCTAAGTCTTCAATAAGATGGTGAATAGAACTATCAAATATCATTCTTGTGCCGCTACCATGCTCTCTCAGTACCCAACGCGCTTGTTCAAGCTGTGCAAGGCTTACGGTTTCGTGACGAGCAAACGGATGATGGGCTGCTGCAACAACCGTCAAATGATCTCGACACCATACCTCTTGGTTTAATCGATTGTCGTCGCAACGACCTTCGATAATCCCGATATCGTATTTGTAGTCAAGAACACCCTGTAAAACGCTGTCAGTACTTTTCACTTTGAGTGAAATGCGCATTTCTGGAAATGAGTTATCAATAATACTGATAAGGTCTGGCACTAAGTGTTCCGCTGGGGTTTGGCTTGCGCCTAGCTTTAAATGCCCACTCAATAAGTGTTGCTCGTAAAACCCCATTTCGATCTGCTGAGCATCCTGCAACAAGCGTTTTGCTTTTGGTCGTAACCACATTCCCCAATGAGTAAGCGCCATTTGCTTGCCTTGCCGTTCAAAAAGAGGACGGCCAAGCATCTTTTCAAGTTGAGCGAGCGACATACTGGTTGCCGATTGCGTTAACGCAAGCTTATCGGCAGCCAAACTTACACTTCCCGTATCAGCAACAGCATCAAAAACTGCGAGCTGTTTTAATGAATATCGCATAGCGCTCCTATCCTTGTTTCCAATATTGAGTTGTTGTCTGTAACACTCTGATCTCTCGCTAATTGCAGTCCCAATAAGCAAGTCGTTTCATTTTACCCATCAAAATTTCCTTATCAATATTTTTGATGAGGATTTTAAAAATTATCAATTTTACCTGATGTTGTGACTTACCTATTCTGGTTTGGCAGCGAACATCAAGTCGCTGAAATCTTAAGGAGGTTTAACTATGAAATTTGCACTTGGGAGCGCTTATGGCATCAGCTCAAACGAATAATCAATATTTTTCTCCCATCGAGATGATGGCTGAGGCAGAAAAATTCGCTCTCAGTAAAGCAAAGAAAAGCAGTGGCATGACTTTGAGCCTAGCAATAATGGCTGGCGCGTTTATTGGCTTGGCATTTCTCTTTTATATCACTGTGACAACGGGTAGTGCCGAAGCTGGATGGGGATTAAGCCGCTTAGCCGGCGGATTGGCCTTTAGCATGGGCTTAATTTTGATTGTGATTTGTGGCGGTGAACTATTCACCAGTTCCGTCCTATCAAGCATTTCATGGGCGAACAAACAAATTAGCTTTAGCAAGATGCTTTCTATTTGGGGCAAAGTTTACCTCGGTAACTTTATTGGAGCCATGTTGCTACTAGTCATCGTGTCGGCTGCAGGTCTGTACCAAATGGACCACGGTCAATGGGGGCTGAATGCATTAAACATCGCCCAACATAAACTGCACCATACTCCTGTTCAAGCTTTTGCTCTGGGCGTTCTGTGTAACTTACTTGTTTGTTTGGCTATATGGCTCACTTTCAGCAGTGCCAATGCGATGACAAAAGCAGCGATGACCATCATGCCAGTTGCAATGTTTGTCTCCAGCGGTTTTGAACACTGCGTCGCAAACATGTTTATGGTGCCGTTGGGTATCGTTATTCACAACTTCGCACCAGAAAGTTTCTGGCAGCAAATCGGAGTCGCATCCACTCAATATGCTGACCTCAACATTCAACAATTTGTCTTCGCCAACCTTATTCCTGTCACGTTAGGAAACATCGTCGGCGGTTCTGTACTCGTCGGACTGGCTAACTGGGGGATTTATCGCAGACCACAACTTAAAGCGGCAAATGTACACGCAATCACTACAACAACTCAGATTAATTCGGCTAAGGAAATCACTATGAACAGCAACATTACTGCATCAGCAATCATGAACCAGCAACCTCTAGTACTGCGCGCAGAAATGCCAACATCAGTGGCGATCGATACTCTACTAGACAACCATCAAGTCAGTGCACCTGTTTGTGACGTTGAAGGCCGATTAGTTGGGTTCTTCTCTGCTCATGACGTAATGGTGGATCTTTGGTGCCAAGATTACATACCAGCCAAAGAACAGAAAGTGGTCGACATTATGTCACGAGACGTTGTTGCTATCGATGCTAATGACAAGCTCGTCGACATTGCTGAGTTCCTCTGTATCGATAAAGAGCAACTTTATCCAACAACTAGCATGGGTATTGCTACTCAGTTCACCACGCTTTCTTTAGAAGAACGTGCGAAAGCAATGAAAGTAAGCAAGCCTCACGTATTGCCGGTTTTAGACAATGGATCGTTAGTTGGTGTGATCACTCGAGAAAACGTGCTAATTGCCCTGCGTCCTATTTACGGTGAGCGTATCACGGTTGTGGAAGAGCGTGAGCTTGAGTCGGCGTAACAATAAAACATAACAACGCTAGGCTAGGATTTTGGTTAGGAAATAAGTCGCTTGACCAAAAAGCCCCCAACGCAAGTTGGGGGCTACTTTATCGTTTAGCAGTTAATGGCTTACTTCTTAATACCTTCTACGTGAAGTTCCATATCAACGTAGCTAGATGCACCCATTACTGGAATATTGAAGTCAGCAAGCTCCAAGCGAGTTGAACCTAAGAAACCAGCGCGCTCCCCACCCCAAGGGTCTTGACCTGCACCAATGAAGATCGCATCAATAGTAATTGGTTTGGTAACACCGTGTAGGTTTAGTTCACCATTAACTTCAAGCTTTCCGTTACCTTTGTCGACAACACTTGTACTTGTGAAGGTCGCAGTAGAATACTTCGACGCATCGATAAAATCTGAGCTGCGGATGTGCTTATCACGCTCCGCATGATTTGAATCTAGACTCGTAGTGTCTACATTTACCATCACTTTTGATGCTGTAACATTAGCTGGGTCATAAGAAAACTCGCCATCAAATGTGTTAAAACGACCTTGAATAAAGCTGTAGCCTAGGTGACTGACTTTAAAGTTCACCGAAGCATGAGCACCTTTTGTATCGATCATGTAATCCGCCGCGCTTGCACCAAATGGTAATGCCATTACCATTGCTAATCCGGTAGCAAATAACGTTTTTTTCATTTTGAAGCTCCTATCATTTTGCGTAGCGTGTTGTCTTTATTAATAAAGTGGTGTTTCAAAGCCGCAATAGCATGCACTGCAGCAATAATAATGAGTGCCCAAGCGGCGTAAAAGTGAACTTGTCCAGCAATATCGGCTTGGTTTTCAAACAAGGCTCCTAACCCAGGAACAGTAAACCAAGTGAATACATCAATGCCTCGCCCATCTTCCGTAGAGATTAAGTACCCTGAGGCAAAGAGTGCCAAAAGTATCGCGTACATCCCCAAGTGAGCCAGCTTGGCACCGATGATCTCATAGGCGGCCCCTTCAACTTTAGGTGACGCCGTCACTATTTTCCAAAAGAGTCTAAATAAGGTTAATCCTGCCAGTAACAAACCGATTGATTTATGCCAATGTGGCGCGGTGCGATACCACTCACTATAGTACGACAAATCAACCATCCATAGTCCTACAGCAAACAACCCTATAATGGCCAGCGCTGAAAGCCAATGAAGAGCTCGTGCAACTGGGTTATAGTTTTTAACTTCCGATTTCATCTGATTGCCCTAAAGGTTAATGACTCTTGTTTTAATTTAGAGTACATATCTCATCTTTCTTGCAACAGATTATTTACCATTCTTTACAATAGAGAAATATCCTTCGCTTGATTGAGTCGTTCGAAATTCTTGAACGAATGATTTCGTCACTTTTCAAAATAACTCTCTTGCTCTATTTCATAAATTTCGTCTCCAATATCAATGATCTTCCTCTCAATAATAGATTGAGCATCGGCAAGACCCTTGTTATAAAAAGCCGCTCCAAATCGACTCACAATAAAGTCAAACAGAAAATCGGCATCGAATTGGCCAATCTCTATCTCAAGCTCATCTTCCATGTAGCGTTGTAGCTCTCGCGACATCGTCTGCTTTTGTTGTGATGTAAATTCAATCTTAGACATAAACCCTTCAAGTCCCTTATTATTTTGCCGATTAAGTGTAACGAAAGTTAACTAGCGCGTGTTAGGCTAGTGTCGCATATTGCTCATTATGGAGAGATGGATCTTGTTATTGGATGTGCTGGTTCAAAGTGTTAATGAATTTCAGGCCGATTGTATGGCGTTGTGTGAAAAACACTATCCGACCATTCACAATAAAGGAATGAGCGAGCATCATCTAGGTTTGGCTTTTTCAAGACGTCTTTCACGTACCCTGACTGAGTTCGGTCATGATTACGACTACAAGGCCCTAGATAGTAACCCTAGTACTGATTTTCCTCATCACTACCGTATTAGCTCTGAAATTGGCACTGTCTGGGTACTAACCTCTCACCTCGTCAGTGCTGGACCTTCATGCCGCAAAAAGCTGTTTCGTACTATCGCTCAATGGCAAGAAGAATACGGCTACGCGGTGCAACCAAACGACTTACTGCTTCTGCTCACCGATCACTGGATAACTAGAAACAAACAGAGCCGAGAATTACTTCATTGGTGGACGGGTCAGTTGCCCGACGAAATTGACGAATACCGAATTCAAGGGATCACCCTTTATGAGAGTGAATCATTACTTGCTCAGTCATTAGAGCAGCACTTTAGTATTAGCCCCTACTTTGTAAAGTTCACGCACCCATTGAAAAGAGCGACAGATAAACAATTGGTGAGAAAGTACATACAATTGTACTCTGTCATTCAGCTTAGCTAAATACCGGACAGTCCTATCATCCATTAGGTATATCAAATGAAGATACGCCCAACACAACTCAGGCTGACCTAGACATTTGTATCACTCATTAGTAGGGCTTTTTCTTTTCTTGTGATGTCAAAGTATGGCCGCAATGAAAACGCCTCTAACCCGTGCTGATGAGAACTTCGCCTAAAAACCATCCCAACTATGTTGAATTAATTTTTCTCAGCTCTAAATAATACAGTTTGATGATAAGGTGACTTTAATGACAGATAGCATAGTCCATCTGACTGTTTTATTTTGACGCAACTCCCTTTAAAACGGGGACTGATTCAAAACTAGTCCATCTAGTTATAGACAACCGTTGACAGATTCGAGTCTGTGTCAATAATATGTCAAAACGTTGCACCATTTCATGCGGAATAATTTAGGTAAGCACAGAGGTCAGTAGTAAATATGATTCTTTCCACTAGGCAGCAGTTTGTGGATTGTCTTTCGATGAACGAGGATTCTCAATACATTGGCACATATAAACACCTGACTCTCAATAGTGTATTCCAGCCTATTTTTGATACTACAAATACCATCATTGGCGTTGAAGCCTTGGTTAGAATTCACGACTCATTGGCAGGCCCAATTCGCCCTGATCAGTTTTTCCACAACGAAAACATCAATTTTGACGACAAAATCAGCGTTGAGCGCTTGAGCCGAGTCATTCATATTCGAAACTTTGCCCGTTCACAATATAGACATCTTAAGCTCTTTCTCAACGTTCTTCCGTCAGCAGGAGAATATTTAGCTTTAGGAAACATAGATGAGAGTCTACTCGCTCAACGGTTAAAAGCCCTAAACTTAGACAACTCACAATTGGTGATGGAGATCGTTGAACTCAATGCTTCAAACGAGGAAACACTAAAAACCGCGACGAGAAAACTATCCGCGAGTGATTTTAATATAGCCGTCGATGATTTCGGAGTTAACGCCTCAAACCGTCAAAGGGCTGAGCGTCTAAAACCCGACATCATTAAACTAGATCGTTCGCTATTGCTTGCTTATATGGCTGGTGACCAGTTCCGTTTAATGTCTGGTATCAAGTTGGCCAAAAGATTGGGCTCAAAAGTGGTTGTCGAAGGGGTAGAAACCAGCCAGCAGCTTGAAGCAATGCGTAACTTAGACATCGATTTATTTCAAGGCTATTTCTTAGGTATGCCAGAGCCATTGCCTGCCGTTTACATTGATGAGTCGAATAACTTGAGCTCAATTGGTGATCCAAGCATCGTTTATCACCAGCTATATCAATAAGCTGTCAACAAGCCGCGTACGCCCTCAACAATAGATCTAGTTATTAGTTCCAATACTATCCGCAGCAATATTATTAACATCCTATATACCTTCGAAATACATGATATTCCTTGCATTTTAATACTTATTACGATTTTTTGTTCTAGATCATCAGAACAGAAACTAGCACTCGTGCTACAGCATAGAATTCTGTACATTCCCTGACATAGTTTGAAACAGTTTCTATCTATTTTTCATATTCGGAGGAGAATTCTATGCTGGAACTCTTAATTGGATTAGTCGTGACCATCGCGGTTGGCTATTTCATCGTCAAAGGCTATAAACCAGCCGGCGTTCTTTTAACTGCAGGTGTACTACTACTCATAATTACAGGTCTAATTGGCCATACAGTTTTACCTTCAAAAGTCGCTTCAACAGGTAATATGTTTACCGATGCACTAGAGTATGTGAAATACATGCTTCAATACCGTGGTGGTGGCTTAGGGATGCAAATCATGCTGCTATGTGGTTTCGCTTCTTACATGACACACATTGGCGCAAACAATGTGGTTGTTAAACAGTTTTCTAAGCCGCTTTCATTCATTAAGTCTCCCTACGTATTATTAGTTGCTGCCTACATCGTTGCGTGTTTGATGTCTTTAGCAGTAAGTTCTGCAACAGGTCTCGGTGTGCTGTTAATGGCAACGTTGTTCCCTATGATGACCGCGATGGGCATTTCACGCCCTGCTGCTGTTGCTGTGTGTGCATCCCCTGCTGCCATTATTCTCTCACCGACTTCAGGTGATGTTGTTATCGCTGCCGAAAAGTCGGGTTTAGCACTTGACGTTTTTGCCGTACAAACTGTTCTTCCAGTTTCAATCTGTGCGATTATTGTGATGGCAGTTGCTGCATTCTTCTGGAACAAATATCTAGACAAGAAAGACAATTCTCCAATGGAGCGCGTTGATGTTTCAGAAATCGAAGTGAATGCTCCAGCCTTCTACGCTGTTTTACCGTTTCTACCTATAATCGGTGTCTTCCTATTTAATGGCCGTACAATTCCGGGTCTATCACTCGATATCTACACGATTGTAGTATTGTCGATCTTTATCGGCGCATTGGTGAACTTTGTTGTTAAGCGTTTCGATGGAGAGAAAACACTCGAAGATCTTGAGTCTTGCTACCAAGGTATGGCAGACGCATTTAAAGGCGTGGTAATGTTGTTAGTTGCTGCTGGTGTATTTGCACAAGGACTTATGTCTATTGGCGCAATCGACAACCTGCTTCACCTTGCCGAAACTGCAGGAGCTGGCGGTATTGCGTTGATGTTTATCCTCACTGCTCTAACAGTCGCAGCAGCTATTGCAACGGGGTCAGGAAATGCTCCATTCTATGCCTTTGTTGAGTTAGCGCCTTCGCTTGCTGCTAAAATGGGACTTAACCCGGCTTTCTTAATCATTCCAATGCTACAAGCCTCTAACTTGGGCCGTACTATCTCACCAGTATCAGGTGTTGTCGTCGCAACATCAGGTATGGCTAAGATCAGTCCATTTGAGGTTGTTAAGCGTACCTCTGTGCCAGTCCTGTGTGGTTTAGCGACAGTGATCGTTGGTACACTGATCCTTGTTCCAATGTCAGCCTAATTCAACAAGTTAGTAAAATTAAAGGGCGCTCAATTGAGCGCCCTTTAATTTTTACGGTATTCGATTTACTTTATCTCACCATAACGCTCTAAATATAGGACAGTCGCTGCCGTGCGAGATGGGACCTGAAGCTTTTTTAACAGGCTTTTCATATGGACTTTTACGGTAGACTCAGAAATAAATAAGGTGTCGGCAATTTGCTTATTTCTTAGCCCTTTAGCTACTTCTTTTAATATCTGCATCTCACGATCTGTAAGCTCATCAAAAACCGTTGTGCTGTTCTGGCGCTCAGACAAGTATTTTGCAACTTCCTTACTGTATGACTTGTTACCCTGTAATGAACTCTTTAGTAGTTCGATGAGTTCATCCGGCTCAGTGTCTTTTAATAAATAGCCATCAGCCCCAGCTTGTACAATCGCTTCAATGTCTGCTGGACTGTCAGAGACAGTCAAAATTACAATCGTCGCGTCACACTCATCAGCCCGAAGTGCTTTCAAAGTATCTAGCCCAGACATTCCTTTCATATTCAAATCAAGAAGGATCAAATCGGGTTTATGTTCATGATTCTGGGCAACAGCTTCAGCCCCATTGCTTGCTTCTGCGACAACGTTGAATTCATCTTCAAAACTCAATAACTGGTTAATACCACGACGCATCAATGGATGGTCATCGACCAATAAAACTCTAAATTCTGTCAATGTTTGAATCCTTTAATTTTGGATACTCTAAATATACTTCACAACCTAAGTTTGGGGTTGTCGAAATTTTCAATTGTCCTTTTAGCCTAGATGCTCTTTCTTGCATTATGCTTAGACCATAGTGGTTCGCTTTTTCCACAGTAGAATCAAAGCCTATACCATCATCTCGGACAGCAACTTTGATATGAGTATCACTTTCGTTGCACTCTATAGATATCGTCTCGGCTTTTGCATGTTTGATCGCATTAGTCGTAGCTTCACGGATCAATTGCAGCAAATGCACTTGCTGATTAGTATCGAGCTCGATTGAAGAAAGCTCATTTGTTAGTTTAATTTCAGCATCTGTCTGATCAGATAGCTGTTCTGTCATTGTATGTAGAGCCGAGCCAAAACTGCCTTCTTTTATAGACAGTCTAAATGTCGTCAGCAGCTCTCTAAGCTGTGTATAGGCAGCCGACAAACCAGTATCAAGCTCAGTTAATACAGGTGTCGTTTTAGCAAGCTCAGGCGAGTCTGGGATTTTTTTCACCCCTCTCTTTAAAATAGAAACCTGAATTTTCAAATAAGAGAGTGCTTGGGCTAATGAGTCGTGTAGTTCACGGGCGATAGTCGCTCTCTCTTCCATGACTAGAAGCTGCTCTGCTTGCCTCTGCGCCTGATTGTAATATACCGCACGCGATAAAATTTGTACAAAATTGTCGATCAATGCTTGATCTGGGCACGGTAGAGAGACTTTCCAGTACAAGGTACCTAATTTAACGCCATCAAGTGACAAGGTTTGGCTTTGGCACTGCTTGGTACACTTTTTACAACCTTCGCCTTCTGTCAATAATATTGCTCTTTCCCCAGGTTCATTAATTTCAAGACGTACGGAAGATATGCCCTCTAGGCTCGCGATATGCTTTAGAATGGCGGAAAAGTTATCTTGAGTGATACGAGAGACCGTAAGCTCTTGAGATGACTGGTAAAGCACTCGCAACGAATCATTGGCATGCTGAAGCTTCTGGGTTTTTTCATTTACCGCCTGCTCTAGCCCGCGATAAAGGTTGCCGAGATCACGGGCCATGTTATTGAACGCCTTAGACAGAATACCCATTTCATTTTCGCTATCTATATTTAGTTCGACATTAAATGAACGTGATTGGATCTGTTCGCTGGCGATAACGAGTGAATTTAACGGCTTAACGATATGCTTACGAGTGTAGTGAACAATAAAAATACTGATCAAAAGAACACCGCCGAGTCCCAAGCCACCTACCCAGGCCAAAGATATGAGTTTTTTCTCAGAATAGTCTTGCAGCTTAAATACAAAAGAATCGATTTGATTTACAAATCCCGCGACCAAAACAAGATAGCGTTCTCTTTGTTCACTTCGTAATAGATGCTTTAGTTCATGCCAACGTACAATTAATCGGTAATAGTCATGTGTAATGTCTTCAGGAACAGCCCAGTTTTGTAACGCTTTCATTGAATCAGAATAGATTGAGCGCTCAAACTGAGTGATGTGATACGAATAGTCTACAGACTGGGATTGAATATCATGGGCAAGTCGATAGCTTTGCATGCGCATTGAGCCTGCAACATTTACCGCCTCAGCGTCGTTCAAACTCGATGCCAGAGTGAAAATTGCGAACCCTGTCGTCGTTACCGAAAGAAGCAAAATTAACACCATTGCTTTGGCGACAGTTGTGGTTACAGAGCTTTTCACATTTTTTAACACGGGTAGGTTACAACCTTTAATAGAAAATCGGTGATTAGATACTAAGCTTATTACTAATTAAGATGACAATATGTGATCACTTACGCGTAAGTTTATTGATCTAAAACAACTTTAAATGCCAATTACCCCCTTGGGGGTATTTATACGAATATGTCAAAAACTACAATTTATGTAAGGGCAAATTACAAGTTATGAACAGTTATTTAGCCATAAAAACAATATCTAACAAAACTGGGTAGCGAAGTGGTAGACCTTTCTAAAAGACGCCTTTTTTCAAAACGTCTCGCTGACGATAACACTATTCGCCTGCCATGGCTTATTAACAGTAACACTTTCACTGACATGTGCACGCGATGTGGCAAATGCAGTGAAGTATGCGAAACGAATATAATTATTAAAGGCGATGGTGGTTTTCCTCAAGTCGACTTTGCTCAAGGTGAATGCACATTTTGCTATCAATGTGCCGACGTGTGCCCTGAGCCATTGTTTAAAGATGAAATCGCTCCCCCTTGGAATGCAAAGGCTTCAATAGAAGGAAGCTGCCTGGCAAAGCAAAATGTTGAATGCCGTAGCTGTGGTGATATGTGTGACACCATGGCAATAAAATTCAGATTAGAAATCGGCAAAGTCGCACAACCAAAATTAGAACTTGATGAATGTACAGGGTGTGGCGCATGCGTTGCAGTTTGCCCTACTTCATCCATCAATGTGAGCAATTTAGTTTAATACGGAAGAAGTTTATGTCACTGAATGAAGTGCACATTTCGAGTTTGGTCGTACATTGTTCGCCTGAACACCTCAACGAAGTGAAAGCTGAGATAGAAAAGAATGATAACGCAGAAATCTACGGTGATAGTCCGGAAGGAAAAATCGTAGTGGTGTTGGAAACTCAAAATCAGGGCTTTATCACCGATACGATCGAAACCATCAATAACCTCCCGAATGTGTTAAGCACAGCTTTGGTTTATCACCAAATCGAAACTGGGCTTGAAGATGATGAATCACAAAATAACAACACTGGAACTCAATATTCCCAAACCGAGGGTGAAGTATGAAGATGACAAGACGAGCGTTTGTTAAAGCAAACGCAGCAGCATCAGCAGCAGCGGTTGCAGGCATCACCTTGCCTGCGTCTGCTACTAATCTGATCGCGAGCTCAGACCAAACAAAAATCACGTGGGACAAAGCACCTTGTCGCTTCTGTGGTACTGGCTGTTCAGTTCTTGTAGGTACGCAAAACGGCAAAGTCGTAGCGACGCAAGGTGACCCAGAGGCACCAGTAAATAAGGGCCTAAACTGTATCAAAGGCTACTTCTTATCAAAAATCATGTATGGTCAAGACCGTTTGACTCAACCACTTCTTCGAATGAAGGACGGTAAGTACGACAAGGAAGGTGACTTCACTCCAGTGTCTTGGGATGTCGCATTTGACACTATGGCAGACAAGTGGAAAGAAGCGCTTAAGAAACAAGGACCTTCTGGTGTTGGGATGTTTGGTTCAGGCCAATGGACTGTCATGGAAGGTTATGCTGCTGCAAAAATGATGAAAGCAGGTTTCCGCTCAAACAACATCGACCCTAATGCTCGTCACTGTATGGCATCAGCGGTTGGTGCATTTATGCGTACCTTCGGTATTGATGAGCCAATGGGTTGTTACGATGACTTCGAAAATGCGGACTCTTTCGTACTTTGGGGTTCAAACATGGCTGAAATGCACCCAGTACTTTGGACTCGTGTTACAGACCGTCGTTTAAGTCACCCTCACGTTAAGGTAAATGTACTCTCTACCTACTACCACCGCTCTTTTGAGTTGGCAGACGAAGGCTATATTTTCGAGCCTCAGACAGATTTGGCAATCGCTAACTTCATTGCAAACTACATCATCGAAAACGATGCAGTTAACTGGGACTTCGTTAACAAGCACACCAATTTCAAGCAAACTGCAACTGACATCGGCTATGGCCTTCGCGACGATGACCCACTACAAAAAGCAGCGGCTAACCCTAACTCAGGAAAAATGTCTTCGATCTCTTTTGAGGAATACAAGAAATCAGTTGCGCCGTACACTCTAGAGAAGGCATCTGAAATGTCAGGTGTATCGAAAGAAAAACTAATAGAGCTTGCTAAGCAATACGCTGATCCAAAGACTAAAGTTATGTCTCTTTGGACTATGGGTATGAACCAACATACTCGCGGTGTATGGATGAACAGCTTGATTTACAACATCCATCTATTGACAGGTAAGATTTCGACTCCTGGTAACAGCCCATTCTCACTAACAGGTCAGCCTTCAGCATGTGGTACAGCTCGTGAAGTGGGTACGTTTGCACACCGCCTACCAGCAGATATGGTCGTTGCAAACCCTAAACACCGTAAAGTTGCAGAGAAGATTTGGAACATTCCTGATGGTGTTATTCCACCAAAACCAGGTTACCACGCGGTTCTTCAAGACCGTATGCTCAAAGACGGTAAACTAAACGCTTACTGGGTAATGTGTAACAACAACATGCAAGCAGGTCCAAATATCAATGGCGAACGTTTGCCGGGTTACCGTAACCCAGAAAACTTTATCGTTTGTTCTGACCCATACCCAACAGCGACTGCACAAGCTGCGGACCTTGTCCTTCCTACAGCAATGTGGATCGAGAAAGAAGGTGCTTACGGTAACGCAGAACGTCGTACTCAAGCTTGGTATCAACAAGTGGGCACTGTTGGAGAAGCGAAATCCGACTTATGGCAGGTAATGGAGTTCTCAAAACGCTTCAAGATGGAAGAAGTTTGGACTGAAGAGCAGCTTGCACAAGCACCTCAGTACCGAGGCAAAACCATGTACGACATGCTATTCGCAAACGGTGTGATTAATAAATACCCTATCGAAGAATCTCGAGAGCTAAACGATGACGCGCACCACTTCGGTTACTACGTGCAGAAAGGCCTATTCGAAGAGTATGCGACTTTCGGCCGCGGTAAAGCACACGACTTGGCACCATATGATGTTTACCACCAGGTTCGAGGTCTTCGCTGGCCTGTCGTAGATGGAAAAGAAACCCTATGGCGCTATAAAGAAGGCTCAGATCCATATGCTAAAACGGGTTCTGATTGGGACTTCTACGGTAAACCAGATGGTAAAGCGTGGATCATTTCAGCACCATATGAAGCGCCACCTGAGGTTCCAGATTCTGAATATGATATGTGGCTATGTACTGGTCGTGTTCTTGAGCACTGGCATACCGGCACGATGACTCGTCGTGTACCTGAGCTATACAAAGCGGTACCTGATGCAGTGGTCTACATTCACCCTGCTGACGCAAAAGCTCGCGGCGTACGACGCGGTGAAGAGGTTCTTATTGAGAACCAACGTGGTGAAGTTCGCGTTCGCGTTGAGACACGTGGCCGTAACCGTCCACCTGAAGGCTTGGTATTCGTACCATTCTTTGACGCACGTATTCTGATTAACAAGTTGATTCTTGATGCGACTGACCCGCTTTCTAAACAGACAGACTTCAAGAAGTGTCCAGTTAAGATCACTAAGATCGCTTAATTATGAATGCTCTGGCCGCCCTATTTAGGGTGGTCAGAATCAAGAATTTAGCCATTAGGCGGAGAATTAATAATGAAGAAATTTCTAATTGCACTTTTATCTGTCGGTGCTCTAGTAAGTGGAACTGCTGTAGCTGAACTGGAAAATCCAGGCGGTATTGGTGGTCTTGAATCACTACGTGGAGCAAGTGAACTTGAAGCGACACGCTCAGCTGATGACTTTAAAAAGTACCCACGTGAGCAGGTTTTAGACAGTAGCTTTGTTTACCAGCCACCTCTAATACCACATAACATTCGTAGCTATGAAGTATCTTTGAACGCGAACAAGTGTCTATCGTGTCACAGTTGGAAAAACGCCAAAGAGATGGGCGCGACGAAGATCAGTGTAACCCACTATGTTAACCGTGAAGACGCTGTTCTTGCTGATATGTCTCCTCGTCGTTACTTCTGTCTTCAGTGTCACGTACCTCAAGCAAACGCAAAACCTTTAATCGAGAACGATTTCAAGAGTGTGGATGCGCTTAAGTAATCACGTGAGTAAATAAGAGGTTATCTATGAAATTATTGAAAGCGTTTTGGAAGCGGTTAGCAAGCCCGAGTAAAGCTGCAGTCGGTGTGGTTTTATTCATGGGTTTCGCTGGCGGTCTTCTATTCTGGGGCGCATTTAACACGGGTATGGAAGCAACCAACTCTGAAGAGTTCTGTTCAGGTTGTCACGCTCCTATCGTTGCGGAAATTCAAGAAACGGTGCACTACTCTAATCGTTCTGGCGTACGAGCTATCTGTTCAGACTGTCACGTACCGCACGAGTGGACAGATAAGATCGTACGTAAAGTTCAAGCATCTAAAGAGCTGTTTGCACACTTTGTTACTAAGACTATTGATACGCCGGAGAAATTCCAAGAGCGTCGTGCTCACCTTGCAGAACGCGAGTGGGCGCGCTTGAAGAAGAATGACTCTCTCGAATGTCGTAACTGTCACCAGTTTGAGTACATGGATTTCTCTGAGCAAGGCTCAAGAAGTGCCAAGCAGCACTCTACTGCGCTGGCGTCTGGTGAGAAAACCTGTGTAGACTGTCACAAAGGTATCGCGCATAAACTACCAGATATGCACGGCGTTAAAGGCTGGCAATAAGGAGCACTGAATAATGAGTACTTTTGAATCGGTTATTTGGCATGTTCTTGGTTACAGCGCTATGCCTGTCATTATCTTGTCTGGTTTTGCAGTAGTAGCAGGCGTGTCTGTATGGCTATTGTCATTAGGTAAAGATAAAGAAGTGGAGTAAGCCGCTAGCCAAAAGGGCGACTCACCTTGCCCTTTCATTTCGGTCCAATTTTGCCTATTTTGTATCGAACATAAAAAAGCCACCTTAGTTTTCGCAAAGGTGGCTTTGTCGTTTTTAGAACTTATACCAACCAGAATAAATATCTCGTCATTCTTACTGGTATTACTCTGGATAGCCGTTGGGGTTATTGGATTGCCAACGCCAAGTATCTTCAGTCATTTGCTCTAAACTGCGTACCGCCTGCCAATTAAGGTCTTGTTTCGCTTTTGCCGGATCTGCCCAACATTCAGCAATATCGCCCGGTCTGCGTTCAACCACTTTATAAGTAACTGCCTTTCCCGATGCTTTTTCAAACGCTTTGACCATATCAAGAACGCTAGACCCATTCCCTGTCCCTAAGTTATAGATATGCAGGCCTGACTTTTGCCCTACTTTGCTTAATGCAGCAATATGACCATCAGATAGATCCATAACATGAATGTAATCACGCACTCCTGTACCGTCAGGTGTCGGATAATCATTACCAAATACAGATAAGCATTCCCTGCGTCCTACCGCTACTTGAGAGACAAAAGGCATCAAGTTATTCGGAATACCCTGAGGGTCTTCACCAAGTTCACCGCTAGGATGTGATCCAACAGGATTAAAGTAACGGAGCAAAGTAATACTCCAGTCTGGGTTAGCCTTTTGAAAGTCGGTCAAGCACTCTTCAACCATGAGCTTACTGCGACCATAAGGATTAGTTGCACTTGTAGGAAAATCTTCACGAATAGGTACCGAGGCAGGATCGCCATAAACCGTTGCAGACGAAGAAAAAACTAACGAGTGAACTTTAGCTTGTCGCATTGCATCAATCAGAACCAACGTACCATTTACATTGTTATCATAATACTCAAGTGGCTTTTCTACAGATTCCCCTACGGCTTTTAAGCCTGCGAAATGGATGACGGCTTCAATGTTGTTTTGTTCTAATGCGTCGACAATCTCTGATTTGTCACGAATGTCGCCGCGAATAAAGAGAGGTCTAAAACCCGTCACTTTCTCAATTCGATCTAACACTGAATGCTTACTATTGTATAGATTATCGAAAATGACAGGGGTCATTCCTGCCTCAATCATTTGGATGCAAGTATGGCTACCTATGTAACCCATTCCACCAGTTACTAAAACTTTCATGTCGCTAACCTTTTAAAAACATACTCTTATGTTAAATCAATTGGTTGGCTAAGCAAAGCTCTTATGCTCTATCGAGTGCTCGCTCTTCACTTCTGATGACAAATCGCCCTTTACCGTTTGTTTTCGCTGTATGCATCGCGGTATCCGCTGATATTATCAGGGTTTCAGAATAGCTTTCTTAGCTCTTGCTGTACGAAGTATCAATGCTCTCACATACAAATAGCCGATTTTATGGCCCAGTATGTGACGCTTCGCACTCCTCTCTTCCATTGACCATAGCCGCTTGAACTTGTGATAGCTCGATGGATTGAACTGTTTTTGTTAAGTATTCATCAAATAATGAGTTAGATCACTGTTTAGTACGGCAATTTGAAACATCTTACTAAATGATTTGATTAGGGAAATTTGACGCCAATGGAAAAACGTTCGATCAGTCTTAATTGTGATATGGGTGAGAGTTTCGGAGCGTGGAAAATGGGTAACGACGACAGCGTGATGCCTTATATCCATATGGCTAATATCGCTTGTGGTTTTCACGCCTCAGACCCACAAGTAATGAATGAAACAATTAAACTTGCGATAAAATACGACGTCGAAATCGGCGCTCATCCAAGCTACCCCGATCTGCAAGGATTTGGACGGCGAAGCATCAAACTCACTGCTGATGAAATCACCAATATGCTCATTTATCAAGTTGGGGCGATTAAAGGACTCTGTGACAGCCACAACAAAGATCTAAGTTACGTTAAGCCACATGGCGCACTCTACAATGACATGCTTAAGGATTTAGTTGTTTTTGAGTCTGTCGTTGATGCTGTCGCAAGTTTTGGGTTGCCCTTAATGACTCTTGCAATAGCCGATACCCAGCCATACTTAGACATTGCTGATAGATATGACGTCCCACTGCTATTCGAGGCATTTGCGGATCGAAGTTACCAAGCAAATGGTTTCTTAGCGCCACGTGGACAACAAAATGCTGTACTCAACAAACAAGAAGATATTCTCAACCAAGTATTACAAATTGCTCGCTACGGCAAGGTTCGTACTATTGACGGATTCTCTGTTGAATTAGAGGCTGATACCATTTGTGTACATGGTGATAACGAACAAGCAGTGAATGTAATCAAGCAAATTAAGGCCATGCTTGATAAGGAGAATCTCACTTGATGCGTATAGACACCTCTATCGATCCTGTTGCGGAGTGTTCAATCTTAATCCGCTTCCATAGTGAACCCAATGATCACCTTTCTTGGGTTATTGGCGAAATCAGCCACTACCTGAGCAATCAGCTAGGCGCTTGGGTTATGAATGTCACCCCTTCTTTTGACTCCATACTCGTTGACTATCTTCCGCATAGAATTTCCATTTTCGAATTTGTTCCATACCTTGAAAAGCTCGTCACTCAAGCTTTACTCAGTATGCCGGAGGTGCACGAAGCGGACATTTTAGATCTACCCGTTTACTATGATCTGTCAGTTGGCCCAGACCTACAAGACTATTTAGACTCCGGTCTATCAAGCAACCAGATCATCTCTACGCACACCAAGCCTGAATACACAGTTGGAGCCATTGGATTCACTGCAGGTTTTGCCTTTCTAACAGAAGTGGATGTGCCTTTACGGCGACCAAGAAAACGGACACCCAGAGTTCGCGTACCGAAAGGAAGCGTTGCCATCGCTAATAATCAAACTGCTGTCTATCCGAGTGAGACACCTGGAGGCTGGAATATTATTGGTAATTGTCCAGTAGACCTTTATGACCCAACCAATTCAAAAATACTGCCGTTCAATATAGGCACTAAAATCAGATTCAACGCTATCGAGCGAGAAGAGTATTTATCATTAGGTGGTATCATAAGCGAGGGTTGGCAATGACAATTGAGAACTATATCGAAGTCATCAAACCTGGACAACAGACATTAATTCAAGACTTTGGTCGGTTTGGGCTTGCTCACTACGGCATTGCCCAAGGTGGACCTGTCGATGATTATGCCTACAGCTGGGCTAACCATCTATTGGGCAACACAATTAACATGCCTACGCTGGAAATAACCTTAGGTCAGGCAGAATTTTTTGTTCACCACTCCTGCGAACTCGCCATTGCGGGCGGTGACTTAAATGCAAAACTCGACGGCGAGATTATTGGCAACTGGTCAACATTTCGTGCATTAAAAGGGCAAACTCTTTCGTTTGGTTTGCCTAAGAACGGATTGCGCGCCTATCTCGCCATTAAAGGCGGATTTGCCGTCTCAACTCAACTTGGTAGCGCTGCTACAGTGGAGAGGGACCAACTCGGTGGATTGAATAACGGCTTGTCCGTTCAGGCAGGCGATACCTTGCCCTTCAATCAGCATTCAATCGGGTCTAAGCAAGTGCAAATGACATTTAGGTATAAGCCAAATTACAATTTGCCTCTTGAACTGCGAGTCATTGAAGGCTATCAAGTTAACGATTTTTCTAGAGATGCGGTAGCTTCACTTTACTCTCAACAATTTGAGATAAGCCAATTAGTCAACCGAATGGGATATCGACTATCCGGTGCCATTGTCCCCCCACCCCAAAAAGAGTATTTAAGTGAAGGCATAGCGCTTGGCTCGATACAGGTCACACCAAGTGGTGAGCCGATCATATTGCTCAATGATCGACAAACTATAGGTGGCTACCCTAAAATCGGTTGTGTTGCTCGGATTGATTTACCTCGCTTAGCTCAAGCAAAACCGGGACAAAAAGTCAGGTTCGTACGGGGCGACTTGCTCGGACTACAAGACGTGTGGGGACAATGGGCACGATATTTCGGCTATTAGGGCGACAGACCCGCCCCTGCTATGCTGGTGTTCCGTAGTATTCGGCCAACTGTTGTGGATAGTTTCGCTCCTTCGCAAGCTCTCGTGCTTTGGCCTCTACAGATTCTGCCGATAAGCTCATAATGACAGGGTGCATTAGTTCAATACTCGCACCCTGGTAGTCAAATAGCCCCCACTCTTGAACCAGTTTCATTGCAGCTTCTAGAGCCGATGACCCTTTTACCACCTCGACTCTGGCATAGTGTGCACCTTCAAAAGTCACATCTGCTGCACGTAGCGTGTCATCACGACCCGGGATTTGCTGCGCACCAAAAAGTGGTGTGCCATGTTCAGTTGCTTGCTTGTAGTTAGGAATAAATCGAGCCATATGGTCGATTGCTTTGCGGCTTCTTTCCGTAATCACCTCATCATCCCAACCTTTTTGAATTTTTCGCTTCAAGCGCATGGGTAAATGAGGCTGTGACGTAGACTCCGTCGATGAGACTAACCCATCTTCAAACAGTGTAATATCTTTAGTCATCCCATGAAGTTGGAATACACCGCCTGGATAAGGTGTTAGCTGAGCCATACCATTTGGTGTGCCTCTTGGGCCATGAAAAATAACCTCGGGCCAAAGTTCATTGCACTCATCCCACTTAGTCACATAGGCCGCTTTAAACTCAACAAGTCGTTCACGTGGCTTGTTGGCTAGGTCATCGATTGAACCAGTTTCATAACCGCAAGCATTGACCAAATAGTCGAACTCGAGAAACTGAAGCTGATCTTCTTGATCAATATACTCAATCTTCCAACTGTTAGACTGTTCCTCTACCCCAATAACTTGTGTATTGGTCATCATGGTGCAATTAGGGATCGCTTCTAATGCTAACGTGGCAGATGCACCAATCCGGAAGACGCTCCAGCCATGCTCTTCAACAGCAACCACAGGAAATTTCAGAACATCAAGATCAGCATGCTTAGCAAAAGGAATCATCCAGTCGTCGATCGAAATAGGTAGGGAGGGTTGTTGTTGTTCAATCAGTTGTTCGAGATCTTCACGACTGTAAAATTTGTAATAGTCACTAGGCTCTCCCAACACCTTGTTGGCGGGATCTGCTTTCACAAGCTCAGTATAATACGACTGAATAGTGATCAGGCGCTCATACAACTCCTCGGGGCTTCCTCCATCTGAGTACGGGACAGCAATCACCGTAGGCCGACGGTTAATGGTCTGTGGATAAAGGCGCGCAGTGTCAATGGATTGTTTGAGCAACTCAAGGCACTGATCTGTAGAAATCTCTCTGTATAAATTTCCACCAGCGTGCAAATGGCAGATTGGAGGCCCACTAACAAGCCCAGATCCTTTTTCAAATAGATGGACATTTAAGCCCAGCTCAGCCAAGTGTACAGCTGTGGTTGCACCAGCAATACCACCACCAATTATCGCGATTTTAGACGAGCTTTGAGTTTGCGTTTTCAATTGCATTTATGCGGCTAATTCGTTCATTCTCAGTGCATTTTACTGGTAATACGAAATGAATAAAATCACAAATTTTTTATGGAGAAATTATGACGTTTTTTCGAAAAAAAAATGAAAAAAACTGCTTGACTCAAAAATGGAGAACTTAGAAATAATTACCTTTGTGAATAACAAATCTGTGCAGGCCTACGCAGACCCGGGCCTGCGAGAAAATTAAAGTTATCTACAGGCCAAGTTATCCCAAACTTTATCCACTGTTTTTGTGGATAACTGGACATCTTGACCCGTTAAAAACTAACCAATCGCTTTGTTGATGGGAGTTAGCAGGCGTTTAATCAAACTGTTCACAACTAGAGCAAGTGTGAAAAAAGTCCCGATAGGTATCAGTATCCAAAGCATCCAATGTATCTGTGGTCGCAATTCGAAACCAAACACCATAATGGCGCTGACGACCAGTTCAGAGCCGATTATAGCGATAATACCCGCAACGAAAGCCATCAAACCATACTCAGCCCATATGGTTTGTTCTACACGCTTTTTACTGGCGCCAAGTGTTCTATAAAGCTGAATTTCTTCCTGTCGTTGACCTAAGCTCAATCGTAGTAATGTAAAAATAAGCAGTAGTCCCGATAAGACGCCGATACCCGCTAAAAGAGTAATTGACCATACGATCTGCGCCAACAGTTCTTGAATCTTAGCCCCCATGACCCGAATATCCATCAAACTCACCGTTGGATGTTGGCGAGAAAGCTGGTTGAGTAAAGCATCATGTTCGTCTTCGACTCTAAAGCTAACTAGATAAGTCGCAGGAATGCTTTTCAGCACATCTGGTGTAAAGATAAAGTAGAAGTTTGGCTTCATGTCTCGCCATTCAACCATTCGAATCGAGTTTACTTTGGCTTTGACTGCAATACTATTGATGACAAATTCAAGTTGGTCTCCAATGCTTATGCCTAGATCATTCGCTACATCGGATTCAACTGACACACCGCCGACCTCGCTCCACCGGCCCATTACGACATCGTTGTGCTCAGGAATAGCGGAACTAAAAGTAAAGTTGATTTCCCGCCTAAGTGCATCGCTTCCCTCTTCCCCCTTAGAACGCAACTTGGCATCTTGCCCATTTATGCCAACCAAACGGCCACGTATAATTGGGTAATCTTCCGAACGTTGAATTTGATTGTCATCAAGCACTTTTAAGTAATTGTCTTTTTCATATGGTGCAATGTTCAAAGCAAACGCATTGGGCGCGTCTTTTGGTAGCGTCCTCTGCCAATCGGTTAGTAAGTCGGTTCTCACCAACCACATAGTCGAAAGTAGCATTAAAGACAAAGCTAACGCTCCAAATTGAATGCCAGTTGCAACTGAGGAGCGGTTAATCCTACTCAAAGCCAGCTTCAACGCAGCGCTCAGTGGCACTTTTACTAGCGTGCGAGTGATCAATACGCTCACTAACGCCAATATCGCAAATAAAGCGACGATACCCGCTAATACAATCCATACCAACTGATTGTCATAATAAGCCAGCAACATAGGAATAATCGGGACCAGTACCAATGCGTAACGTACTTTTGACGAGCCATATTCAGCTTGAGGTTGCATCACATTAACAGCACTGACGTTAGTTAATCCAATTAGTGGTATACCTAATGCGGGAACAGCAATCACAATGCTGGTGAGTACCGAAATCACAAGCGGCTTGATGCCGTAACTCGGTAAAGGGTTGGGAAGTAATTCTACCAGTGGAATCCTCAGCAGATACTCAAGGACTACACCTAATGACACACCGACCAAGACAGCGGACACAAGCAACATCGTCACTTGAGTCAGTAGCCAGCGTATCAGCCACTTTTTACTTGCTCCCAAACTTTTGAGCATAGCAATGGTTTTTCGACGCGTAGTGACATAGTGCTGACAAGTCAATACTAAGGTTGTCGCGGCCATGATGACCACGATAGCAACGGTCAGCGACAAATACTGCTCGGTACGTTGAAATACCTCGTTGGTTCGGCTTGCACTATTTTGATCTCGCCAACGATCACTAGCTGTTATCGCTATACTCTCCTTTAGGCGTTCAATATTGGCGGCACTTCCATTAATAAATTTGCTGTAGCGTACGCGGCTACCCAACTGAACCGCCCCGGTTTTTTCAATATCATTACTATGGATAAAAGCTGATGGCATTTGTTGAAATGGATTAAAACTTAAACCTGGTTCTTCGACAATACGTCCCGTTACGATGAAGTCTGCATCACCCAACGTGACAGCGTCACCGATCGAGACATCTAATTGTGAAAATAGTCGCTCATCTAGCCACAGTTCTCCGGGATTCACTCGCGTGAACAATTGCTTGTCATCAGATAAAATCATCTCGCCCTGTAGTGGGTACAGGCTATCGACCCCTTTTACGGTAATGAGCTTCATTGCGTTATCGCTAAAAGCCATCGTTCCAAAGCGAGTTTGTGTTGAAATCACAAGCTGGTTACTTGCTGCTATAGTGTCAAAATCGCTGTCAATTGGGTTAGAGGAGACATATACAGTATCCGCAGTTAACGCTTGTTTACCCTGCTTTACAACCACTTGTTCCATCCGCTCAGCTAAAGCTGTGAGCGCAAATATACACGCAATAATCAGTATCAGAGCAATCGTAACAGGCCACAACTGGCCTTGCCTAATCTCACTGACACTCCACTTAATTAGGTGCTTGTTCAAAGATGTAGCCGTGGAATTTGACATGATCAATCCTCTAACCTGCCCGCTTTCATCTTAATGATACGATCACACCGCTGCGCCAACTTAGTATCATGCGTAACAAGAACAAGTGTCGTTCCATGCTCCTGGTTTAGAGAAAAAAGTAGCTCTATAACGGTGGCAGCTGTCTGTTGGTCAAGATTTCCTGTCGGCTCATCGGCAAAAAGAATCGTGGGTTGAATCATGAATGCTCTTGCTAAAGCCACACGCTGTTGTTCTCCACCTGATAACTGAGTGGGAGAGTGATGAATACGATTTCCTAATCCAACTGACTCTAACAGATTTATCGCCCTTTCTTTGTCTTCAGGGTCGCCCTTTAATAAACATGGCAGAGTCACATTGTCGAGCGCTGATAAACTTGGTATTAACAGAAAACTTTGAAACACAAAGCCAACTGATTCACTTCTTATTGCTGCGCGTTGTTCATCATTCAAACTTTGAAGTGGCCTACCAAGAAGCTCAACCTTACCTGTTGTCGGCACATCAAGCCCTGCGAGGAGTGTCATTAAAGTCGATTTACCCGCGCCCGAGGTGCCAACAATAGCAACGCTTTCTCCCTTTTTGATGTCAAGATTTACATCATCAAGGATTGTTAATTGCTCTTGTTTGGTAGAGACTATCTTGGACAATGATTGTGCTTCAATTACGGATGTTTGCATGTTTCGAATACTTTCCCTTGTTCTTCTATTTTTGTCAGTAAATCCAGCTTATAGCAAAACTCTATTGATCTTAGGCGACAGCTTGAGTGCTGGATATCAAATGCCAATTGAGCGTGCTTGGCCCTCCCTTCTGGCCGATGAGCTGGCCCAAAGCGGACAGCAGGTCTCGGTTATTAATGCCAGTATCTCTGGTGATACAACAGGCAACGGAATCGCTCGCTTACCCGGTTTACTCGACAAACATGAACCTGACTATGTTTTAATTGAATTAGGCGCTAATGATGGTTTACGCGGATTTCCTGTTGGTATTGTGCAAAACAACCTAACCGAGATGATCGGTATGATTCGTAATGCCGATGCGACTCCATTATTAATGCAAATTCATATTCTTCCTAACTATGGCAAACGCTACACCGAAGCGTTTGCCGCTGTCTACCCTGACGTATCGCAAAAACTCAATGTACCGCTGCTGCCTTTCTTACTTGAAGGTGTCATCATCAATTCCGAATGGATGATGACCGATGGCCTTCACCCCAAGCCAGAAGCGCAACCGTGGATATCTAACTTTGTTGCAAAGTCGTTAATAAATCACTTCTAATTGCTTTAGCTCAATAAACTTTACATAGCTTTACGTTAGCTTGGGTTGTTGCCAAGCGTTGGCTTAAGGAGTATGTATGATTATTGAACCTATCATTGATGGGGTCGTAGCACGTAGTGCGCATCCAAATGGCTGCAAGCAAGCGGTAGCCAGTCAAATAGAAACGGTAAGATCTGTACCTGCGATAAAGGGTGGCCCCAAGCGAGTTTTGATCATTGGCGGATCTTCTGGATTAGGTTTAGCTTCGCGTATAGCGCTCACCTTTGGCGGTGCAAAAGCAGATACAATTAGCGTTTCCTATGAAAAATCGCCGTCATCAATAAGTTCAGGTTCAGCGGGCTTTTACAATAACTACTATTTCAAGAAATTCGCTGAGCAAGAAGGGCGTGTTGCGGTAAACATAGAAGGTGATGGTTTTTCTCAACAAATTAAAGATCAAGTTGTTGAAGCAATTGAAACCTACTTTGAAGGAGAAGTAGATCTAGTCATCTATAGCTTAGCTAGCGGAGTCCGACCAAATCCCACCACCAACGAGCTATGGCGCTCTGCAATCAAACCAATTGGAAACCCCGTAACAGGTAGCACATTGTTACTTGACACCGACCAATGGCATGAAACAACATTACCGCCTGCGACAGACAAAGAAGCTGAGTCAACACTGAAAGTCATGGGCGGAGAAGACTGGGAACACTGGATTGATACATTGATTAATTCTGAATCAATCGCACAAGGTTGCAAGACGATCGCATTTTCTTATGTCGGACCTGAATGTACTCACTCCATTTACCTTGATGGCACATTAGGTAGAGCCAAAATCGACCTTCACCAAACCAGTCATTCCTTGAACCTAAAACTCGCCAACTATGGTGGTAATGCCTACGCAACGGTTTGTAAGGCATTAGTGACTAAAGCGAGCGTCTTTATTCCAGCACTGAGCCCCTATATCATCGCTCTTTACAAAGTAATGAAAGACAAGGGAACCCATGAGGGATGCATTGAGCAAATGCAACGCCTTTTCAGCACCAAGCTTTATGCCACTACCCCGCCCCCTGTAGACAGTGAAAGATTAATTCGTATGGATGATTGGGAACTGGATAAAAACACCCAGCAACGCGTGTCGGAAATCCTAGATAAGATTGATCAGTCTAACTTTAAGCAGCTCGGAGACTATTCAGGATTCAAGCGAGAATTTCTTAATCTCAATGGGTTTGGGTTCGATAACATTAATTACAATGAAGATGTAGATATTAATACATACATCACTTAAAGTCTTTGGTTTAAAGTAATTCTCACTTTTGAGACACTCATTAAGACAAAGTCTTAAACATGCGTTTGGGGCTTTTTTTTGGCGATACCTTGGGGCATGCTATCTGACAAGTTCGCACCAAACTCTTAATCTTTGGTTCAATGACTATTTCTACGACTATTATTAAAGAGAGCAAGGAATGCTCGGATCGGTACACTAGCCCACAGGGATCAAATATGTCTAAATTGAACACGGGAACAATTATTATTCCTGAAGACATGAGTGACAATTGGCAAAAAATCGTCAACCTACTCGCAGAGATAGTTAACGTCCCTGCGGCATTGATTATGCGAGTTCACAAGGCACACATTGAAGTGTTCTCAGCCAATAATAACCGTAATCATCCTTATCATGTCGGAGATAGCGAAAGCTTAAATCAAGGACTCTACTGTGAAACGGTTGTCAATGAAAACCGCCAACTTGTTGTGCCTAACGCAAGTGCCGACAAGAAATGGTGTACTAACCCCGACATGAAGTTTGGCTTGCTCGCATACTGCGGCTTACCTTTACGTTGGCCTAACGGTAACATGTTCGGTACAATCTGCGTGCTCGATGATAGAGAAAACCCTTTTGCTGACACCTATCAACAATTGCTCGTATCATTTCGCGATTCTGTTGAAGCGCAGCTTAAAACACTTTACCAAAATCACTATCTTCAACAGCTTAACCTCGAGTTAGAATCACGAGTAAACACACGTACTCAAGATTTGGTTGATCTTAACTACTCGTTAAATATAGAAATTGATAAAAGACGCGCCGCAGAACGAAAAGTACGCTACCAACAGTCGCATGACCTAGGAACCGGATTTTTAAACCGCAATGCGCTAGAAATTGAAGCACAGCAACTACTCGACACCCTACCTTTAGCAGCACATCTGGAAACACATTATAAAATCGGATTACTGCATATTGGCTTTACTAATGGGCGCAGAATACAAGCTAAATATGGTTACGGTGCATGGGAAGGCATCCTCAAAGAGTTCCGCACTCGCTTAATCCAACACACACAACTTGATGTCGTCACCGCCAGGCCTTCGTCTACTGATCTAGCGTTTCTATTTAGAACACACCACTACGACGATGACATCAACACCTTATGCAAAGAGTTAGTCGAAGTCAGTCAAACTGAGTTTACTGTTGAAGGCGAACACCTTCACCTTCATAGCTATATTGGGGTAACTAGCTCTGACGATACCCAATGCTCTAAATCTTTACTCAAATACGCGGCAGAAGCGATGCAGTCTTGTAAAGACTCGGGACATAAATTTAGCTTCTATTGCCAAGATATTTCGGATACGCAAAAAAACATCAGTCAGCTTGAAAGCTATTTACTCCAAGCAGTACGTAATGATGACTTATTGCTCTATTTCCAACCAAAAGTTTCGCCTTTAACTCATCGTTGGATTGGTGCTGAAGCGTTACTTCGCTGGCGCCACCCCATTCTTGGCGATATCTCAAACGAAACACTCATCCACCTCGCGGAGCAAAATGGTCTCATCTTCGAAGTGGGCAGTTTTGTTCTCCGCTCCGCGATACAAAAAGCCGCAGAATGGGCAATTCATGTTGATGATTTTAAAGTCAGTGTCAATGTATCTGCCGTACAGCTTCAGAGCCCGCAATTTGTCAACCAAGTTCAAGACTTACTCATAGCTTATCAGCTACCGGCTCACTATCTCGAACTAGAAGTGACAGAAAGTGGTCTGATAGCCAACGAAGTCGTCGCTCGTAACACTCTGATATCTTTAAGCGAGTTGGGCATCACCCTGTCACTCGACGATTTTGGTACAGGCTACGCGTCATTTAATTACTTAAAGAAATTTCCATTCGATGCAATTAAAGTTGATAAAAGCTTTGTTCATCAACTGTCACATAGCAACGAAGACAAGGAAATCGTGCGATCTATCATTTCAATTGCAAAGAAACTCAACCTAAAAGTCACTGTTGAAGGTATTGAAAACTCGGAGCACGAATCGTTCATCCTTTCTGAAGGGTGCGATATTGGTCAAGGTTACTTATACGGTAGACCTATGCCCTTTGATGAATTCGAAACTCACCTTCTAAACCAAAATAACCTATCGCCGAAGTTCTCATATTCGTAAACACTCCACTATTGCTTTACTCCTAGACGAGCGATTTCTATAATCCTCGTCTTTCTCGTTTCCACAATAGAGTTCAATATGGATCAACTATCCGCCGCACTAAAAAAAATAGAAAAACAAAACTACCACGCCTATCAACAGATTAAAGGCCAGTATGATTTTGGCGATTATGCTTTCCATATTGATTACGTACAAGGTGACCCATACGCCTCCGCATCTCGCGTGCGGGCAATACGCCCTTGGTCACTAACAGGGCTTGTCTGGATACGTGATAAGTCACCATCTTATCAAATTGCTGCTCGCGACTTTATCGCGCGTAGTTTTGCGCAGTTTGCTAAGCAAGACAGTAGCATCAGCATCGCGTTAACTGGCCAAACAGTGCTGGATAACACCGCCGTATTATTTACTGAGCAAGGAATAGAGTTAAGGTTTAGAGTCAATCTACCTGCTGAAGGTCGATCTGTACTGGGCAAAAAAGCAGATAATATCTTAACTTTTCATTTGCCTAAGTTTATTCGCAAAGCGACACTTGAGCGTGAAATAGATAAACAAACGCTGATTCAACATTGTGAAGCAATAGAAGACCAAACTGCTCTTCGTGCTCAATTAGAGGAAAATGGCTTACTAGCGTTTGTGGGTAATGGCGCAATATTGCCCCGCATATCAGGCAATTGTGACCTGCCTATGAAAAATGCAGTCGAGTTTATCGCCCCTAAATCGTTGGAAGTAACTTTAAACGCCCCTAATCGTGGTGAGATTAAAGGCCTGGGTATTCCAAAGGGTATCTCGCTAATTGTTGGTGGTGGGTTCCACGGTAAATCAACTTTGCTCAATGCGATTGAACGCTCTGTTTACAATCATATTCCAGGTGATGGCCGCGAGCTGGTTGTGACCAATGCACTGGCTATGAAAATTAAAGCGGAAGACGGTCGCTGCGTTCACTCACTCAACCTTTCAAATTACATTAATCATTTACCTATGGGCAGAAAAACAACCGACTTTTCTACCCAAGATGCCTCGGGCTCAACCTCACAAGCGGCGTGGTTACAGGAATCGATCGAGTCTGGTGCCAAAGCAATCTTGATTGACGAAGATACCTCGGCCACCAACTTCATGATCCGTGACGAGCGAATGCAGGCGCTAGTGAGTAAAGGGGCAGAACCGATTACTCCTCTCGTCGATCGTATTGGCCAACTTAGCGAACAATTAGAGATTTCTACCGTTATTGTCATGGGAGGATCGGGGGATTACCTTGATGTCGCTGATACCGTAATTCAAATGCATGACTATCAACCCGTAGACGTAACTGAAAAAGCTAAACAAGTGGCCGAACTTCACCCTACCCTGCGAAAAAATGAAAGTGAAGCAAGTCTTGAGTCTTTTCGTCCTCGTGCCTTCAACTGCGGTGCGTTACAGAAAATGCTCGCTGAAGGCAAGTTCAGAATTGCCGCTAAAGGCTGCGACTCGTTAAGGTTTGGTAAAGAATACACTGATTTAACTGCCCTCGAACAATTAGAATCAAACAACGAACTTAACGCGATTGGTTGGGTTTGGTTTCAGTTTGCTCAACAGCCTGGCTGGTCAAATATCCCAGCAAGAGACATCGCTCAGTATCTGAATGACGATTGGGATAAGTGTATGCCAAATCAAGGTGACTTAGCCAAACCTCGCGTTTTGGATGTTATGGCGGCACTCAATCGTATGCGTAAGTCTCAATTCAGCGCATCTAAATAGTATTTAAAACGCATTCATTGTATAAAGCGCCCGTTGTTTGGGCGCTTTATTATGTGGATAAAATGAGTCTTACTTTACCTACTTCAAACTTGATTCTTCGAGACTTTACCCTTTGTGACATTCGACTTTATGTTGAACAGTGCCAAGACCCCAAATATCAACGCTTTTATAACGTGGAAGACTGTTCAATAGCAAAGAGCACCTACCTAGCGAACCTGTTTATTGAGCAAGCTAATTACTATCCAAGAACCCAATATCACCTAGCCATCGAATGCAAGTATAGCGGAGAGTATTTGGGCCTCGCTGCATTACGCTTAGAGGCCAATCATCAGGCTTCAATTGGCTGCGGTTTAACTCGGTATAGCCAAGGAAAAGGCGTGAGTGAAGAAGCCATGCAAAGCTTGATTCACTTCGGCTTTACTGAACTTGGTGTAAAACGAGTCTACGCGGAAACCATTTCCAAAAATAAAGCGGCTATTCGACTCTGCCAACGTGTCGGAATGAAGATAGACACAGAACGTGTTAATGATCGTTTCTTTAAAAACAAATGGTGGAACACAACGGTTTTAACCCTAGCCATAAATGAGTTTGGTTAATGGCGTAGCACATTCCAGGCTTCACACAGTATTCTAAATCTATCACTGTCTCCATTGTCCCTATCTGGGTGCCACTTCAATGCTAACTTGCGCCATGTCTTACGAATCTCAGACCGTGTTGCATCATGTGGTAACTTAAACAAGCTCAAGGCTTTGGCACGATCCATCTCTTTACCGTTAGTACTACCGACAAATTCACGATATCGACTCCAGAACTCATTAAGAAGACGTTTGACTTCTCCTTCATCAGCCTCGTAGTTTTTCCAATGGATGTAGTAATCCCTTAATGGATCGTGATGATCCACCTCATGGCCGGGAACTTGATGAGATGGCATAAGGATAATATCCATTGCCTGTACCTGGAGCCAGTTATCGGGATAAAGCGTTTCCTGAAGTTGGTATAAAGCATTCATTATCAGAAAGTTGCGTTTGAACAGGTCCTTTTCTGGGGACTCATCAAGCAAAGGGATAAAACCAAGATCACCTAGATGAGACGCCAAAGTGTGCACCTTCCATCCGCTTGACTTTTTCCTTAGTACTTCAAGAATTGGCCAAAGCAATGGGTTTTCCATGTATTGCTGAAACTGTGCTGTGAGCTCTTGTCGTTCTTGCATAAACTACTTAATCTCCTTCCTATTCACTAAATGACATAAAGAACCTTTTGTCGAGTTTCTGCTACGATAAATGTCGCCTGAGCCATAAAAAAAGAGCCGCTCTCGCGACTCTGTTCCTATTCGTTTTTTAGATAACGCCCAGTTCGCGCAAACGTTCCATAAGGTAACTATCTGCGGTATGACGCTCTGACAACACCACTTCTGGCTTAGGGTGTAAGAACAGTGGTAGTGAGATTCGTGACTGCTCCTGACGCGCCCCTGTTGGATTAATTACGCGGTGCGTTGTAGACGGAAAATAGCCGCCCGACGCCTCTTGTAGCATATCTCCAATATTGATGATCAAGTTGCCAAAATCGCAAGGAACATCTAGCCATTCACCCTCTTTGCCTAACACTTGCAATCCAGGCTCATTCGCCGCTGGTAGCACCGTCAGCAAGTTGATATCTTCGTGTGCAGCAGCGCGAATAGCTCCTGGTTCTTCATCACCGGTCATTGGTGGGTAGTGAAGAATACGTAGTAGTGTCTTGTTGCTTCCATTGATCATGTCTGAAAGTGCAACAGAGAACTTTTCTTGAACTTCCGCAGGAGCGTGAGCTTCGACCCAACCTAAAAGCTCTTCAGCAAATGCATTCGCTCGGTTGTAGTAATCCATGATTTGCTCTTTCAGCTCTTCTGGCATTTGGCCCCAAGGGTAAACGTGGAAGTACTCTTTAATGTCTTTAACTGTGTGGCCCTTTGCCACTTCAGAAACACTCGGTGGGAAGTAGCCGTCTTGGGTTTCAACGTTAAAATGAAATTCATTTTTACGCTCAGACATAAAGAAGTTGTACCAATTCTCGTAAATAGACTCAACGAGCTCTTTTGGAATTGGGTGATTCTTTAGAACACCGAAGCCTGTTTCACGTAAAGACGTAACAAACAGTTCGGCAGCATTTTCCGCTTGATAATCGACAGTTTCCAGTTTCATGACTTTTACTTTCTAATCGTTATGTATATGAGCAAACGATTGTAATTGTGACAATTTGGTAAAGCAAACGATAAGCCACGGGTGACAGTCATTTGGACATAGAGTGTGCAAAAAGGCTAAATTCCAACAGTATTTGTGACTACGTGCAGATTTTAGCCGCAAATAGAGCAGTTGAAAGCCGTTATATTATCAGTCGTGAGAGAAAGCCTTTCAGCAGCGGGTATTCTCTTCAATCCATGCCAAGTAAGGGTTAAATCCTTCGACAAATGGGATTTGAACAATCTGCGGTACTTCGTATTCATGGATGGACGCGATAGCTTGTTCAAGTTGCGCATAACAAGCCTTTGTGGTCTTCATAATTAACAATGTCTCATTGTCGCAACATACTTTCCCCTGCCACAGGTAATGGCTTTCAATCGGCATCGTTTGTATACATGCAGTAAGTCGCTTACCCAACACAGTGTTAATGATCTGCTTGCAGTTTTCACGGCAATTGGTCGTGGTGAGTACAATACAAAATGGACCATTCATTACGATTCCTTACTTCTGTACGATGACTGGGTAATCATCATTGACAAGCTCTTTGACAAAACTTGAACCACTTCCAGTATAAGCGATCCAGACTTTTTTCTTCGCTCGGGTGATGGCCACATAGAAAAGCCTTCGTTCTTCGGCATAAGGAAATTGATCATTTGATTGAGTCAAGGCTCCCTCGACATGCAAAGCTTTCACTCTTGCTGGAAACTGACCTTCATCGACATTGAGAATAATCACAAAGTCTGCCTCTTTTCCTTTACTCGCGTGACAAGTCATAAACTCTATCGAGAGTAAAGCAAAGCGTTTTTGCCAATCTGAAAGCAGTTCAGGTTTGTGGTAATGGTTCCGCCCTAATAACAAAACGCTTTGCAACGATTTAGCACTTCGATTCAACTGATCAAGCACCTTCTCAACATTAGCAAGTGGCATTAGCGTGACTGCTTTTGCTTTTTGTTGTTTATGGCTATTTAACGCTTTCTCCAGTTGTGCGGGGTTTTGCTGCACAAACTGATTCGCCACCTCACCGATCCTATTGTTAAATCGATACGTCGTATCCAAGTAGTGAACTGTGGAATTTGGGAATCGTTCGGCAAAACCTGTTGTCAGGTCGACATCAGCCCCCGCAAACTGATAGATAGACTGCCAATCATCACCGACAGCAAACAGAACACAAGCCTCATCTTGATTGCACAGAGCTTCAATTAACGCGAGTCGCTGCGGGGAAATATCTTGATATTCATCAACCATGATATAGCGCCATGGTGACTTAAACTTACCTTTCACAACATATTGCGTCGCACGTGTAATCATCAAATTGAAATCGATATGGCCTTGTTCTTTCAATTGTTGTTGCCACGCTTGGTAACATGGCCATACCAATGCGAGCTCACTGTTAAGCCGTGTGTATTCATGATTTTCGACTAAGCGTTGTTGGATCTCTTTTTTCGTGGCGCCCATGGAGGCTAATTGCATCATTTGCTTTTCAAGCCAAGCAATAAGCTTGGGGTTTTCTACATGGCTCCCTAGTTCATCATCGCCTGCCAGGTAGGCAATTGGCCACTTAGATAAATGTTTTTGCCAACGCTTAAAGTTGGTAGGAGTCATCCAATGCTTTTTCAGCCAGTCAATACACCAGTTCTGGCGCTGATTGTCGTTCAACGCAAGCGGCGAAATAGTGACATCACTTTGTTCTACTTGATTTAAGATCTGTAAACCAAGCTTATGAAAGGTACTAACCTTAGCGGTTTTTTCACCCGCTCCAATCTTATTGCTTAAACGTTGGCTCATCTCTTCAGCGGCATCTCGACCGAACGCTAACATAAGAATGTCTTCAGGGCGCGCCAAATGGCTTTGTAACAAATAGGCCACTCTCGCCGTTAAAACACTTGTTTTTCCGGAGCCAGCCCCCGCCAGTACCAAGTTATTGTCATCGTTAAGCAATACTGCACGCTTTTGAGAATAATTCAGTGGAGACGACTCGATTTGTGAAAACAGTACTTGCCAATTCTCTAGCTCGTTTTCTATCCAGCTCTCGTTTCTTGCATTTAACTCAGTGTCAGAATTATCAATCCAAGGCTCGACAGATGCCATACGCTCAGGCATACGCAGCTTTGCATCATTAAGCGTCATATTCATTGTCTGGAAGTTATGTGAAATTTGCTCGCGCCACTTTGCGACTTTTGAATGTGTCAAAAATGACGGCTGAAGATGAAAGCGTCGAACACTCTCCTCCCACTGAGGTAAATACTCGTTCAATTGTTGGCATTGGTGTCTGTGCCATTGCTGATAGGCAGCCACAGCATATCTGGCAAACTCACGGCACTTATTTAACGGGAGACCTTGAACCAACCAAGCTCTTTGCTTTCCTTGATGTTCATGGGCGAAAAACAGCAGCCCGCCCCAAATAAGGCCACTTTTAATCTGTACGCGACCGCTCCAAACATTAAATGGTATATGTTCTTCACTCATTTCAGAACCAAGAATGAGAGAGTCTGAAGCAATCTTTATATGATAGTATTCGTGCTGAATAAAAAACTGTGCAGTCTTGTTTGCGGTTAGCTGCATTCTTTTAAGCCTTTAATCTGTCTTATCAACATCATAACGCAATTAAATTTGCTTTTGACAAGTTTCCGGCAAAATTTGCAAGTAAGAGTTCTAAATTAAAACACAATTTAGTCAATATCTGACTGACGTTAATCCGTCAATCGGTAACCTGTATAAAACTCAAGCAAACTCTATAGTATCTTTATTTGGATCAGGTCGTTACCATAGAAGCTGTGCTAATTTAGCGTCAATTACCAAAACATAGTTATCTGATAGTGAATTTATTAAGTCAGCTTCGCCATTACTGGGCAAACAAAACGTTCAACTATAGTTTACTGATACTCGTCACTCTTCTTGGCGTTGTCATACCTACATGGTACCTGCAACTTAATTCCCTCATTGTCCCTCTAATTTTGGGAGTGATAGCCGCTGCTCTAGCTGAAAGTGATGACAGTTTTACCGGACGTTTAAAGTCTCAATCGCTAACCTTGGTCTGTTTTGCCATCGCAGCCTTATCAATTGAGATGTTGTTCAGTACACCTTGGCTGTTTGCCTTAGGGCTTTTTATCTCAACTTTCGGGTTTATTATGCTTGGCGCAGTTGGACCTCGCTACGCCAGCATTGCGTTTGGTTCATTGTTGATCGCGATTTACACCATGTTGGGTGCCCACGAGAGCACCAATATCTGGTTTCAACCATTGATGTTGTTAACAGGTGCAAGCTGGTATTATTTTTTATCTATGGTTTGGCACGCGCTATGGCCAATGCAACCCGTACAGCAAAATCTGGCGAACGTGTTTCTTCAGTTAGCGAACTACCTCGACTCAAAGAGTCAGCTTTTCTACCCAGTTTCTAACCTAAAACCGCAACCATATCGCATAGAAGAAGCCAGACTGAACGCCGCCACTGTCCATGCCTTGAACTCCTGTAAAGCAACCTTTTTGGCACGTTCTAAGCGTGGTCATGTCGATGGAGCAAGCGATAGATTCTTAAACACCTACTTTCTTGCCCAAGATATTCATGAGCGGATCAGCTCTAGCCACTATCGTTATCAAGAATTAGCGCAGCACTTTGAGCGTTTTGATGTGCTGTTTCGATTTAAACACCTGCTGCAAAATCAAGCTAAGTCTTGTCGAGATATTGCCAAAGCAATCCGACTAGGCAAAGAGTATCAACACCGCGATGACTCTATTATCGCGCTTGACGAGTTACAAAACTCGCTGACCTATTTAAATGAACAAGACAATCCGCAATGGCGCTCATTGCTCGCGCAACTGAGCTATTTGTTCAATAACCTAGCTACGGTCGAAAAGCAGCTCAGTAACGTCAATAATCCAGATGCTAATAAGCTAGAAGAAGAAGTATTGGATGACACAGAAGCCCATAACCTAAAAGTCATGTGGCAGCGCATTAAATCTAATTTTTCTAAAGATTCGATGTTGTTTAGACACGCTGTTCGGATGTCCATCGCTCTAACCCTTGGTTATGGAATTATTCAAGCTTTAGACATAGAACGGGGATATTGGATACTGTTGACCACACTATTTGTCTGTCAGCCAAACTATAGTGCAACTCGGCAAAAACTCGTCGCTCGCGTACTCGGAACCTTTGCGGGTATCTTTATTGGTGTTCCATTACTCACCTTGTTTCCATCTCAAGAAAGCCAGCTACTGCTGGTAGTCATTTCGGGTGTCGCTTTCTTCGCATTGAGACTAGCAAATTATGGCTACGCAACTGGTTTTATTACTGTTTTGGTGCTGTTCTGTTTTAGTCAATTGGGTCAAGGCTATGATGTAATATTGCCTCGAATCACTGACACCCTGATTGGCTGTATCCTTGCCGTTGCTGCCGTGACCTTTATTCTTCCCGACTGGCAATCGAAAAAACTCCACAGAGTTATGGCTGACGCAATTGGCGCGAATCAACATTATTTGGGGCAAATCATTGGGCAATACCGAGTCGGCAAAAAAGACAGTCTTAGCTATCGAGTGGCACGACGTAATGCTCATAATGAGGATGCAAACCTAACCTCAGCAATCAGCAATATGCTCGCAGAGCCAGGCCGTTACATTTCGGCCATTGACGAAAGCTACCGATTTTTAACTCTGAACCACGCGTTGCTAAGTTACATATCGGCTCTTGGCGCTCATAGAACAAGAATTGCAGACGAACACACACATAAGCTTATTCTCGATGCTCATCGTGTCATACATCAACATCTGAGTGTCCTTCACACTCAACTCAACGAACAGTGTGACAATTGCGATACCAGCGGCATAGACGATCCCGTACTCGAACAACGACTCGCAGAGTGGCGGGAAGAAGACGATAGTTCTGTAAGAATGGTGCTACAGCAACTTCATTTGGTCTATCGAATGCTGCCTGAATTACATTCGTTAGCCAGTAAATTTGCAGCGCGAGTAGTACATAAACCTAACTAATAGACCTGCGAGCCATCATATTTACTAGTTATTCATACTAACTCGCTTACTTATTTTTAACATCCTCTGACATTATTCGGACAAAAAGCCGACAGCGTCAAAATAAAATTACTTGTACATTATTAGTACGAGAGTAAGACGATGAAAGGAGACATCTCTTACCTGTATAAGTCCGATAGCTCATCGATTAACAGGTGCAAAAATATGACTCCACAACAATTTGAAGCAATGAAAGCTCAAATTAAATCACTTACGCCACAACAATTGCGTATGCTGAGAGGCGAAATCAACAGTAAACTTGACGGCGACGACAGAATAATCGTCAACGATGAGGAGTTGCAAATGATCTCAAGTTTATTTTCTTAGCACAACTTGCCCAAAATGCAAACACACCTTAAGCTTTAATTAAGGGAGGTGCTTATGCCTGTTTCTTCTGTGCAATCTGGCTATCAAATCATTGATATGTCATCCAAGATGGCCGAAGATGCTGCGCATGAAATCCAGCGTAACCAACAACTGCAATCGATACCAAAAGACAATACCTATGATTTCAATCAAGTTGAATTTAAGGTTACCCCACCACCGTCAGATATCGAATCTTTAACTAAGCTAAATAGTGCTCAGCAATATAGTAAGATCGGCACCAATGTGATTCAAAGAGACCAAGAGATGATTGGGACCTTACTCGACATCCACGTTTAACTGGCTCGAAATTGTAGCAATCCATTAAGCAACCATTGTGTTCCCTACTCTATGCGCTAAAATGCTCGCAAATTTACTGTTTTTAATCGTAATGCCGAAATTAAACCTTGCTCGAAAAGATAAATCTCTCTTCACACTACCAGACTCAAACGGCGAAAAATTAGAACAAAAACTCAGTCCCCGCTTTGGCAAACCCGAGCTACGGCTTACACCCAGCCCCTATATATCTGAAAAAAACTTGTCTAAACGCTGGTCAAAGTTAAATACGCTAACCGATCAATCAGCCTTGCTTGATGAACACACGCTAGCCAATGCTAACTTGTATAATAAAAACATCGAACATTTTATCGGGACAGTGAAACTTCCCGTAGGGGTTGCTGGTCCACTCCGAGTTAATGGACTCCATGCCAATGATGATTTCCTCGTACCACTCGCCACCACTGAGGCTGCCTTAGTCGCATCATATAACCGCGGAGCTCAGTTAATCACCATCGCGGGTGGTGCAAGCACTATGTTGATCAATGAAGGGGTTACGCGTACACCAGTGTTTATGTTTGACTCACTGGTAGAAGCTGGTCAATTCGTTGCCTGGGTGGTCACCCAGTATGATCATTTTAAGCACATTGCTGAATCAACAACCTCGCATGGAAAGCTACACGACATCAACGTCAATATTGAAGGTAACCATGTCTATTTGGTATTTGAGTACCATACTGGTGATGCCTCGGGGCAGAACATGGTCACTATCGCTACCAACGAAGTCTACTGCTTTATTTTGGCACACTCACCCGTTGAACCAAGCGAGGCATTTTTGGATGGCAACCTATCGGGAGACAAAAAACCCAATTCGCATACTTTGCGTCATGTGCGTGGTAAAAAAGTGACCGCTGAAGTGCATTTGAGCAAAGAGCTAATTGAAAAGTATTTACACACTACTCCAGAAAAGATGATGCGTTTTGGACAAGTCACCACAACGGGCTCCGCGCTCAGTGGCGGAATCGGTGTAAATGCCCATTATGCTAACGCACTTGCCGCTCTCTATATCGCTTGCGGGCAAGATGCAGCCTGTGTATCTGAGTCTGCAATCGGAATCACGCGCATGGAAGTCAATCAACAGGGTGGTTTATACGCATCTGTCACCTTACCGAACTTAATGATCGGTACTGTTGGAGGCGGAACAGGGTTGCCGACGCAAAAAGCATGTTTAGATATTATGAAACTACATGGAAATGGCAATGCTAAAGCACTTGCTGAAGTAGCTGCAGCGCTCTGTTTAGCGGGAGAGCTTTCAATTGTGGGGGCCTTTTGTGCCAATCACTTCTCGCGTGCTCATCAAAAGTTGGCGCGGTAACTAGCCCTCCAATATTTTGCGGTTTCAAGGGCATCATATTCAGATAATGATGCTCTTTGTTTCACTCTACCAAAGAATAGTGATGTTCTTTGAAATAGACAAAGGCTTTGTTTAACGCCGCCTCTTTGATCGGTTTCACGATCACGTAATTAGCGCCAGCTCTTAGAAACTCGTTTCTAGTTTCTTGCATCCCATCCGCAGTACAAGCATAAATTGGCACAGCCAGTTCGAGGTCATTACGAATGATCTCTGTTGCCTCTATTCCACCAAGATTCGGCAATTGGTTGTCCATTAGCACCAGAGAGATAGAACTGTCGCTTTTCAACATCTCAATGGCATTGATACCATCTTCGACCCAAGAAACTTTCATTCCATATTTTTCACAAAATGCCTTGGCTATAAAAGCATTGGTATGATTGTCTTCAACCAATAACACATGAAGGGGTTCGCTGAACAATGTTGCTGGTTCAGCCTCTAGATCCCCAACACTGAATACTTTTTCTTTGCCAATTTGCAGTGGCATTTTAACAGAAAAACGTGTTCCCCTGTCGACTTCGCTGTCAACGGTTATCTTACCTTCCATGATCGATACAAGACTATGGACAATGGCTAATCCTAACCCGCTTCCACCGTACTCCCTCGTGGTTGTCGCCTCCGCTTGTACAAAGGGTTCGAAGATATCTCTTAATCGCTTGTGCTCTATTCCTATCCCGGAATCTTGCACGTCTATCGACAATAGATATCCATTATTTTTAAGCTCACAATTTAAATCAACTCGAACTTGTCCCTGATGAGTAAATTTCACTGCATTGCTTACTAAATTAAAGATTATCTGGTTCAAGCGTACCTGATCACTAAACACCCACATTTTGTCATCGATATTGCTTGCAACAATGAAGTTAACCTCCTTGCTGTCGCAAAGAGGTTTAAATATCTTGTCGACCGTCGTCGTGAGCTCCAAAAGGCGGAAAACTCTATTCTCGATATGAAACTTACCTTGTTCTATCTTAGAAAAATCGAGTATATCGTTAAGCACAGCTAGTAGGTGTTCTCCGCTATTACACAAAATGTCCATATGTTCGACATCTTGTTCGTCTTCCATTTTACCTTTTAGCAACTGTGAGACACCAAGAATGCCATTCAGTGGCGTTCTAAGCTCATGACTCATTCGAGCAAGGAAATCAGCTCGTGCTCTTGCTGATTCCTCTGCTTGTTCACGCGCCGCTTCACTTTGTCTCTCAGCTTCAATAAAGCTGGTGATATCTTGCCCCTGAGCCATGATATGAGTAATGTTGTTATCATTGGATATCGGAGATAAATTCCAGCGGAATGTCTTGCTCGCGATCGTTGTATTGATGCCAGTTAACGTCGCCCCTTGTGCACACATTCTAATATGCGGCCTTAGGCTGTCGATCAGCTGCTCTTGGGCACGACCTTGGCGAAATGATCGCTCCGCTGCAGGGTTAAACCTGTTTAATTCACCATTGGAGTCCCATAAAGTAATGGGAGACAGTGAGAAATTAAACAAATCCGCAAATTGTTTTTCTTGCTCATGTAATCGCTTGAAAGAACGCTCGAATGAGCTCGCAATTTGATCAAATTCTTCAATGCTAGACCCGTCAAACTTAGTCACCTTCTGTTCTTGGATTGTTGCATCTGTGTAACGCATCAAGCTTTGGAGTTCATTTGAGACCCTCTGCCCTAGCCAAACCCGGGTGTAAATCGCGATCCCGACAACGAACATTGCCGTAACCAAGATCCACACATAATGGCTTTGTACAAAAGCCATTATGTGTTCGTTACTTTGCACGGTATAAACAGACAGAAAAGTCGGTACATTGTTTATCGTTACATCAGTTCTCGAAACCATATAACGACTCGCATTAAGCGACTTGGAAGATTGTTCTAACCACTCAATATGCTTAAAGCTTTGATTTTTCGTACTCGCAGCGATAACTTCCGAGCCAACAGCCAGCAATATTTCGTCCGCATTGCCCCCTTTCGCTATCGCATTAACAAGCGAGAAGTTATTATTTAAAACAATGCCAATATAGAGGTGCCCTACCACTTCACCAGAATTGATATCGACGATAGCAGTACGGCGCATTGCAAGATACCTCACCCCTAAAGATGAAGGCGTTTGTGAAATATGCCAATCCGGCCCCGTGCTCATCTCTGCACTCAAATGGTTTATTTGGCTTTTCGAAATACCATAGAATTGAAAATTGCCATCGTCCCAGATCAGATTATCGTTACTGCGTATATATCGAAAATCAGGTGCAACATCCGGAGATAGTTGGTCAATACTGTTGAAAAAACGGTCTAGTGACTGAACATTTTTTGCGAGAGCACCCTCGACCAATATCCGATTTCTGCTGTAACTATCTTGCGTAATCTCCAACGATTTCACTCGTAAGTTGAAGATCTCTTGAACAAGGCTCTTAGTTTGCTTTTTCGTTCTCGCGACCTCTTGAGCTACCACATCTCGGTTAACTTGGTAGTTCTGAAGCACAACAACAACAATCAATACGCCAATACACAAAAAAAGTGAATTGGTTAGAATCGTTGCGAGTTGGCGTTTTCTGCCATGTTCATTATTAAAACGCATTATTGATCAGAGTACCTAAATGCACGCTGCTTTAGTTTTTCGATACGCGCCGGACTATCCTTTTTAGTCACTAGCTCAAAATCTCCTGAATAAACGTGTGGTACACGACGATCTTCCAGATCCCATTTAATTGCTTCTGCCATTGCGATACCGGTATCGTCGTTCATACGCATCACAGTAACATCTAAGGTACCTTCATTGATTGCTTTCAGCTCTGCGGTTCCCCCACCCCAACCATTAAGCATTACATCTTGTCGGCCTAACTCAGCTAGAGCATCAGAGGCCCCTAACGCTACATCGGTTGAACAAGCATAGATAAACTTAAGGTTTGGGTCTTTATTTAGGGCAATTTTGGCAGTGTCATAGCCAGATTCGCGCGTTGCCTTAGTATAGAAAGATGAAGAGAGCTTATACGTGTCGTGATGGCTCATCTCCTCAATAAAAGTGTCTCCTCTTGCGTCACTGACGTAGCCTTCTGAAAAGTAAAGTACCGAGTAGCGGCTTTCTTTCGGTACGGAGCTTTTGTAGTACTGTTCGAGCACCTTTGTCCCTTTGATATGGTCAAAGCCAACATACATAAAGGGTTGCTGCTCGTCCCAAGCACGAACTGGTGTCGTGATATTCTGTAGAATTAACTTGGTATCAGTAGAGCTCAATACATGTTCAATGAACTTTCTGTGCCTTGTGGTATCTAGGGTAAAAATCAGATAATCAGACTTGTTTTGAACTGCCTCTAATAGCGATAAGCTTTGTTGCCTTACATCAACACTAGGACGAGTAAACACTTGGTTTATCTCGTAGTCAACTCCGAGCTTTTCCAAACGCATTTCAAATGCCTTGATGTTGCGAATCCAGTAGTCAGATACCTGCTGACCTGGGTATACGACCGAAATGGTCACTGGATCAGCCTGATGCACTGCCAATGGCGTCGGATATTTTCTCACCGTTTGACTTAGAGCTTCGGTTAATTGCTTTTGCTCTGGATGAGCATCAAGATATTCATCATATTGCCAATATCCGTTGAGGACTTGGGTGGTGTGTGCTGAAGCCGTAAACGTACACAGCGCAACTAAAGGCAATATCGCTTTTTTAGACATCTAGTTCTCTCTTAATTCTAGCCAAACAGAACATATATTTATTATATTAGAATTTTTCTATAACCAACGTAAATGAGTAAGCCAAGACTGCTTCAATATTATGCAACTTATTAATATTTCTCGGCTTTTCTCATTATGCCTAATCCACCTTAGAACGTAAAAGACAAATTCCCTGATACTCCAAATTGGTTATCTCCTGCATAACTACCTGCTAAATCGATGCTTACTAAATCGCCAGGGCTAATCCCAATACCGAGTGTAAACGAATCATCTAGGGTATCTTCAATATCAAATTGGTAACCCCCACGTAACTGCGCCCAGCCAAACGCATTGCCTTCAACACCTAACCGCAAAAACTGTGTATCATCTGCGACATTCGTAAATCTTTTTTGCTTGGTTAGATCCCAGTCAATCGTCGCGGTTAGATACTCCATCGTGTAAGCTCCCGATGCAGTAACTTGAGTATTGAGCTTATATGTACTCACACCCGCAATATCGAGGGTGTCAATTTCTTTGGAGAACAGGTCTTTTATCGCCACACCAAGGCGGTAATTATCGACAAACCAAATTGCACCTAAGTCAAGGTTAAAAGTGTTACGCTTGGTCTCACTTTCGTCGTAGTCACTTACATCAAAATCCTCGACAGAGAGACTTTGCTTATAGGTTTTTAACTGTTGGTACTTAGGACTAACACCAATCGAAATATCTTGCCCTTTAAACGTTAACCGCTTAGCAAACGCGATACCAAACTCCGTGTAACCAAATGCAATCATGTCTACAGTTGAAGACTCGTAGCGAGTTTTAACCGCTGTTGGTGTATCGCCGCCGTTTACTGCTATTTTTTGAGAAGCGACCACTTCTGCATAGCCTCGTGAAAAGACATTTGCGGAAACGATATCTATTGGGAATGCTACAGCAATGGCTAGCCCACCAGTGACAGAAAGCGGTTTGTTATCGGATAACTGGGTTAAGTAGCTATTCAACTGAGCAGCTTGAACGGGATCGGTACTGCCACCACTTTCAAATGCTTTAATCGTATCTTGAAGGCTATCAATAGTGTCAAGTGACTCATCGGTATCTCTTAATGTTGCCCCAATAGCTGGAACAAGTAAGCCAAAGTCGTCTTCGTCTCTATGCACTGCCGTTAGCGCCGGGTTGTAAAATGGGGCAAGGACATAGTCTGCACTCGTTACTCCAGTGTTGCCCATACCGTTGCCTCTTCCGTCCGGTACAACGGTCGCAGCCTGAACGGATGAAAGGACAACTAAGGGACCGACCACTACTGATAGTTTTGATAATTGATTCATATCCATATCAACCTTTTTGATTACTCATAATCAAGATTAATACAATTTCAAGATATTGTTGGATAAGCAATCAATTGGTTGCTTATTATTCAATTGTAAGACGCTGTTGACTTGTGATGAGTTGCTCTTTTTTCTGCTTAGATAGGCGTTTGATTTGATATTCGAGCTTAGAGGCACTACTACGATTGTCGCCGGCTCCTTGATACCACTCTAATATAAGCGGTCCTTTTCCTTTTAGTGCTTTAGCACCCGTTCCTTGTTGATGTTGCTTAAAGCGTCGCTCTACATTAGTGGTAATGCCGCAATAAAGAGCATTGTTGCGCATTCGAATCAGGTAAACGTACCAATTCGAACGCGCATCTTTATCATTCGATACTTGTTCCAGCATTAATTGGTTAGCTGCTCAACTAGCGCACGCAATTCAGAGAGTTCCACCTTAAGGCTCGCTACCTCCTGTTCTAACTGTTCAAATCGACCACTGCTACTGCTTGCTTGAGTGAATGTTGAGCTCATTAATACCTCCACATCCACTTCGCCACTGAATAGGTGCATGTAGCGCGATTCGCGTTTTCCAGCTTCACGCGGCAATTTAACGACAAGCGCACCATCTTCTCTGGATGCCATTCTATCAAGTACAGATTCTAACTCTTTTACATCAACAAATTCTGCAAGCCTGTTAGTGCGTGTACGGAGTTCTCCTGGAGTTTGTGCACCACGAAGCAACATACAGCACACTATCCCTTTTTCTTGTTTTGTTAGTTTGAGGTCACCAAACTCTGTGTTGCAAAAACGATGTTGATATTTGTTGGCACGGCTGTTGAATCCGCTTTCATCACTAACCAGCCTGCGTGCAGTTAAAGCATCTACCGCGTCTTGGACTTCTGCATCGCTCAAAGACATAACAGGTTCACGGTTGCTTTTTTGGTTACATGCGGTTGTTAAACTATTGAGTGTAAGTGGATAGTAGTCGGGTGTAGTGACTTCTTTCTCGATAAGACAACCAATTACACGCGCTTCAATAGGCGTAAGCTCGATATTCATGTTACTTCCTTATTCTTGTTCACAAACACTGCATCAGTGCTCGGAGAGGATGGGAACTTTCTTGATATTTCCGTTCTCATCTATCATCACTATTTTGCTACGGTTTAGCTCTACTTCAGTCATCTCTTGCTGAGCACGCTCTTTTCTATAAGCATCAAGCAACTTCTTTGATCGGTGAATCTGTTCATCAGACTCAACCACAGGGATAATGATTTGTGACGTCCTCATTTTGTATTACACGTTGGCTTTCAATGTTTAAATCATATCTCGAAGTTTCATTCGTCACAATCAGATGCCAACAGATTGGTGATAAAAGCGTCAACGTACTGTAATGATTGATCTTAGGGCTGTTCTCACACTGATTGTTGTGATTTAATCTTTGTTAGTTATTCAAAAATTAGGAAAGGGACCTATGAGTGGTGTAATTGAAATCGTGTCTCAAGCACGTCGTAAGAATAAGCTAAAACGTGAGCTTATTGATAATGAAAAGAAAGTACGCGATAACCGTAAACGTGTCGACCTACTAGAAAACCTGATTGATTACATTAAGCCAGATATGAGCAACGAAGAGATCGTTGGCATCATCAAAAACATGAAAGCGGATTACGAAGACCGCGTTGACGACCATATCATCAAGAGCGCGGAAATTTCAAAAGAACGCCGTGACATCAGCCGCCGTATCCGCGAGTTGACTGAAGAAGATAAAGTTATTCAAGGTAAGAAAAAGTAAGTTTTTCACCAATCGAATGCCAAGCCTACACTTACGTGTGGGCTTTATTTTTTAGCTTAATATAGTAATAGCCAACCAACATGAATGGTTATAATATTTCTGCAAACAACGTAAAACGTTTGCGTAATCGCTAACCTTCTCCGTTCGTATTTTTCGGGCTTTTATCACATATTTAGCCTTGTTATATTTCACACCAGTTAATCATTCAGACCATTCGAGGCACGGAGCTTCCTCACTTATCTCAAGACGAGAAGAATTGGTACCGACTAAGTTCGGCAAAAATTATAGAGGGTCAAATTATGGATATGGTTGAAATTTTAGGTTACGCAGCATCAATTATGGTTGCGATTTCACTAACAATGAAAGACATCGTTAGACTACGAGTTTTAAACTTCATTGGTTGTGCATTATTTACTGCTTACGGGCTTATGATTGATGCATGGCCTGTCGTTGTAACTAACGGCTTCATCGCATGCGTTAACGTATACTTCCTTGCAAAAATGCAAAGCGAAAAAAAAAGCGAACAAGTTAAAAGCGCCGCTTAACTAAGCCTAACTATTTAAAAAAGCCCCAGATTAGACAGCTAATCTGGGGCTTTTCGTTATGTATAATTTGCTTGAGTCACTTTCCAACGACAAAACGCCATGACTGAAAAGCCAAGGCGTTGCGGACAAATCATATTATTGTATCTACAGGATTGTAAAACCTAACGTCCTTAATTATTGGCAACAATAAACAGGACTTCTACTCGTCGGTTACACGCTTTGCCTGTTTTGGTTTTATTGCTACAGGCGGGTACATATTCGCCATAGCCACGGGTGAATATGGAATCCATCGCAACATTGTTACGCACCAACTGCTGTTTGACTGCTGTCGCACGCTTTACTGAAAGTTTGTCATTCAATGAAGGAGCACCAGTGCTATCCGCATGTCCGTCGATAACGATATCGATACCAGGCTGCGTCGCGAGGTAGCTTCCCATCATGTTCAACCAATATTTAGAGTCTGGTGATACGTGTGATGAGCCAGTATTAAACTTTATGGTGTCTTTGAGTTTAACCATAACGTGATTCCCTGGTAGTATTTCATAATCGACACCGTTGCTAACCAAAAAGCTCTGCAGATCACTGTAGCTTTGTGTTCTCTGCTGCCCCATAGGTCCTTTCACACCAGACGAAACAATTACCGGCGCTACACCCCATTCAGGGTAGCGAACTTCAAAGTCAGATGTCGGTGCAGTATCGAGAAGATCACCACCTAATAGAGTCATGTCCTTTGGTAGGCTGCCACACCCTGCAAGTGCGAGAATTAAAGGAAAGATTAAGTACTTCATTGATTCACCGTAAGTTCCATGCCGATACATTATCTATATCGGCAATCTCGCTGTTACTTTAGCCAACAGGCAAACTTTTTTTCTTACATGTTAAATGTAGTGGCTATCGCACATTCCTTATTCAAATTTCATCTTTCGAAATACAATTATCATTCAATCCTCTATGGGCGTAGTTTCGCTTCGGCTTCGGAACAAGTAGAATCTATACACTGATAATTCACGAGTAAACGAATTAAGCCACGGGGCTTTGTTTACCTGCGACAAATAGAGAAACCAAATGAAAAAGATTGCGTCATTTCTGATAATTGTAGTTGCGGCCTTGATCGTAGGCTGTTCCGATAACTCTCAACCCGTAGAGGGAAAACAATACCAACAATTGCCGACCAACCTCTCAACGTTTAAGCTTCCTCAGGTGACAGAGGTTTTCTCGCTAAATTGTGGTCATTGCCGTCAAATGGAAAACGAAATTCCCGAGATAGAGAAGCTAACAGGCCAAAGCATCGGCAAAGTTCATGTGACCTTCAATGAAAGCGCTCAAATTGGAGCGATGATTTATTATGCCGCTGAGATGCAGTTAGGTAACAAGCCCGATCATACCATGATGAGCGAAATGTTTACTGCAATTCAAATGGGAGACGGTGCAACTCCGGCAGAAAAAAAGGCTGCACTGGATTTGGTTTTCCACAGCCGCGACTTGATCAGCCCATATGACTTTAACGAAGAGCAGCAACAACAGCTTTTTGCTGCCATGCAAATTGCCGACGATATTACGACCAAAGGTCAAATTAACGCTGTTCCTACTTTTATTGTAAATGGCAAATACCAAATCATGACTAGCGGACATCAGGATGTAGCGGGCATTGCCAGCACAATTAATTTCTTACTTACTCAACCTTAATTCAACGGATAGTATTTATGTCTAAATTTGTTTTCCCGATTATTATTTTTATATTAGCGGGCTTTTTCATCTACCGTACGTACACAAACCATAAGGCAAGCGAATCTAACTTCGCGGCAGGTCAAGCTTTCTTACTCGAAAATGAAAAGAAAGAATCGGTTGTAATGACGGAAAGTGGTCTGCAATATGAAGTTCTGCATAAGGGAGAGGGTACTGAGCATCCAACAACCACAAGCACAGTAAAAGTTCACTATCACGGTACGCTAATTGACGGTACTGTTTTCGATAGTTCTGTTGAACGTGGTGAGCCAATCAGCTTTAAGCTTAATCAAGTGATAAAAGGCTGGCAAGAAGGCCTTACCTACATGTCTGTAGGTGACAAGTTCCGTCTGTATATCCCTAGCCCACTTGCATACGGCAAGAACGGTACTGGCCCTATCCCACCAGCGGCGACTCTGATTTTTGACGTTGAGCTACTAGAAATCCAGTAGTTGGATTACGCCACACGCACAAAAAAGCCAATCAACGTTTCGCTGATTGGCTTTTTATTTGTTCATATAACCTCAGCCAACAGCTAAGCAAGCTGCTCTTGCATTAAGTGGCGTTTAATAAACTCAACGTCAGCTTGATAGAAATCATCCAATGGAATTTCTTCTGGCGACATCCAATGAAACGTCTGCTTCCTATCCGCCTCTAACGCAAGTGGCTCTTGCTGCTCACTTGCATTGAAAATTGCGTAATAGATGCGCCCACCAAAATCGTTTATCGCACTGAACGTAGCGGAGTGTTTAACACTTTTCATTTTGGTTTCTTCAAATAGCTCGCGCGCTGCGGCATCGGTACCTGACTCGTTGTCATTGACAGCCCCGCCTGGAAACTCAAAAACCATACCTTTCTTCGCTCTATAGCGCTCTTGAACCAGTACTTTGCCATTTTTACGTACGACAGCCATCGACAGGTGTTTCATATATGACTCCTTTCTCGTTATGTTTTCGTAACATCGCCACTTGTTCGTTTAATAGGGGGAGTGGTAGCAGATGTTCGAATGACCGACCATTTTCGCGAAAATATTAACTCAATCGCATAAAATTCCCACACGTAAACGACAAAAACATGATCCAGCAATTAAAAAAGCCAGCACATTATTCGAGTGCTGGCTTTGTAATTAGTCAATTAGTCGGGCTATTTATGTTTATCTTGAATGTATTTCTGGCTAACATCGACGACTGCGACATCTTTGAAAAAGCTGCGCCCGAGTAGCAACGGGAAAGTAAGATGCGTTCTATCAGCTAGGGTGAAGTCTGTTTTTTCTTTTAGATCACCAAGTTGAACCCAAGCTTCGACAACAGCCCGTTTATGGGTATCGTCAGTGCTAGATTGTCGAATTTTAACCCAACGTTTCACCGGAAGCGCGATTTCTTTGCTCTTGATTCCATCGTGCTCAACCTTAAACTTAACCCAGTCTTTACCGTCGCGCTCAAACGGGACGATATCGATGGCACTGACAGAAGAAGTTGTCGCCCCCGTATCAACACGCGCTCTAAAGCTTTCCTCAAGCCCAGGAACGTATACCCATTCTTCTGCACCTAGCAGCAATTTACCATCAGGGGTTTTCTTAGGCTGATCTTTAACGACGGGCGGCTTTGGTTTTTCTTCAGGTTTAGCTGACTTTTCAACCTCTTTTTTAGGTTCCTCTACCTTTGGTTTTTCAGCCTCTTCTTTCGGCTGTTCGACTTGTGGCTTCTGCTCTGGTTCGACGGGCTGTTGTCCTGTGGTTGAACACGCCATCAAACCACCACTTAAAAAAAATGGAATCAGTGTTTTCCACGTTTTATTCATTTGTTCACCTAACTCAACAAAACAGAAGTGATTAAAATGGGGCCTAACGACCCCATTACACTTAAGAAACTTTAACTATCGCCTCTGCAACGTAAGGTATGTCCTTTTCAGTCAGACCAGCGATATTGATTCGACCATCACCTACCCCATAAATGCCATATTCTTCACGGAGTTGCGTCATCTGGTCTTGGCTAAAGCCTAGCACAGTAAACATACCTTTGTGACTGTCTATAAAGTCGAATTGTGAAGTATTTTGGCTATTTCTCAATTCATCACATAAAGTCTGGCGGAGGTTAACTAAACGCTGCTGCATTTCACTTAGCTCTTGTTTCCAAACTTGAGTCAGCCGCTCATTCTGCAAAATGGTCTTGACCAATGCCGCACCATGGTCAGGTGGCATAGTGTAAGTCGCGCGTGCGAGCGTCAATAGCTTACCTTTTGCGTTGTTCACATCACTCTGTGACTTGCCTACCACAATGGCAGCACCAGTACGCTCACGATATAAGCCAAAGTTTTTAGAACAAGACGTGGTAATCAGCATTTCTTCGACGTTATCGGCCATAAAACGTAGACCTTTTGCGTCTTCCTCTAAGCCATCACCAAAGCCCTGATACGCGATATCGACAAAAGGAATGAAGCCATTTTTCTGAGACAGTTCAGTGATTGCTTGCCAAGCAGAAAAATCGATATCTGCACCAGTTGGATTGTGGCAACAACCGTGTAGTAAAACGACATCATCTGGGCCTGCTTGTGACAAATCAAACATCATCTGATCGACATCAACTTGCTTGGTTTCAGGGCTAAAGTAGCGGTAGTGTTTAACTTTTAATCCAGCAGCTTCCATAACCGGGCGGTGGTTTACGTAACTTGGATTAGAGATCCATACCGTGGTATTTGGCTGGGCAACTTTCATCAGGTCACCAAGCATACGCAGCGCGCCACTCGCGCCCGGTGTCTGTATAGCAGCAACACGATCCATTGCTGACGTGCCAGTGAGGAGTAAGCTAACCATTGACTGGTTAAACTCTTCACAGCCTGCAAGGCCAACATAAGATTTAGTTTTTTGCTCAGCGACAACGATATCTTGCGCTTGAGAAATTGCTTTCATGACTGGCGTTTCACCAGCGCTGTTTTTGTATACCCCAATGCCAAGATCAACTTTGTCAGCACGTGGGTCATTGCGGTATGCAACAGATAAAGAAAGAATAGGATCCAATGTAGGAGTCGGTAAATGAGAGAACATGAAAGTCACAACCCTTTGAAATTCAAGTAACGAACTTCAACTTACCATCTAATCGATAGATCTAGAAATAAAATTTCATCCTGTCAGAGCAAAACAGGATAAAAAACCAATCGGGTTAACAATTATTTAACTTTTGTATTTCCAATAGAGATATCTACTGGTTAATTTTCAACACTACAGCTTAAAACTATGAATGATTTGGTTAGAACTCCCCCTCCATTCTAAGTTTAAGTCTCGTTTGTCTTGCTCGTATTTGCCATCAATCAGGCTATCTATGTACTGAGTAATTTCCCTTTGCTCGTCACTTAGCTCTGCAAGCGTATAGCCCGTCCAAACCCAAATATCTTTATCAGGGCATTCTTGTCGAACGCGTTTAACCAATTTTAAGATATGTGGCACATTTGCAGGATGAAGCGGATCGCCGCCCGACAGTGATAAACCTCTGCGCTTTATTCTTGTGTCATTCAGATCAGCGATAATTTGGTCTTCCGCCTCTTGGGTGAACAACACACCAGAATCTAATCGTTGCGTCGATTGGTTGTAACACCCTCGGCACTGGTGAACGCAACCCGACACAAACAGTGTACATCTAGTACCCGGCCCGTTGACAACATCGATTGGATAATACTGGTGGTAGTTCATGATATCGCTCTTAAAATAAAATGAGCCCTAACGTCTATGGTCTGTTGACCTAGGGCTCAGTTAGTAGTCGTTTCTTGCGAAGAAAGATTACAGGTGCTTCACGCGTCGTTTAACTTCTTCTTGCTTGCCGAAGTTAAACGGTCTTGCATCAGGACTACCTAGATACCCACAAACACGTCGAGTGACTGAAACTTTGGTCGAATCATGATTGCCACAACTTGGGCAGGTGAACCCTTTACTCGTACAATCAAACTCGCCGTTGTAACCGCACTCATAGCACTCGTCGATCGGTGTATTGGTGCCGTAATAAGGAACGCGGCTATAGCTGTAATCCCAAACGTTTTCTAGTGCTTCAATGTTACGCTGCATATTTGGAAACTCGCCGTAACAAATAAAGCCACCACTTGAGATGTACGGATACGGCATTTCAAAATCGATCTTATCATATGGATTAACCTTCTTCTCAACATCAAGATGGAAGCTATTTGTGTAGTAACCCTTGTCTGTTACCCCTTTGATAACACCAAACTCTTTAGTGTCAATTCGGCAGAATCGGCTGCACAAGTTTTCACTTGGCGTTCCATATAGGCTATAGCCATAACCAGATTCTTCAGCCCACTGATTCACCTTTTCTTTCAAATATTTAACGATATCAACTGCTTTCTGGCGTAATGCAGAATCATCGTATACATGCGCTTCGTCACCGAACAGCGCATTAATGGTTTCATGGATGCCGATGTAACCTAGTGAAATTGAAGCGCGTCCGTTTTTGAAGATATTGGCAATTGGCTCGTCACCCTTCAAACGAACACCACAAGCCCCTTCCATGTATAGAATTGGAGCAACACGGGCTTTTACATTTTCTAGACGCGAGATACGCGTCTCAAGCGCGCGACGAGCAAGATTTAAACGCTCATCAAGAAGTTTATAAAACTGCTTCTCATCACGATTAGCCGCGATAGCAATTCTCGGCAGATTCAAGCTCACCACACCTAGGTTGTTACGACCTTCATGGATAAGCTCGCCGTTTTCTTCATAAGTACCTAAGAAGCTACGACAACCCATCGGCGTTTTAAATGAACCAGTAATTTCAACCACTTTGTCGTAGTTAAGAATATCTGGGTACATACGTTTAGAGGCACATTCAAGCGCAAGTTGCTTAATATCGTAGTTTGGGTCTTCCGACTTGTGATTCAAACCATCTTTGATGCCAAATACTAGTTTAGGGAACACCGCTGTCTTACGATTTTTACCTAGCCCCGCGATACGGTTCTTCAGAATCGATTGTTGAATGAGTCGCGAAGCCCAGCTTGTACCTAGACCAAAACCAAAGGTTACAAACGGTGTTTGGCCATTCGCTGTGTGTAGTGTGTTGACTTCATACTCTAAAGATTGAAACGCGTCATAACATTCCTTTTCAGTTCGCGATGTAGCGAACGCTTCTGGATTTGGAATATCCCACTCTTTTGCGATCTCTAGGTGTTTGTGATAACTCGCCATCACATAGGGTTCAAGTACTTCGTCAATCCGATTGATCGTCGTGCCACCGTATATATGACTCGCCACTTGCGCGATGATCTGCGCGGTAACCGCTGTCGCAGTAGAGATTGATTTAGGCGTATCAATCTCAGCGTTACCCATCTTAAAGCCGTGAGTTAGCATGCCTTTTAAATCAATCAGCATACAGTTAAACATTGGGAAGAACGGCGCGTAATCTAAATCGTGGTAGTGAATATCGCCCACTTCATGAGCTTGAACGATATCACGCGGTAAAATGTGTGTCTTCGCGTAGTGCTTCGCTACAATGCCAGCCAGTAAATCACGCTGAGTAGGGATAACCTTGCCATCTTTATTCGCGTTTTCGTTGATTAAATCAACATTGCTTTCTTCAATTAAGCCTTCGATCTCACGGGTCAACGCACTTTGTTTTTCGCGCGCAATATCACGATCATGTCGATATTCGATGTAAGCACGGGCAAGCGACTTATAAGGCCCTTGCATTAGCTCATTTTCTACTAAGGTTTGGATGTCATTGATGTGTACTTCATCGTGATCTTTTAGCTGAAGCTCGACCGCAAGTGCTACATTCAGTGCATAAATTGCGATTTCTTTATCAACGTGCTCTGCTGCCGATTCCACTGCAGCTTGAATACGATCCCTGCTAAACGGAGCTCTAGAGCCATCACGCTTGATTACGATTGGTTTCACCTTTTCTCCTTACCCCAGCATACTCACAGAGTTATCCACAAACACACTATATAGGGCGATTTATTATTCGACTAACACTATATATTGTGGCGTATTTAACGAAATGACACAGGAGAAAGTATTGATTTCGATCAATAAAATTAGACCCTCGCTCAAGATCAAATCGATCTTAGTGGCACTGATCTCAGTTGGAAAGAAAATGATGAAAATTAGAAAAATGCAACAAATCCTACTTGCATTTTTGGGATGTCTTGTAGCATAAAGGCTGCAATATATTTCATTGAGTTAAGCCTATGCTACCCCCTAAAAGTTGGTCACTTTTTGTTTCGCTGTTATGTTTGCTGTCTTTCTATTCTAGCGCCAACGACTCCGTTTATGCGACTTGGAATATCGAATGGTTGAGCAACACGCCTTCAGAGAAATTTTCGTCTTCACAGCGAAACGAAGATGACTACTTCGCCTTAAGCCGTCATTTTGCTTCTATTGCCCCTGAAGTTCTCGCCTTTCAAGAGGTCAACGACCCTATCGCGCTAAAGCGCGTGATTGGCTCAGACTATCAGCTGTTTTTTTCACAAAGAAGCCTGCCTACCAATAAAAAGCATCAGTTTGATGAGATTAACCAATACACAGGGTTTGCTGTAAGGAAAGGAGTGAGCCTTTCTGACCCGGATGATTTACGTCTCGATCGCAGTAGAAACAGCAAACTAAGATTTGCGACTTATATTGTGCTGAACCCTAACAACGGTAATCCAATCCATGCTTTGTCTGTACACTTAAAAGCTCGTTGCTCTGGTGCTTATCGTAATAGTCGCGATTGTAAAACGCTAAAAGAACAAGGGAAAACCCTAAACCATTGGATTAAAGAGCGAGAGTCGAGCGGTGAATCTTACGTTATATTGGGCGATTTTAACCATAACCTCAGTTACCAAGGTGACTGGCTGTGGAAAGAAATGACCAAAGGCACCTCAGCGCGCCTAGCATCACAACAAACCAAGGCAGACTGCAAAGTTAAGTCGCGTAATAACCCCAAAAAAACTCACCAATTCAGGTCATTGATTGATCATATCGTTGTTAGCGAAGCACTCGCGACAACAAAGCCTGAGCAAATCGTTTTTCCAGTGCCAGATGTCCTCGAATATACACTGAGCGATCACTGTCCACTGAGCATGCAAATACATTAGGGGCTGTTTATCTTTTGTGGTTAAATATCGCTCGGATTGAGTACCACAATATCACCCGCCTTAAGTCCTTTGCGTACACGGAAATCTTCACCTAGTTGAACTAACCGTGTATGCACCTCTCCCCCTTGCACTACTTTGACATAGTCCAGTTGCCCTACTTGATAGATGGCCTCTAACGGAACACGCACCACTTGCTGGGTGCCTAGCTCGACGGACACTCGCGCAAAGTTACCCGGGTATACTCTTTTCTCGGTTTCAAAAGCCAATTTAATGAGATAGCTACGAGAGCCAGCATCTGCTGACGGTGTAATTTCACTCACAGTAGAATCTATGATGATGCCATTAGTAGGTAAATCTAATGCCAGTGTTTTACCCAGCTCGATATGAGGTAAGGCAGATTCTGCAATATTTGCCTCAACGACAAGGGATTGGGGGTTATACATAGATAACAAGGCGGAACCCGGCGTCGCAGTATCCCCTTGATACGCCATCTTCTGAGTAATGATGCCATCAAAAGGAGCAGTAATAACACTATAACCAAAAGTGGTTTCTGCCTCTGTAACGGCCGCTTTAGCTTGCATTAGCGCTGCTTGTGAGGTTTGCAGATGATTCTCTGCTTGGTCATATTGAGATTGAGGCACAAGCTTTCTGTTTAGGAGTTCCTTAACGCGTTGATACTCTTTTCTCGCATTGTTTAACGTTGATTGGGCAGAGATAAGCGCTTGCTCAGTCTGTTCTACCTTAGCATCGAGATCACCGCTCTCTAACCGTATCAGAATATCGCCCTGCTTTACTCGATCACCGACATTTACGATCACTTCGGCGACGGTGGCGGTTAACCTTGAGGCAACCGTTGCTTTTTGTTCAGCAACCACACGCCCTGAAAACTCTCTTTTTATCGTTTCTTCACTTGCGACAAGCTTAGCTGTATCAAAGCTTGGAGCGCTCATCATACGGACTTGGCGCTCTACAGGCAGTTTTGGCGTAAACACTCCCGCCATATACAAAAACAGAACAGCTAAACCGCTAAATAGTAATCCACCAAGCAGCCATGTTTTCTTATTCATTGTCGTCTCTCCTGCTTTCTCGGTGTTTTAATTCTTTGTTGTATATCGGCATTCCATGCCCTTCAACTCGCTCATACGCGAGGTTATAAACGACTGGAATGACAATCAAGGTAAAGATGGTTGAGGCTGCGATCCCGAATATGATCGCCCACGCTAAGCCATTAAAGATTGGGTCTAGGGTGATAATGACATTCCCCAAAAGCGTTGTTCCGGCAGTGAGTAGTATCGGCCTCATTCTTACTGCACCAGACTGAATCAATGCCTTGTGTAGTGGCTCCCCATTGGCAAGAGATTGCTGTATAAACTCAATCAAAACCAGTGAGTTGCGCACCACAATGCCCGCGAGAGCAATCATACCAATCATGGCGGTCGCAGTGAACAGCGCAGGGTTTGGATAACCGTTAATCTCTTGACTCATACTGTTGAGCAGCCAAAAACCGGGCATGATGCCGATAACGGTTAAGGGAATTGCTAACATGATGATCCCGGCAACCGCAGGTAAGCTTGTTTGAACCAGCATAACGATAAACACACCAAATAGTGCCGCGCCATAGGCAATACCTAAGTCTCGAAACACATCGATGGTAATTTTCCATTCGCCTTCACCGCTCCAGACGACATTAATGTCTTCGTTAACCTGCCAAGGTTTACCAGAACCGTTGTTTAAGTAAGTACGTTCATTCCATTCAACCCAGTTTTTTTCAATCGGTCTATTTTGGTCAGCTATGACATCGGCAATGATTTCTCCGGGTACTCGGCCCGCTGTTTCTGCGTACACATAAACAACAGGTTTTAGGTTCTTATGATAAATCGGCGTATGTACAATGCGTTTTTCAAACCGCCCTATTTCACCTAACTGTACTAATGGTTGCGGCGCGTCAACCAGCGAGCCATTTTCGAGGGTCTTCACTACCCCTGCCTGCCCCCTTACATAAAGGCGCAATAGGCTATCAAGCTCATCCCTTTGGTCACGAGGTAAGCGAATTTCTACTGCTAGTGGGTTAACCTCTCTATTGGAACCCAACTGACCGATGACATAGCCGTTATTTGCCGCTGCTATGGTCTCGTTAACTTCTTGTATCGACACCCCAGACAAGGCGGCTTTTTCTTGGTCGACGATAAATTGCCAAGCTTCTAATTGTTGATCAACGCTGGTATCAACTTCCGTGACAAAATGCTCTATAGATAGCCGCTCGGCAACACGTTGTGCTTGACCCATTAACTCTTGGTAAGAGGTATGCTCCTCACCATAGACTTCTGCGGTAATTGTTGCGATAACCGGAGGCCCGGGGGGAACTTCGACAAGTTGAATTGATGCATCAAAACGAGTGGCAATGTGTTCTAAATCACTGCGAAGTCGCGTCACTATCTCATGTGACTGCATTGCACGTTGATCTTTTTCTGCCAAAACAATACGTAACTCGCCCTGATGCGGTTGGTTACGCATAAAGTAATGCCTCACCATACCGTTGAAGTCCATTGGTGAAGCAATACCCGCAAAGCCAGATACCGACTCTACTTCAGGTACAGTCACTAGATAGTCAGAGAAAACACGTAGCGTATTAGAGGTATCAACAAAGCTTGAAGATTCAGGCATGTTTAACACCAACTGAAATTCGTTTTTGTTGTCGTAGGGTAAAAGCTTCAGTGGTACAAGTCGCATTGCCGGTAACAGTGCCGCAGCAATAAACAAGCCCGCGACAATAGTCAGAAAAAGCCACGCTTTTTTACGGCTTTTAAGCAGCGGTGTCAGCAAACGTGCATAACCCTGATAGAGCGTTGATGACTCGAAGTCATACTGACCTGACGAAGCAGCACCTTTAAGGATCTTTTTAGCAAGCCAAGGCGTGACAAAAAACGCCACAAGAGTACTCACTACAACGCTCACTGGCACATTAAAAGCCAATGGTGCCATATAAGGTCCCATCATCCCGGTAATGAAGAACATCGGCGTAAATACAATAACGATGGCGACCGTCGACATAATCAGCGCACTACGTATTTCTCCCATCGCGAGCACAATTGCTTTTGAGCGAGGTAGATTTTTGCGTTTCAGATATCGTTCGATATTGTCGATGCTGGCTATTGGGTCATCCACAATCAAACCCAAAGCTAGAATTAGCGCAAACAAGGTAACTCGATTGATGGTGAAGCCAAACAGTAAGTCGAGCCCTAATGCCGCGCCGTAACTCAATGGAATCGCAATACCAACGACAAGAGCACTGCGCCAATTTAAAAACAAGCCCACAAACACAACAACCGTCAGTACTGAAATGGCTAAACTCGAGACGAGATTGGAAACTTTGCCATCCGCGGTTTTACCGTAGTCTCGGATAATGTCGACTTTGACCGAGGGCGGAAATTGATTTTGTTGCAATGTATAGAGCGCCTCGACCGTTTGACTTGCTACGTCAACCGCATTCGAACCTTTTTGCTTAGCCACTGAAATGAATACGGCCGGATGTTCAACTTGCTGTTTTGCATCGATGTACCAAGTGTCATTGGAAGGCTCCGCTGCGCGCTCAATTACCTTCGCGACATCGCGAAAAAACACCGGTTTGTTATTGACGACGGCTACAACCAGATCACCGACCTCCTGAGCATTGGTAAGTAGTCGGCCTGACTCTATTAGATACCGATTGCCGTCAATCTGAATTGAACCCGCTTGCTGTTTATTGTGGCTAACGTCAAAAGCAAAGTTTAAATCCCTTAAGGTGATTCCGAAGCTTTCCATCGCGACTGAATCTAATTCGACACTAATGAGCTTAGATTCCCCACCGACCACTTGAACGCCATTTGTTGACGGTATTGATTTAATGCCCAGTGTCGCCTGGTCTGCGATGCGCTTGAGATCGTGCCTATTTACCTGATTAGGGTCAGTTGAATACAGTGCAGCGACTACGATAGGCACATCATCTATTTCGACTGGCTTTACCAGCCAGCGAGTGACGGAAGGAGGAATATGATCCTGATTGGAATAAAGTTTGTTGTACAGCTTAACAAGCGCATCTTCACGCGGTTCGCCGACAAAGAAACGCACAATAACCTGAGCGGCTCCATCTGATGAAGAGGAGTAAACATACTCCACGCCATCTATTTGACTTAGCAATTTTTCAAGTGGTTCGGTAACTTGCCTTTCTACTTGTTGTGAACTGAGCCCTGGAGCTTCAATCAACACATCCGCCATTGGCACAACAATTTGAGGATCTTCTTCTTTAGGCGTCAGCCACAAAGACACCGCACCGACGGCCAACAGAAAAACAATGATAATGGGCGGAAAGAAGCTGTTCATAATTGAATGAACGACACCATCCTTGGTCGAACTTCTATTCATTCTGTTCTCCTAACGCTCTAATTCGCTTTGACCGGCGAGGTAAACTTTTTAGTTGATAAGCTTAACGCACTAATAAATAACGAACCTGCTAGCATCGAACTGAAAAATAACAAAATATCACTATTACCAAGTGCCAAACTTGCCACCGCAGGCCCTGGGCATATACCGGCTAGCCCCCAACCTAATCCAAACACGGCTGCGCCAATTACCAGTTTGGCATCAACTTTATTTTGGGTAGGGGTTGACATAAACGAGCCATCCATCGCCGTTGATTTTTTCTTGATGTACATCCAGTGAAATGGCATAAACACCATCAAGGCTCCACCCATTACAAATGACAAACTCGGGTCCCATTCACCCATTACATCAAGAAAACCAATCACTTTTTGCGGCTCGATCATTCCTGATATTGTCATTCCTACACCAAACAATAGTCCGCTGACTAACGGAGCTAAGCGTAAAATAGTAGATCTCATCTGTAACTTACCTAAATATGTGAAGTCGAACGTAAACCGTGACTGCGGCTATGCACATGAAAATAGAAGTTGCGACTATTGAACGTTTCGATAATCGGCCTATGCCACATATCCCGTGTCCACTTGTACAACCGTTGGCAAGGCGAGTTCCTGCTCCAACAAGTAGACCTGCTAATACAATCCCCATCATTGGTGTATTGCTTGTATCCGGCGCATCAATCCCAGTGAACAAAACAGTAATCACTCCACCAGCAATCAAGCCAATAGCGAAGAGCAATCTCCACCAATAATCGCCCTCTTTGGGGCTAACTAAGCCATTGATTACGCCACTAATCCCAGCGATTTTGCCGTTTATCAACAGCAGCATTGCAGCAGAAGTACCGAGTAACATTCCCCCAACTAGAGAATCCCAAGGAATAATCATTACTTCAATCACCTTAAAACTACTCGCCACAAAATACGGAATGCAACGTTTGAATTAGGGTCTCAACTCGTGGATCAGACAATGAGTAGAAAACCTGCTGAGATTCTTTACGCGCTTTGATTAAATTGTGTTTTCTCAACACAGTTAGATGCTGTGAAAAAGCAGACTGACTAAGCGAAGAACTCGACTGCAGCTCCCCGACACCCACCTCTCCCTGAGTCAGTTGACACAACACCATCAATCTTTCCGGATGAGCCATCACTTTGAGTAATTCGGAGGCTTCTACTGCATTGCTCTGCATCTCTTTTAAATCAGAAAATTCAACGTTCATACAATCACACCAAGTACCTAAACTACATTAGATGATACTTATAAACATATTTTAGTCAATGCTAATTTAGTTTTTTAATATTTAGATAAATTAACATTAGACATTGCTAATTTATAACTCTATAGTAAATCCCAACAATGCATGAATGAAACGGATACTTTGTTATGACACTAGAAAATGCTATTCGAGTTCTCGCCGGTGGAATGGTCATTCTATCAGTCGGCCTGACAATGACAGTCAGTTCAAACTTTGTTTGGTTGACACTTTTCGTCGGAGCAAATTTGATTCAGAGTGCGTTCACAGGAATCTGCCCTGCGGTTGTTGTACTAAAGAAGCTTGGGTTTAAGTAACAGAGGTTGATATGACTAAGATTTTAATTGTTGGTGGTGTAGCTGGTGGGGCTTCCGCTGCTGCTCGTGCACGCCGTTTAAGTGAAGATGCCGAAATTATCATGTTTGAACGAGGTCCATTCGTTTCGTTCGCAAATTGTGGCCTTCCTTACCATATTGGGGGAGACATCCAAGAGCGAAGCAAGTTACTTCTGCAAACTCCTGAAAGCTTCTTAGCGCGCTTTAATGTCGACGTGCGTGTAATGAATGAAGTGATCTCTATTGAGCGCACCAGTAAAACGGTTACAGTACGAAATCTAATCGATAACAGCGAGTATACAGAAAGCTACGACTTTTTATTGCTTAGCCCGGGCGCTGGCCCTGTCGTTCCGCCAATTCCGGGGATCGATAACCCACTCACTCATTCGCTGCGTAACATTCCCGATATGGATCGCATCATTCATACTATCCAAATGAACAAGCCAGAACATGCTACCGTGGTTGGTGGAGGCTTTATTGGCCTTGAAATGATGGAAGCTTTTCATCAGCTAGGGATCAAAACCACCTTGATTGAAATGGCCGACCAAGTGATGATGCCTGTCGATCGCGAAATGGCAGGCTTTGCCCATGCTGAAATTAGGCAAAAAGGCATCGACTTGAAACTAGGGGTTGCCCTTGAAGCGGTTGAGTACGTTGCTAACGAGCATATCGCCTCACTGGAGTCTGGAGAAGATTCGGCACATCAGCACATCGAAGGCGAGCTAAACCTAACACTGAACAATGGTGAAACCTTAACCACAGATATTTTGATCATGGCAATTGGTGTACGCCCAGAAACCAAGCTAGCTCAAGAAGCAGGACTTCAAATTGGTGAGCTAGGTGGTATCTACACCAATGAGATGATGCAAACTAGCGATACAAGTATTTACGCGGTTGGTGACGCCGTCGAAGAAAAAGACTTTGTCACTGGCTCACAAACGCTCGTACCGCTTGCAGGCCCAGCTAACCGCCAAGGTCGTATGGCCGCAGACAATATGCTAGGACGCCAAGAAACCTATCAAGGTACACAAGGCACTGCTATCTGTAAGATCTTTGATCTCGCAGTGGCATCTACGGGTAAAAACGAAAAGCAACTTAAGCGTGAAGGCATTGACTACGAAAAAGTCTACGTTCACACAGCAAGCCATGCGAGCTACTACCCTGGCGCTGAAATTGTCTCATTCAAGATGTTGTTCGACCCTAAAACGGGCAAGATCTTTGGTGCGCAAGCGGTAGGTAAAGATGGCGTTGATAAACGTATTGATGTAATGGCGGTTGCACAGCGTGCAGGTATGACAGTAGATCAGCTTCAACACCTTGAACTCACCTATGCGCCACCTTACGGCAGTGCTAAAGATGTCATTAACCAAGCTGCATTTGTCGCCACAAACATCATCCAAGGTGACTCTACCCCGATACATTTTGATCAAATAGATTCGCTTAGCGAAAACCAAGTGTTACTTGATGTTCGCAATCCCGGTGAACTAGAGAATGTTGGATTTATCGAAGGAGCAATCAACATTCCTGTCGATCAACTACGTCAACGTATGGCTGAGTTACCAAAAGACAAAGAAATAGTCATTTATTGCCAAGTTGGGTTACGTGGTAACGTTGCTTACCGTCAATTGGTGAATAATGGGTACAAAGCGCGAAATCTCATTGGCGGTTACCGCACTTACAAATTTGCTCAAGCCTAGCCATCACTTGCAGACATCTAATTAAATCGAATTTGGGGAGCTTCGCTCCCCTTTTGTTTTTGCTGCAGGCGAGATCACTACTACCTTGGTCTAGTCATGGATTTAAATTGATCTAGATCATTTTACCCTGATTTTAGTAAGGTTATGTTGTTATTGTGTTAACGGAGAATTAACAAGGAAGTATCAAATGGAATTAAAAAAAGACCCTCGCTGCTATACTGACGTTTGCATTAACGGCAAATGGTTTCATCACGACCACTGCACGACAAATGCTTACATGCTCAAAGGTGGCGCTTCATGTTCGGTTGAATTAGAAAGAATGCCTGAAACTGAAAACGAATTAATCGAACTTATTTCTGCACAATTCTAACTCAATAAATTACGTGTTGTTTCGCATACAATTATCTCTCAAAAAGTTTTAGTCAGCTAAAAAGAAGCCACCCTTGAAAAGTGGCTTCGTCACAGCTTAACCAAGACAAAAAGAATAACTTCTAATGAAAGATCTCACTGCTAAAACGCATCATTCTACTTCCACCCATTAATCTTTGGAAAGACTCTTGATCAAGCTTAATTAAGGTTTCGTGGTCTCCTGCCTCAAGGTAGACGTAGTTTTGCCTCGTTAACACTTCATCGAACGTCATCGACATATGATATGCGCTCCCAACCGGAGGCACCGCACCGTTTTCGCAGTCTTCAAACATCTCGTAAAGTTGCTTCTCTTTAACAAGATGAAAACTCGCGTTCAGCTCCTCATTAAGCCTTGAAAGGCTAATCTTATTTTTGGCAGGCAACACCGCCATCATATGATGACCATCATGATCCTCTAACACAATGCCCTTAGCTAAAGAAACTAGAGGAATTCCGGCCGCTACACCACTTTGCAGTGAGCTTTGACTGTGTCTATGCCGAACAGTTCCAAACGGGATGTTATGTTCACTTAAATAGTGATCCAATCGGTTTGCAATACTCATCTTTGCCTCCGTAGAGCAATACCCCATTTGAGTATAGACCTCCGAGCATTTGCTCTCCATGTTTCAATTATCCTAGGCTACTTTCATAGTCAGGATCTCTATCGCCACTCTGTTATTTCAGATATAAAAAAGCTTCATTTAATTCTGATACTCGTCGCCAAGCTCAATACCGGAACACGCAATGAAGCCCTCGACGATTACCATCCAGAAAGGCTTTGTTGCTTAATTAGGTGAGAATACATAATAGCCCAATACTGTTCAGTTCTTATACAATATACTGAGTTTCAGGCATGCCAAGCCCTGTAAGCTTGTTCAGCGCTTTGATCATAGCGTAAGTCTCGCCAACCTGAGCATTGTAATTTCTTAGGCTTAATTTCCCACCTAACAACTGTTTCACCCGATACATTGCTGTCTCTGATAGTGAACGCTTATGATAACCATACTGCTTTTTCCACTTCTTGTTGGAGCCGTGGAGCTTCTGACAACCTACTGCTAGATTACGACGATGTCCTTGCTCCCAGAAGGCTGCACCTTCTCGTGGCGGGATGAGCGGAGCCGCTCGCTTGACTCGTATAGCATCATGACAATTCCTTGTGTCATAAGCTCCATCACCTGATATCTCGATGATTTTACGACGTGTCTGCTTTAGTAAGTTGGGGAGCACTTCGGCATCGGTTACGTTAGATAAACTCAACTCTGCTGCGACTATTTCATGGGTGCTGGTATCTACTGCGATATGCAGTTTACGCCAGACTCGGCGCTTCCCATCAGTGCCATGTTTCTTAACCTTCCATTCACCTTCGCCATAAACCTTGAGACCAGTGGCATCAATGGCCAGATGTTGTATTGACCCGCTGGTTTTGGGTTTAAATGAAACCTCAACTTCCTTCGCTCGGCGGCTTATACAGGTGTAGTGCGGGCAAACAAGCGGGATGTTAGCCAGCTTAAATACGGAATCGAGAAAACCTTGCAGACCTCTCAACGGCATTGAAAATATTCGTTTCACCATCAATCCAAAAAGTCAAAGAGCCACGGTTTATTAAGGCTTTGTTGTACTGTTTCCAGTTAGTTGTTTTGTAACGAGGTTTAGGCATGAGGCTACGATGATTAATGGATGTAGCCGATCAGATCGTAGCTTCTTGATTTAGTTCCATCGATTTAAGCAACAAAGCCTCCTATATTGGTATAATACCTTGTTAACTTGTAATTAATTTCCACAAAGCATCAATTAATTCAACAATTTATTTGGGTTGTAATTTGATATCTTGCAATTTAATGTTGACATTATTGCCTCTTTGTCACTCTGAGATTCGAATGCATCAGAAGGAATAATCAAAGCAGCAAGCTTATCCACAAAAATATAAACATCTCCACAGTTATCCTCTACTGACTCAACAGCCTCCCATTTGTAAAAACAACTCCCGAATGGATTAATTTCATGAATACCTTCCTCTGTTATCTCTATGGTCTTATCGCCAATAATAATACCACCTTCATTTGGAACTGATAATTTTCTTATATTTATTAAGTTATAAATGAAACCCAATAATAATATAAAAATAAGTATTATTGTCATTAAAAATGTTTGCAAATGAAAGCTAGCAAAGTTAATCCTTCCAATATTTATAGCGACTGACATAAAAAAAGAAGCGATAAAAAAGCCAATTATCATGCTCTTTATAAAGCTACTTTTTGTACATTCTCGTGATTTACTCAGTCGTTTTAAAGCAAAATCTTGATAATCCAAGTAGTTATTTTTGGTAATTTTAACTGATTTGATCATTATAATTCCCACAAGTATACATCGACTTCCTTAGTTGTAGAACAATGCAATAGCCGTATTAGATAAACACACCGACCACACAAAAACCAATTGAGCCAGCTCCCTAAGTTAAATATATGTAATCTATGCAGATACACAGAATTATTTACAGAGTACTTACCTCACTCTTTCGTAATTCTGTTTACATCCACTCCTTTATAAATGAGCCTATACTTTATAAGCACAGCCTTCTAGTAGATCTATAAGGTACTCTAAATCTTCATAGTTTCTTAAAGAAAAGCATTCATCCTCTATTTTTACTTCAAATTGAGCAATCATCAATGTTGGTTTTGATTAAAGGCATTGGATAATTAAATACTCCTTTATCGTCGACGACCATGATCGCTTCAAAAGTATTCACATCAGAAAAGTAGTGAATTTTGCAATTATACTCAATTAAGTATATCTTTTTTCCTCGAATCTCTTCTTCTAGCCTAATCCACGATCGTTTCTCTTCCGGTATCTGACTCATATTCTTTCCAAATGCAATCGTAGCACCCAGAGACTTCTTATCTAAATACATAAATCCATATGACCGTTCATTCTTCGAAAGCAATAGCCAATCTCTCGAAATCATATAGCAAGTGTCATCATCTAATATTACATTCTGACTAACTAACCTCTTTAGTTTTAGGAAAAAAACCTTTCCTCTCCCGTCGGCCAAACTAAAAGTCACTAAATGACTAATTAAAATGAAGAGAATTAAAGATACTAGTTTCTTATTCATAAAAGCTCTCCGACAACATACCCTGTAGCTAAATCAACCTGCCTACCTGGCAGCGATCCCGTCACGCTTGTACCTGGTACTGACTTTGCGGCATTGTAAGTAGCTGAAGCTTCTTTCTTATAATGACGCTGTATATCGATGACATAAACACTGTCAAATACCGAAGGTATGAGCTACCCCAAATGCTCCAAACATAACTAATAAAGAACCTATTAGTATCCGACGAACTAATTTCTGAACATCTCTACCCTTTTTCGTTAGCTTATTTTGGTGGAAAAATATGATAAAGAAATCCTCTAAGTACCGCGAGTTATTCTTATTCTCATTTTTGAAGTAACAAATTATAAAAATTCCAACGGTAATCGTAAGACCAAATACCCCCATAGAGGTAATCATGAAGAAACCTAAAACATCATATAATAATAGCAAACCCTGGCCTTAGTATTAAGAAGTACAGCCTACTCGACATCTCAGTCGAAAAATGAAAACTATTAAGTGTAAACATAAAACTAAAAATATCAGTAGATTTTCAATTAAGAATAGTACCAATTCGCCAATATAAAAGAAGCAAATACGAGCAATACAGAGTACTTATTATACCTATCATTAAAGGAAGAAAAAAAACCAAATTTGCATACTAAAGATATTAGTAAGCTGCCTATTTCATCAACGATATAATCATTGTTATACCCCATAAATACTGTTAAGTGAAAGACAAAATTAACCAGACAAAAAATTTAAATAACAACCACATATTGTTCATAAATAATAATCAAAAGAGACAATAGTGAAATAAAAAATGACCAGTTAATGGATAGTCGCAACCTTTCCCTAATCATAAGCCCTTGTTCATTCAAAAAATCTTTTTTGCTAAACAGCATTGTGAAGTCTCTAGGGCCAACTCTACCATTGTCATTTCTATATTTTTTAAAATAAGAGGGGAATGGAACAATACAACTACACATATAAAAGACGCCAATGGAAAAACAAAACGAGAAATTTCTAAAACACTCAATTTGTTGTTACTCCTACCTTAAAAAACAAATCCACCGTATACATTAACGCTCGCTCCTGAAGAAACATTCGAATCGAAGAAGGAATGGTAAAAAAGACAAGGACTTATTCTTTATTTTAACTCCCAAGCACTAACAGGATCACACTGCTCTAACGGAATAAAAAAACACCTCATTTCAAGAAACCCCTTTAATGATTCTGATTCGCTATCTGATATTTTTTCATAATAAATATTTAAATATTCTTCCTTATAATCTAATCCATTATGATAATTGTTTTTATAACTTTCCATATACGCATATAAAGAAGGCTTGTTTCCATGATCAATTATTTCCTCTAGACATGTTAAATCATAATTACCACTATTTGAAAACTTTCCACTAATAATAGCATCACAATATAAAATTTTGTACTGTAGTTGATCCTTATCCTTTACTTTATTTAGTAACTTCTCAGATTTATCATATAACCAATTTCGGCTAGGATAGTGCATATATGAGCGCGCAAGTAATAACTTACTTTGATCATCATCTATGGTATCTACTGCCATTTCTAGATAATAATCAATTTTCTTATAGTTAATCTCACCTATACTCCCCAACATCCCATAAAAATAGCAATCCGTTAGTTTTTTATACCCTTTATGATCACCGTTATCGGCATTTTCTTTTAAAACCTCACACTCTTTTACTATGTCAATCATTTCCAATTCCCTTTCTTTCGATATTATATCGAATGACAACAATGACGAAATAGACACTAAAAAAACAATTATGTAATTAACAATTACTTTCATTTAATAACTCCATTCACAATATATTCCACGTGACAGATATCTAAAATATTAAAAAACTGTTTCCTGCGCCTCGGATTTGGATTTTTTTTAGCAAAACTATTTGAACTAGTTTTTTTATTCGTAGCGTCACATGAAGCTTTGCTTCGCGGATTACTACTTTCTGGTTCTATTGGAAGACTTTCTGTCCACAAGTTTCTCATATTCTCAACACAATCATGTATACACTGGCTATTCGTTTGGCCTGAGTAAACTGCGTGGTCCCATGGATTGGGATTTACCGGTCTGCCCTTTATTTTTCTATCTGGATCTACATACCCTAACGGGTCGCCATCCACATACGCATAGAGATTAATCCCCCCTTGCTCTTGGAGTGGATCGCGGTTAAGCCAGCGGCCCAAGTTTGGCATATATAAGTGGTAACTGAGATGTGACCTTATTTACTAGTTTTTCAATCCATTGTAGCTCGAAAAGGACACCACCTATTTATTCGGAAACAAAGCCTTTACCCTATAGTAAAAGGAAAGACCTGACCTCGTCTTCAGCACTTGTTTGGAGACAAAGACTTTTGTCTTATTGCAAAAACAGGACATCACCCTATTCAATGTCTTTCAATACAAGCCATGAATAAATAGGCCAAGCAATGCATGAAATAACTAAATACTGTAGTGGAATAGATATAAAGTTAACAAATGGTATGCCGAGCAATACCAAATTATCATTTGTAAATTCAATATACAAAAAGTCATAAATAAAATTGTATGTTGCTTCTACAAATGACAACGATATTGCAACTTGAATAAATTGTTTAAATTTCATTTACATAATCCATAATTAAATAACTGTACAGAAAGACTCTGTCTGATTTCACTCTTGGTTTGAAGTTCCTACTTAAATTCATATACTCTAATTTCATTTTAGTCCTTCAATATAATGTATTTAATGAGCATTCAATATCACAAGATACTTCTGCATATAGTTCTTCGATAAGCTCCTGAACTGCTGATCTCTTTTCTTTATCAAATACATTCCACTTTTGCGTTGGCTGTTTACATGAAAGAGATTTATTGTGTGGTGCTTGCTCCATTACTGCAGACCTTGGTGACATCGCTGCCTTTGCCTTTTCATAACAATCATAATAACATTGACTATTTCTTTGAGGTGGATATATCAAGTGGTCGGTAGGACTCGGGTTGTATGGTTTGGACTTATAACGCCCATCTGGATCTACATACCCTAACGGGTCACCATCCACATACGCATAGAGGTTTATCCCGCCTTGCTCCTGTAATGGGTCACGGTTTAGCCAGCGGCCTAAGTTGGGCATGTAAAAGCGATAACCAAAGTAAACCAACCCACTGGCAAAATCGCTGCGTTTGGTCGACATACCAAACGGCTGTAGAGTGAAATCATCACCACTTACTTGCCCGTAAGGCGAATAACCTCGCTGACTGAGTCTTTCTCCGGCCTGGTCGAACACACCATAGACATGACCAAGATGGTTAGTCATGTAGTAAGTATTTTGCTGGCTCTGCTGACGCATCAACAAGCCGGCGACACCGCCTTTTCTATCTGGTCGCCATATATTGTTTGCTAAAACGTTATTTTCGCTGTCACGCTCTTGAAGCTCTATAAGGCCTAAGCTAACAAAACGTTTCTCTGCGGTTTTAATATTGTTTTCAAAGCGCTGATACACTCTTAGAAAATGATCGTGACCATACTCAAATCGCTCCTCAACCTGAGTGCCACTTTTCTCAAAACGAATCGCGGTCAGTCTGTTTTCAGCGTCATAGTCTGCGACAAATGGAATCTCACCTGGTAACAAGCCTTGAATCAAATTCCCATCAGCATCGTAAACAAAAGCGTTGCTGTCACCATTCCACGAGGAGATCTGGTTAAGTGAATTGTACGTGGCTTGTGTTTGTGGGCTCTCTAGAGGGAGTAACTCGTTAGACTCTAATTGGGTGAGCTTACCTGCAATGTCAAAACCGAAAACAAAGTTGCCGACAGTCTTCTCACCTTTCCGATACTCCAATTTAGAGATATCACCAATATCGTCAAAACTTAATACCTGTTCCATACCGTTAGGGTATGTCAAACGACTGGCTACATTTTGCGGTGTATCGTCGTAAGTGATTTCAAACACTTGCTCTAACGCCGAAACACTGGTCAAACGCCCAAATGCATCGTACTGATACTGACCAAAGTTAAGGCCGTTTAACGTGACTGATGAAAAACGGTTGAGCTTATCAAACTCTAGCTCTATGGAATCGCTCTCCCATGGGCCATCGATACGCTTAAGTCGACCATCGGGATAATAGTGATAACCCGTTGTACCTTGAGCATCAGACACTGAGTTCAATCGGCCTAATGTATCGTATTGGTAGGAAACCTCTGGCGTTGCATCACTGTAACTGACGCGAGTCAGTTGTTTTTTATCGTTGTAGTGAAACGACTTAGTGATGCCACGAGCGTTAGTTGTACTGCGAACATAACCTTGCTGATAGTCGTGTGTGATTTCACTACCATCGGCATAACGCTTGGTTGTCAACTGGCCAACTGAGTTGTATTCAAATTCTGTTTTGTTTTGATTGGCGTCGATTAACGCTTCAATACGCCCAGAAGCATTGCGCTCTATTCGTGTCACACCTTGCATAGGATCAACGATAGCGACCAATTGCTTTGCTGAATTATATTGATATTGGTAAGCTCGACCTCCCGGAAGGGTTTCGCTCTCTACAAGGCGAGGACAACTCCCATAAACAATCTCAGTATCACGATTTCCCTCTCTGCTGATATGAGTGAGTTGGTTAATTCGGTCATAACGATATTGCGTGGCTTTACCATGTATATCAGTAACTTGTGTTACGCGCCCTAGCTCATCATATTGATATGAAGCCAGCGCCTTACCCTGACTAACAATCGATTCGAGTCGCCCAGATGAATAACCAAAGTCGACAACGTTACCATCAGCAGCCGTTACTTGTAATAACTGCCCTTGGTCGTTGTATTTATAGCGAGTGTTAGCTCCGTTTAAATTAGTGGCACCAATCAGTAAGTTATTTTGGCTGTATTCAAAACTCTTTTCGCCTGTCGGCGTAACCGCTTTAATTAAGTTTTGACGATCATCGTAAACATAGATCGTGCTGTTATCAAGCGTATCAGTAAACTCCACGACTTTACCAAAAGAGTTGTTGCGATAGTTGACGGAATTACCATCTGAATAAACCGTTTTGGATAGATTACGATTTTGGTCGTATTCGAAACGAGTCCATGTACCATCTGGGCTAGTAACCTGTTGAACACGAGAATAACCTTTGGAGTATCGCTGATAATCGTATACGGTTTTGGGAACGTCAGGCTGACTATTGTTGTCATTGACATCTACGTAATCAACGTAGTGCTGTGGCGAAACGTACCACGCTTTACCTGTTTGCGAGTTGTAAAAATACTCTTCTTTGTAGCCTAAGGGATTCACGACCGTCATTCGACTGCTCATCCCCATCGGGTCGCCAAACGCGGGATACTCATCAATTCGACTAGAGTCTGGATCCCCGAGTTCAACGAAAAACTTTGTTGTTCCTTTGGCATCCGTTAACGATGAGATTATCCCCATATCATCGTAAGTGACCTGCGCCGAGTACCCTTGCATGTCCTCAAGCGAGATTAGCTCACCTTTCTGGTTGTAATCGAAATGAGCCTTATTGCCTGTTGGGCCTGTCACTGAGACAACTTGCTTGGCCTGGTTATACCTAAGAGTAAGAGTTTGCTCTAGTGCGTTAGTCACACTCATTAGCTGGTTGTCTTGGTAGGCAAACTTAAGCCCGTTACCGCTTTGATCGACCACAGAACTTAATCGGTAGTCGCCATTTTTAACCTGAGTAAACGTTTTGTAGCTACCATCAACATACGTTGCTTTGATCACGTCTTCTTCAACACTCAGACGAGGCAATAGTGTCGCTTCTCCTGAGAGCAGCGACTGCGAGTTCAAGATATAGTTGGTTCCTACTTGTTGGTATTCATCGACACGTCCAGTACCTGACACCAATACCAACGAGCTAGAATCTTTTGGTTTAGAAACGTAATCAGCGTAATTGTGTGTCCAGCGTGAACCTACTGAGCTTTGTTTGTCTTCTTTTCCTAGTGCGTTGTAGGTAAGGGTAAACTCAATACTTGGCCCGTAAGCTGAATCTATCCATATTGGCGTATCTTGAACGACTAGGTTAAGGTTGTTGAAATCAAAATGCCAAATCGGCGCGCCTCTTGAGGTATAACAATCCTCTTCGTTGTTACTAGTCCCACCACGGTGAGAGTGACTTTTCTGATAAGCACTGTCAGATACCCCTAACGGTCCTGTAGGTGGTTCCATTGCTGGCGCGCATGATTGAAGTAGCGCAAGAACGACAATGGCAAGCGCGACAAAAATAGCCAAAAGCATCAATATTTCCTTAATTGGATGGGTTACTTGTTGTTTCTAAAAAGGAACAGTTCCAGTTGGTTTCTTATGTTTAGACGGTGTGTGCCCCTACTACTCACTTTCATTGCTCTCTTGAGAGCAGGGAGAAGTTGCTTCTTTTAACTCTTCCGCATCAGAGCGTCCATCCCCATCAGTATCTGAATTATGAAGATCTGTGCAGATATGATTTTCAACAAAATCCGGTATGGAATCCCCGTCAGAGTCTTGAACTTGGAGGCTTTCGATATGAATATCTCCTAAAAGCAATAGATCATACTCATCCTTAGCTATATTCTTGACCCAATTACCTTTTATAGAAGTAAAATCGTACATTGCATGCAAATCTTCAGCGCCCTTGTCAGGTGTTAAGGCCATATGAGTCTTTATCTCATTATCGGAGAGCGCTTTATCCCAAATCTGCACGTTGTCTATAAAACCGTTAAAGTAATCAGAACCCTGCCCTTGTTTATTCAATGCACCTAACCACAATGCATGGTTAAAGGGCGCGGCAATGCTTGACCATGCACGAGGACTTTTAGTTATAAGTACCCCGTTAATAAATAACTTTATCTGCTCATCACTTATTACCAACGCGAGATGGTTCCACTCATCGACAGAATATTCTGGTTCGTTAAAAGAATACCCACTTTTTCTATCTTCACCCCAAGCAAACTTTCTCTGCGCATACTCAACACCTGCATAATAGTGTTGTTCGCTGTTTTCACTTACACCTGACAACTGAGATTCCAAACTGTCTGATTTAAACCAATACATAAAGGTTGAGTTGCTGCTTTTAGGGAAGAACGGAGTAATCGCATAACCTTTGCTAAGCGATAAAGTTCCAGACTCCACTGATGTCTCAGGCAAATGTTTGGTTTGTGTTTTTCGGTATTCGTCCCAATTGGAGATACCGTTGCCATTGCTGTCGAAGTTGGCATCCGCAATTAAGCCGTCACTGCCATGATCACGTTCAAAATCGTCAGTTAGACCATCATGATCACTGTCAGGATCGCAAGGATTGGTAATAAGAATAAATGGTTTACCCACTGAAAGTTCATCACCATCACTGATCCCGTCGCCATCACTATCAGCGGTTAAACCATCAGTACAAAATGCCAACTCTAATCGGTCAACCAATCCATCACCATCACTGTCTTCGTCGCTAGGTTCCGCTACTAAGTGGGCACCATGAGTTAATTTGAGATCGTATTCACCTGTAGCCAGATTCATGATCCAATCGCCTTTGGAGTGAGTAAAGTCGTACCATGCTGCTAGGCCTTCGTCACTAGGCGCCGGAGCGGTAAACATATATTGATAGATTTCCGAAGGACTGATTGCGCGATTCCAAATACCAACATTGTCGACCAAGCCCTCCATATACTCCTTTGCTATACCATTGTCGTTTACAGCACCAATATAAGTCGCCCAAACATTAGACAACTCTGCTCTCTGTGGATATTTCTCATCAACCTTTAGGCCATTGACATAGAGCTGGGTCTTACCAGTATTTGAAAGAATTAGGGTTAGATGAACCCAACCATTCTCAGATAGATTTCGAGGCTCAAACCTCTGACTATGCTTGTCGCCGAATGTCACATCACCATAGGCAAAGCCTAACTTGTGCGTATCCATATTTCCTAGGCGCATGGTTCCCTTTTCCTGATACTGTCCCCAGAACATTAACGTCATATCGTGGGAATCAAAAAAGTGATTACTAATGGCGTAGCCTCTATTGTCACTAAGTTGTAAGGCGCGTTTTGCACCCATCTGCGACGCTTGAGGCAGCTCTTTGACTTGTGAGTTTGCATAGACTTGCCAATTGTTTCGCTCGTCTGCCGAATTAGCCATACGCCCAGAGTCCGCGATTAAGGGGTTAGTCTGGTGCTCAAGTTCAAAACTATCAGGGATATTGTCGAGGTCTGTATCTGCCAAGCAAGGGTCAGTAACCGTTGAGTAGTTTGAGTCTACGCCATACTCTTGCCCATCCAGCAAACCATCGCCATCGGTGTCAGATCGTGTAGCATCTAAGCAGCTGGCTATTTCTAACTTGTCGTCCAGACCATCCTTATCTAAATCGACAACTGGACGCTCTGCTGAAATTTTCGCACCGTGAACAAGTTTCAGATCATAAAGGTTTGTCACCTCATTCTTAACCCAACCATGTTTAGTGTGGTCAAAGCGATACAACCATTCCAAGGTACTGTCTGACTCAGGATTCGGCGGCGTGATCATATAACGGCGGACTTCTTCACGAGTGAGTTCACGCTTCCACTTTATGACGTTATTCAATTTGCCATTCATATGTCGCCCAGCCAGCCCTTCAATATTGGCCGCGCCTAAGAAAAATGGGTACCCAATTCCTTCTAGAGTGCTATTACTGACGTTGGCACGCTGACCATTTATATACAGCGTTGTGTGCTTATCACCTATACTCAACGCAAAATGATTCCACTGTTCATTAACTAAGTCATGGTCATAAGCGATCTTGTTATAGCTATCGGTTCTATATAGCGCACCATACATACTATGGCCCAACGCTAATGACGATCTATTGCTCACATCTATCACCCCAGAGACCGATTGGTCGTAAACAAAAAGTTCTTCATTGGGTTTGTACCAAAACATAATTGTGGCTGGGTCAGAAGTCGGGTAGTAACCTGTAATGGCGTACCCTTCTGAACCTTCGATGTCTAACACTCCCGGTTCGTTTTGCTCACTGGCCGATTGAAACTCATCACTTTGGTTAAGTTCTTCTATATATCGCTGCCAATGTGTCTGCTGACCCTGTGCATCAACAATATGACCATCGGCTAATGCTGGATTCATACTATTGATAATTTCAAACGCATCGTCGATGCCATCATTATCGGTATCTGCGGTGCATGGGTCTGTCGTCACTTTTTGACCGTTGATAATGACACCAACATTGATTTCTTGCCCGTCATTCAGGCCATCGCCATCACTGTCGCTTTTCTCAGGGTCTGTACAATAGGTGGTTTCAAACTCGTCACTCAACCCGTCTCTATCGCTATCGTTAGATTGCTCCGATTCAACAATATGCGCTCCCTTAACTAACTGAAGATCATAGGTATCAGTTGCTGCGTTTTTTACCCAACTACCTAGGTACTGCGAAAAGTCATACCAAGCAACTAAGCTTTTGTCGCTTTTCTCGGGACGCTTGCGCATATAGTTGATAATGTCCTGCTGAGAAAGTGGCTTGCTCCAAAGTTGAATATCGTCAATCTGACCACTTTGGTGAAACACATCTTTGCCAAGATAATTGACCGCACCAAACCACATAGCGTAGGTCGAAGCTGTGTCGCTACTTAAATAGTCTTTAATGCTAATCACTTGTTCTAGCTGGCCATTAACATAGAGTTTTTTGGTGTTGTCAGAGGTAACCAACGCAATATGCGTCCAGACATCACTTTTTACTGTAGCGCTAGTTTCTAATACCTGACCCCAAGAGCGAGCAAAGGGTTTGTTGAATTTGTCGATACCTAAATAATGCCCTTTATAGGTGTCTTTCTTTACGCCACTGTACTGCGCCAAATCTGACTTATCAGTTTTAAACCAATACATTAAGGTCGCTTGCTGTTGATACTTGTCAAACGCGATACCCGAAACCGCATAACCTAGGTTACCCGACACATTAAGCTCACCGCTAACGCTTTCAACCTTTTCACCTTGGGCCAGTAGTTTTTCTTTACTACGAGTCGCATAGAACTGCCAGTTAGTAATCTTTCTCTGTGGCGACACTTGATTAACATCGTGGAGAGTGGGGTCAAACCCATTTTCTTGTTCAAACTTATCGTCAATACCATCATTGTCGGTATCTATCGAACAGGGATTGGTCGATTTTAAACCGTTAGCTGGCACGAGCTCTTGTCTATCTGGTAGGCCATCGTTATCTGTATCCGGATGATTTGGATCAAGGCATAGGCCTGATTCAAATGCATCTGAAAGGCCATCGCCATCGCTGTCTTGCTTTGGTTCGGCAAGCTTTAAACGACTGGCATCGGTTAACTTGAGGTCAAACTTGTCATTGGCTTTGTTGTCAACCCAAGCACCACGAGACTTAGAAAAGTCATAATAAGCCACTATTCCTTGCTCATTACCTTTCGGAGGCTCGGTCATATAACGGCGTACTTGGTGTTGGGCGAGTGAGTGTTTCCAAAACTGAACATCATCGATTAGACCATTCATAAAGTGCTTGGGCGCACTCGACGCATTCTGAGCACCAACCCATAAAGCAAGGATCTCTTTTCGAGAGTACCAAGACGGCACTCTGCCGCTGTAGGCCAAGTCGCCATTTAAGTACACTTGAGCATGGTAAGTATCGGAGTTCCAGCTCAAAGCAAAATGCTGCCAACGATTTGTCACAATTGACTTACTGTTGTAAACAGAAATAGCGCTGGAGGATGAATTATATGTACCTTTAATAGCCCTATCTCTACCTATTCCCAATGCGAGCTTATGCCAACCTGAACCCGAAAAACCAGAATATTGATCCGACAACGTTTTCGGCTTAAACCAATACATTAACGTGAAATCTTCACGGTTATTCGTAAGCCCGGTAATGGCATAAGCCTGACTGTCCGTTAAGTCAAAATGCCTGTCTTGAACAATGACATCAAGATTGCTGTCGACACTTTCAGAATGCGATACATAACCTCGCCAATACGTTTCTCCTGTATCAGAGTCAAGTTTCAGAACATCATTTACAGCTGGGTTCATTCCCAGCTGATATTCGTAGTCATCTGGAATACCATCATTGTCACTATCCACTTGACAGGCATCGGATATAACGTCGAGTCTGGAACCAATACCAAATTCTTCACCGTCGGAAACACCATCGCCGTCACTGTCGGGATTATCACTATTAGTACACAGAGCCTGTTCAAATGTATCGGCGAGTCCATCGCTGTCTGTATCGAGATAGTCTTCTTCTGCTGACAGCTCCGCACCTGCCGCAAGTTTCAAGTCAAACTTGTTCGTTACTTTATTTTGAACCCATTCGCCGCGGCTATGATTAAAATCGTAATAAGCGACCAAATCGCTACTGGTGACACTGTCGAGACTGAACATGCTCTTTGCAACCTCTTCAGCAGACAGCGCTGCCCGCCAGACGCTCAGATTATCAATCACTCCTTCCACACTTTCGGCCTGCCAGGCTCGTTTTTGGTGGCGCGCGCCAAACCAGAGTGCATACTGACTGACGTCTTTAAATGTTAGTCCTCTCCACGTACGCCTTAGCTGACCGTTAACATAAATCTTGGCCGTAGAACCCGAGTAAGTCATGGCAAAATGGGTCCAACGTTCGTCCTCAATCTTAACTTTACTCAACGTCGTAGATATATTTCCAACACCGAAGGTGACACTATTTTCTTTATCGACACCGATATAAAAACGTCGACCATTATCGTCATCACTACCCATGGTTTGTTTAGTGTCGCTATGAGCGTGTTTAATCCAGTACGTCAAGCTTAATGCTTCCCCATCGGGCGCAATCCCCGAAATGGCATAGCCATCACTATTACGTACATCCAATACTCTTGGTGTTGAAACTATCTCAACTTGTTGCTGTTGATGCTTTTCAGCAATCCAATCGACATAGTGAGACCAACTATCACTGCGGTAGCTGTCTACCACCATGGGATCGCTGCCCACTTTGACTTCGTAGGCATCTTCGATTCCGTCGAAGTCGCTATCTTGAAGACAAGGAAAAGAGGTCGTTATGGTTGATTCACCAAAGCGTATTTCTAGGTTGTCAGCAAGACCATCGCCATCGCTGTCGGAATGTTGAGAAGAGGTGCAGAGGCTCTCTTCAATATGATCGGGGAGCAAATCACGATCACTATCTAATGCAGAGAAAGTACTATTATTACTGGCACTGCTTATGCCATGACCATTATTCGCAATGACTTTCCAGTATCTGGGCTGGCTATCTACAATATGATTCAACTCAACCACTATCTGAGATTCTTTGATACCCGTCTTAAACTGCTTGAGATTCGATAGATCTTTTCCAAACCACAAGTCATAGGAGACTGCGCCATTGACAGCTTCCCATGAGAACAAGATCGGTTGACTGAAATTGAATACTGCACCATTGGCTGGTTCATTCAGAACGGGGCTACTTAAATGCGCCCCATTAGAGCCATACAAAACGCTTAAGCGATTTCCCAGGGCGTCTAGGTTATGATAGTTATGCTTCTCATCTCCCTTTTCTGCAACCAACTGTCCACGCATGTTGTAACGATAATCAACTTGGTATGCATTGACGCTTGTACAGAGCATAGCGATAAATAGAAAGCAAAGTTTAAGGAGTATGTTTAGTTCAGACAAAGTACTTGATTAATAAAAGAAACGACTATCATCGATAATATTAAATCTATCTCTAAAGGTGAAATAAACTTATTTTATATCTTTATAAGCATCACTTATGACCTATAGGCATTAACTTCAAGGTTTACAGTACGAATTCAACTTCAAATTTTTTGTTATTTTATTTTAAAACACTACAAAAAATAAATAGTTAAAAAAGAAAATGCTAATTTAAGTTACACTAATCATTGTCCTTTGAATATATAGCTCCGCACTATTCTGTAAAAACCTAATCTACACAAATACAAGTTATATATGCATAAAATATAAATATTAACGCAACAGAACTATCAATAGCCGAATTTCACAATGTTAACCATAAAGGTTGATAATGAGATATAGATCCACTCAATGAGAACTCGCCAGTTACATTTGCGTTAAATTAATTATATTTTGTTACAAAACCTAGGCACCAATAAAAATACAATATGAAATCAATCAGTGGCTTATTAGCTCTCATATGCACATCTTCAATGGCTGGCGGCATAGATGACGAACGACTTCTAGAATCGCTCATCAAACAGGGTATTATTTGCGAAGACCAAAGCGAACTTGAAAAACAAGAATCGTTGCAAATTTATCTTTCTCGAAAATTCTCAAAATCTTCTAGTAAAAACCATTCTGAAGAGCCGTCCGACGCGGCAGAAACTGACTGTATTTCAGCGAAAGAATAACGATAAAACGCGTTAGCCATAATGACCCACCGATTATTCGCTTGGGTGCTGATTGGATCTAACAACGTCGTTGTACCTGCTATTTAGCGGGTTGTTGGCAATAAAAAATAAATAAGGAAATATAATGAAAACGATGAGGAAATCACTGCTAGCGTCAGCAGTGTTCACTCTATTCAGCGCAAGTGGTAATGCCCAGACTCCGATCGACTTGGGCGTCATTAATGAAGACAAAGTCATTGAAATGCTTGTTGCCCAAGGGAAACTTAATCCCAATGCCTCAGTTGAAGATCGTCAAAATGCGCTAGATAAGTTCATCGACGGCAAACTAAACCGTGGTTTTAAAGGTGATGCACAGTTCGGCAAAAAAGCCTTGGAGCAACGCGCTAAAATTCTAAAATCGATAGAGTTTGATAAAGGGCTTCGCAAGGCTCATATTTTTTCATTCGACCCGAATGACAAGCGTACAGACAAAGTTCTTGCTGTATTAGTCGATTTTCCAGACTTGCCTTGGGACGACAACAGGTTGACTAAAGAGCATACTGAAATGCTCTATGATCGCTATGAGCCTGGCCATTATCAAGAACTGCTGTTCTCAGATGTTGGCTACACTGGCCCCAACGGTGAAAACTTTATCTCTATGCGCCAGTACTATGAAAATGAATCTGGCAACAGCTATAGTGTTGCAGGTCAAGCTGCTGGTTGGTATCGCGCCAAAAATAATGCTTCGTTCTACGGTGGTAACTCCCCTACAACAGATAACGATTTAAATGCTCAAGAGCTAGTCCGTGAAGCACTAAATCAGTTAGCGAATGATCCTTCGATCAATCTAGCAGACTATGACATTGAAGACCGTTACGACTATGACGGTGATGGAAACTTCCGCGAACCTGATGGGGTAATCGACCACCTAATGGTTTTCCATGCATCAGTTGGTGAAGAGGCTGGTGGTGGCGTACTTGGTGCAGATGCAATTTGGTCGCACCGTTACAACTTGGGTAAGTACCACGTATTGTCAGGCACATCTAGTACCGTACCGGGGCGATTCAATGGCCAGTACGCAGCGTTTGATTACACAATACAGCCAATAGATGCGGCTGCTGGCGTCTGCGCTCACGAATATGGCCATGACCTTGGCCTACCAGATGAATACGATACCCAATATACAGGTAAGGGCGAACCCGTCTCTTACTGGTCTATCATGTCTTCAGGAAGCTGGGCGGGGCAGATCGGTGGTACTCAGCCAACTGCGTTTAGTTCGTGGGCAAAACAGTTCCTTCAAGCGTCTATTGGAGGCCGTTGGGTAGATAACTCAGTCGTCACTTTAAACGACATAGATGCCAAACCTATTGAAATAAAACTGCATCAAACCGTCGATAATGATAAACACAATATGGTGCGCGTAGACCTTCCGGTTAAACGTACCGCTGGACTTACCCCATTTAATGGAAAGTTCAATTTCCACAGTGGAAAAGGCGATGATCTAAAGAACAGCATGGAACGCAAGGTTACCCTTCCTGCTGCATCTCAAATTAAGCTTACCTTTAAAGCATGGTATCAAATCGAGAAAGATTACGATTTTGCTCGTGTTCTAGTCAATGGACAGCCAATTTCAGGCAACATCACCACTAATGATGACCCGTACAATACTGGACTAGTTCCGGCGATCGCTGGCGACTCGAAAGGCTGGGTTGACGCTGAATTTGACTTGTCACAATGGGCCGGACAACAGATTACCCTTGGTTTCGATTACGTCACTGATGGTGGATTAGCAATGGAAGGTCTTCATATAGACGACATTGCTCTAGACATAGATGGTTCAGTGACCAATATAGATAACGGCGAAGCGCAATCAACATTTGCTTTAAATGGCTATCGCTTAAATGACGGCTTCAATGAAGCACCGCACTACTATTTACTCCAATGGCGTAGCCACACTGATGTAGACGAAGGTTTAAGCAACATCAAACGCTTCGGGCAATTAATGTCATTCGAACCTGGATTAATCGTATGGTACGTTGATGAATCGATGACGGATAACTGGGTAGGTAAGCACCCAGGAGAAGGTTGGCTAGGAGTCGTGGATGCCGACCAAAACGCAATGGTGTGGGCGAAATCTGGAACAGCTGCTCAAACTCGCTACCAAATACGCGACGCTGCTTTCTCATTGCAAGACCAAGCCAGTATGCGCCTGGAAAACGCCGATGGTGACGTCTTAGAAGATGTTAGTCTACTGGCAAACAACTCATTTTCTGATGATCAAGATTACTCCAACCCAATCGCTCCAGATTCTGGTCGTTTACTTACAGAATTTGGTATCGCAATTGAGGTGATTGAGCAAGCCCCATCAAACGAGTACGGTGTGATCAAGCTTTCTAAAGTACAGCAGCCAAATGTTGCCCCTACTGCAAGCTTTGAACTAACTGTAAACGGATTATCGGTGGTTTCTCAAAATAACAGTAGCGACTCAGATGGCGAAATCATATCTTACTTGTGGGATTTCGGAAATGGTGAAACCAGCACTGACGCCGTACCAACTTGGACGTACTCTGAATCTGGCTCATTCACCGTCTCACTTACTGTAACTGATGATATGGGCGCTATTCACACCAGCACGAAAAGCATTGATGTAGTTGCACCTAATGCCTTACCTGTTGCGAGCGCCAAATATATCCATCTAGGTCGCTGGGTCACTATGTGGTCAACAAGTCACGATCCAGATGGGCGTATCGTTGATACTGAGTGGGTATTACCAAATGGCAAAATCAAACGCGGACGTGTGTTTACTAAAATTTTCCCAAGTTACGGAAAACATGAAGTAAAACTGACTGTTATGGATGATGATGGTGTTAAAACTAGCAAAACCATTGTCGTTGATCTTTAATCTACTCTTTGTTTCTCTTTATTCCCATACTTCCATAATGTGAAGTTTGCGCGGCCACAACGGCCGCGCTTTTTTGTTTATAGTTTGGGTACCGGCACAACTTCAACAGTGAAGTTTTTAATCCCGTACGCTTCTAACTCTTGGTCGCTAAGAGAATAGTCAGTAGGTTCAGAAAGCACAGCGCGTTTCGTACGACTACCCAGTGGAATAGTTTCACCGAATCTAACGTCTGAACCAAATGATGCATCAGCAAAAAACTCACCTGTAATTTGCGTTTGTATTGGTCTTAACACTTGACCCAATAAACTTTTCACGTTGTCAGCACCATATTCGCGTAACAACCAAGGCCAATCCCATTCGTTCGATGTCGCCGGGATATTGCGATGTTCATATTGATACTTCAGGTTTTTGTCATTACCACCGTTTCGTCCAATGACCCAATTTGCTGTATAGGTAGGTCGGTTATCTGGGTGGTGACTTAATGCGTTCCCCGACCATCTCATGAAGCCAGTCATAGCAACTTCATAACTTAGCTCTGCATTGAATGAATATGGGTAGCTGATCGAAGAGCGAAATACTTCCATAAACACTTCTTGTTTAGTATTCGGCGCTACATTCACAACAATCGTATTAGAGATACCTTTCGTCTCTGAATCTCCATTTGTTGTTGCCCAGCTTTGATTTGCACCAATTTCTATTGAAAGCTCTGTTTCACCCACTAAAGGCCACTTAAACTTGTTTTTTGTCGACACTTTTTGGCTCAAACCATACGTGTCAGTTTTAGACCAATTAGTTGATTTTTCATATTTAAAAGTAACACGATATTGTTGTTCTAGATCGGACTCATTGGTCACAACCTCAGAACGTCGACCGATAAGCTCTTTATCTGACTGGGTAATCTGCCCGGCATTAAACGTTTCTGGGTCAATGTGGTATTGGAAACCAGTGACATCCATTTTCAAACGTTCATTGCAACGGTAGCCTTCACATGAGCCTGAGTCATCTGCATCAATATCATAGTGCCCTAGGCCATCTGTCGATGTGATCATATCATCGCCAACATACTTACTACCTGTTCCCCCAGCCCAGCCAAAACCAAGGTAGTGAGCAAGCAATGCAAGGGGCTTGTAGAACTCTTGCTTGTTGATGAGATGCCACTCTGTGTAAGCCTCATCATTTTCAGGTAAAACTAATGCCGCGTAGGCTGGAATACTGTGATCTGGTGGAGTGTTGTAGGTACACCATGTCGTACCCGCTAATTGGTCTTGTTTAATGGTTCCGTTGTAGCCCGAGCCCATCAAAACATAACCATCTGAAATATTGGTAATTTGCCACGGCCCCATTTGACCAATGAGTTCTGATTTAATCGGCATAACCTCTTCAGAGGTAATAGGTCGAAATCCTATTTCACAACTTTGGCCTTGAAGTTTAATATCCAAAATATCCACTGCTGCATAAAGGTTGCTCGACATTAATCCTGCTACAACCGAGGTAGCCAGTAACGTTGTTTTTAAAACCTTATTTTTATTCACGTTATATTCCTATCAATTAATGGGATACGATGCGAAATATACAATTACTCCGCACATTTTTTGTACTCCCAATAACCAATAAAAATAAAGCTTTAAATACTATTAACGGACAAAATGTCACATTGACATATTATTTTTCTTCATGAACATTGTTGATCGATTTTCAATCTGTTAAATTCAAAATAGCCAATAAATACATTAGTTTTTGTTAAATTAATCACACCTTAAATTGCGCCTCCTAATTTAGAAGATTAAATAATGATCAATTCTAATTTAGCTTTTTCTCAACAAAGGAATTATTTGATCTTAGTTCACCTTTAAATACATTCATGAAACCTATTCTTTGACTCAACACAATCTCATATGAGATACAGATCGGAGGAGCTATTACTCTACCAATCAACAATTATGAGAACGTTTTATGAAGAATGCACTTTTACTGGCTAGTTCGTTGATCGCGATACCGGCATTTTCTGCTGAACAACCTATCACACCCGAAGCGGTAACTGCAGCGTACGCCGCAACCGTTCAAAATGACGAAACCTACACCTATGTGAGATGCTGGTATCGTCCTGCTCAAACTCACGACGATCCTGCAACCTCATGGGAATGGGCGCTTGATAGTGATGGCGAATACCTAAAAATACACGGTTACTGGTGGTCTTCGGTCTCGTTTAAAAACATGTTTTACACCAACACACCACAATCAGTTATAAAACAGCGTTGCCAGGAAACACTTAACGTGAACCACAGTACCGCTGATATGCTTTACTACGCATCCGACAATCGTTTTTCTTACAATCACTCGATTTGGACGAATGACAATACATCATCAAGTAAAATCAAACGCTTAGTTGCTTTCGGCGACAGCCTATCGGATACCGGAAATCTATTTAATGGCTCGCAGTGGGTATTTCCAAATGCCAATTCTTGGTTCTTAGGCCACTTCTCAAATGGTTTTGTGTGGACAGAGTATTTGGCTGAGGCTAAAGACATTCCTTTATACAATTGGTCAGTTGGTGGTGCAGCTGGCACAAACCAGTACGTTGCGCTAACAGGCATTTATGATCAGGTAACCTCTTACCTAACGTACATGAAGATGGCCAAAAACTATGACCCTAAGAACTCATTGTTTACGCTTGAATTCGGCTTAAATGACTTTATGAATTACAACCGAGAAGTCTCTGATGTAAAAGCCGATTTGAGCAGTGCACTTATTCGACTCACAGACGCAGGTGCTGAGCACCTAATTTTATTGACGCTACCTGATGCGACAAAAGCACCACAGTTTAAATATTCAACCCAGCAAGAAATCGAAACTGTACGAGCTAAGATTGTTGAGTTTAATGCCTTTATCAAAGAACAAGCGGCCCTGTACGAGAGCAAAGGGATCAATATTGTTCTCTACGACGCAAACACACTATTTGATTCAATGACGAGTAAGCCTCAAGAACACGGCTTCGCAAATTCGACAGATGCATGTTTGGACATCAATCGCAGCTCAGCACTCGATTATCTGTACAGCCACAGTTTTACTAATGATTGTGCCTATCATGGCTCCGATAAGTACGTATTTTGGGGCGTCACGCACCCAACAACCGCAGCGCATAAATACATAGCAGACAAGATTATTCAAGAAGAGTTAAGTAAGTTCCCGTTCTAAAAGCACTTGGGCAGAGGATCATCCTCTGCCTTTTTATTGTTGCACTTTCTACGCAACTGCCCTATTGGCCTTATAGGTATTCACACCAAAGAGAGTGATAATCGCTAGTACAAAAGGCAAAACGTAAATATTCATAGCTTGCCATCCCACCGTAGACTCCAGCCAACCTGACATTAGCGCCGTAACGGTGACACAGCTAAAAACAAAAAACTCGTTGAATGCTTGAGCCTTCGATTTATTGGCTGGTTTGTATGACTGACTAAACAACCCCGTGGCAGCAATAAACATAAAATTCCAACCTACGCCAAGCAATATCAACGCAACACTAAAGTGCCAAATAGATTGACCGTGAATGTTAATGGCAATACACAAAACAAACAGTAATCCACCAGCAAGAATCATCGCCCTTGCTCCAAATCGTTCAATCAGGCTACCTGTAAAAAATGCTGGCACAAACATTCCAAGAACATGCCATTCAATAACACCTGCTGCTTTGTTAAAGTCAAACCCACAACCTATCATCGCAAGTGGTGTTGCCGTCATTAAGATGTTCATGACAGCATAAGCGACCATAGCGGCAAACACTGAAATCATAAAGTTAGGCGCTTTAATTATCTCACTGAGTGGCTGTGCAGGAAGTGCTTCAGTGCGAGTTAGCGATTTAGGAAAACTGATCGTCTGCAATAAACATAACGCGACAATATTAAGCACAATCAAAGACATAAATGCGCCTACATACAAGCCATCACTCGACCATTGCTGTGAATAGATCGCTAGATTAGGCCCGAGTATAGCGGCTAAAACACCACCAGCCATAGAGATGGATATAGCCCGATGCCTAGCGTTTTCATCACACACTTCTATCGCTGCAAAACGATATAGAGTGCCAAAACCAATGCCGATACCAAGTAAGAACGTGCCAAAGCAGAATAGATAGAATGTTTGCTGAGACAATGCGTAGGTTGCAATCGAAGCACCAATGATGCCCACTATGTTGCCTATGCTAAATCCCTTTCTTCGCCCAAGGTTTCCCATAATTAAAGAGGCTGGAATTGTCGCACTCATCAAACCTAAAAATTGTAGAGCAACCGGAAGAGTAATGAGGCTAGCATTCGGCGCCAGCGTTTTACCAACTAAGCCAATGACAGAAATCAATAGAATGTTTCCCGTCATTAAAAGAGCCTGACATAACGATAGCAGCCATACGTTTCGATTCATCTTAACGCCTCTTTAACCGCTGCCTGCGCATGGATCGCAACAGTATCAAACAACGGGATTCGGGTGTCTTTCTGCTCGACTAGTAACCCTATTTCTGTACAACCTAAAATCACGCCTTGTGCACCAGATGCAGTAAGGTCTTCAATAATCGTCAAATAATCATCTTTTGAGGATCTCTTTATTTCACCTAGGCAAAGCTCATTGTAGATAATATCGTGGGCAAGTTTTCGCTGCACACCATTGGGAGTGATCACTTCTATACCAAATTTGTCTGTGAGCCTTTGTTTATAGAAATCTTGCTCCATCGTAAAAGCTGTGCCAAGCAATCCTACTCGAGTAATGCCCTTTCGCTGTAGTTGTTCTCCAGTGCAATCTGCAATGTGGAGCAGAGGTATATCGACAGAATCCACCACTTGGCCGGCAACTTTATGCATCGTGTTTGTAGCAATAAGAATGAAGTCAGCACCCGCCCTTTCTATAGATCGCGCAGCCTGACATAGAAGGTCCGCACTAGCTTGCCAGTCGCCACTACGCTGTAAAGCTTCAACTTCAGCAAAATCGACGCTATTTAGGATTATTTTTGCAGAGTGTAATCCGCCTTTTTGCTGTTTAATACCTTCATTTAGCTGCTGGTAATAAACCGCAGTTGACTCCCAACTCATACCACCGATCATGCCAATTGTTTTCATTCCCTTTCCCCTAAATTGACCCCAGTTGATCCAATTAAACAGATATCGAAAACCATTACAAACAAAAAAGCCCCTAGCATGGCTGACGCTAAGGGCTTTTTCTTATTTAGCACAACTTAGTTGGTGTCTGTAATCGGTAGAACCTGTTTAACATAGTTGCCAGGTGACGGCCCCAATACAGGGAACTGTTCGCTACCAACTTTAAATGGCTCCACCTGCTCTTCAGGATTAAAACCTAATAACCACTGGTGCCAATGAGTCCACCAAGAGCCTTCAGTATGATCAGCATTGGCTAACCACTCATCCGCACTATCATCCAAAGAATCGTTAGTCCAGAAACCATATTTGCCTTTTTCAGGATGGTTTATGATACCTGCGATATGCCCGGACTCACCCAGTACAAATGTTTTATTACCACCCACATTGAGCGCACCACGATACGTCCCCTGCCACAGAGCAATATGGTCTTCCTTCGTTGAAATAAAGTAGCTTGGTACTTTAATTTTATTCAGGTCGATCCATACTCCTCCAATTTTGACACCCTTATCTTCTACCAACTTATTGTTTAAGTAGAGCTCTCGAAGCATAAAGTTGTGAGTATTAGCGGCTACATTGGTGCTATCACTATTCCAGTACAGCAAATCAAAGTCGACAGGACTGTTACCCTTCAAGTAATTATCTACGTAGTAGTTCCAGTACAAGCTGTTTTCACGTAGCAAGCTGAAAGTTACACTAAGTGAACGTCCATCCATATAGCCTTTGGCATTGTTTTGCGCTTCTATCGCATCAATAATGGTGTCATTGATGTAAGCACCGACTTCTCCCGGTTGAGAAAAATCCAACAGCGTAGTGAAGAAAGACGCACTTTTAATGCGCTTTTTCATTCGTTTGGCGGCGTAGTAGGCAATAGTGGAAGCGAGGACTGTCCCACCAATACAATAACCCGCTGCATTGATTTGATCTTGACCAGTAATGTCTTCAATGGCCGATACTGCTTTAGCAACGCCTTCTGTCACATAGTCCCCAAACTCAACGTTGCGCTGTTCTTTGCTTGGGTTACGCCATGAGATCATAAAGACCGCATGCCCCTGCTCTAACAGCCAGCGAACCATTGAGTTTTTCTCACGCAAATCAAGAATATAGTACTTATTGATAAACGGCGGTACGATCAGCAGTGGGGTTGCATTGACCTTTTCGGTCATAGGGCGGTACTGAATCAGTTCAAACAGTTCATTTTGATAAACAACATCGCCTTGCGTATTGGCGATATCCTCTCCGATTCGGAATGCATTGTTGTTTGTCATTCGAATCTTCAAGATATCAGCGCTCGACTCAACATCTTCTTTTAACTGCTCCAAACCTGCAAGTAGGTTTTCACCATTTTGCTCTAACGTTAGCTTAAGCAGTTCTGGGTTGGTCGCAATGTAATTGCTTGGAGACATTGCATTGATGGCTTGACGCGAGAAAAAGCTGATTCGCTCTTTACTCTTCTCATCTAGACCTTCGATACTTTCTATCGTTTCAAGGTAAGTTTTGCTGAATAGAAGATAAGATTGCTTGATAAAGTTATAAAAGATGTCTTTTTGCCACTCTTCGTGTGCAAAACGTTTGTCACCTTTTTCTGCTTGCACAATCTCTTCTGTATTGGCCGTAAGTGCGACATTTTGCCAAATTTGTAACTGCTGTTGCCACCAGTCAGCTTGAATTTTAAGCAATACAGCAGGTTGATTTGCTGCACTTTCGAAAAGCTTTGTTGTATCTTCGAAATTGACCTCTTGCATCGCTTTATTTAGGGGAGAGTTTGCGGCTGCCCTGCTGAGTTCTAGATCTTCCCACCATTTTTGATTGGTTTCTTGGAGCTTAACAAGGTAGTCCGAAAAGAAGTGTTGTAACATATTGCTACTCCTAAGATCGGAAAAAATGCCGCCTTTCGGCGGCAGAGAAGTCAGTGTTATGCAGGAGTCACTGTCTTAAGGTTTTCCGATGTTATTTGCTCAACATCATCTTTGAACTCTTTAGCAATTGACTGTAATTTATTGCTGTCGTCCATCATCTGCTGCGAGAGCTTCGTTAGTACATTTAGCTGTTGGCTATTGAATGCCGTTAGCGAAGTCACGTCTTTCACTTCACTAGCCGCTTTCATTTGAGTTAAACCCATTTCGCTGTATGTACGGATTGCATTTAGTTGAAGCTCAGTGAGCACTTCTACATTTTTAGTCACTAGCTTGTTGAATTTTACGTACGGTTCTAGACCTTTTTCAGTTTGGTCAGTAAACGTTTTGAAGAAATCTGTGTACATGAGTATCACTCCTAAGTTAAATCCATTTAAATGGGTTAGTTAATTGATTTTATTACTACTGCAGTGCCCATACCGCCACCGACACAAAGTGAGGCGACACCGTATTGACCTTGCCCACGATTAAGCTCGTGGATTAGTGAAACCAGGATGCGGTTGCCAGATGCACCAAGGGGATGACCTAATGCAATTGCACCGCCATTAGGGTTGGCTTTATCAAGAATTGATGACACCGATACTTGATGCTTTTCTGCTAATTTATGCACCACACCAAGTGCTTGTGCCGCAAAGGCTTCATTCAGCTCATACACATCGATGTCGTCTGTTTTCAGCTCTGCTTTGGCTAGTGCTTTCGTCACAGCTTCAACAGGGCCAAGTCCCATAATTTCTGGCGCTAGACCCGACTGAGCGCAGCTTACAACTTCAGCAATGGGTGTTAAACCGTGCGCTTTTACAGCCGATTCACTCGCAACAACAATCGCACTTGCGCCATCGTTGATACCAGACGCATTACCCGCGGTCACCGTTCCTTCACGGTCGAAAGCTGGGCGCAGTTTTGCTAATCCACTCAATGTCGCGTCTGGTTTTGGGTACTCATCAGTATCGAAGACGATGGTTTCACGTCGCTTTTTAACGTCAACTGAGACAATTTCATTCTGGAACTTACCTGCTTCGATAGCAGACACAGCCTTAAGCTGACTCGCAAGCGCATATTCATCTTGCTGTTCGCGCGAAAGTCCGACCTCTTTTGCGACATTTTCCGCCGTTACGCCCATGTGATACTGGTTGAACGTATCGGTTAAACCGTCATTGATCAACAGGTCTGTCAGGTTCATGCTGCCCATCTTATGGCCATCTCGAATTCCTGAAGGTACAGTGAAAGGAATTTGAGACATCACCTCAACCCCAGCAGCGACAACAACATCTGCATCTCCAGAACGAATATGGCTGACGGCATCCATCACAGTTTTCATACCGCTGCCACACACCATGTTCAAAGAGTAGGCTGGAACTTCTTTGGGAATTCCCGCATAGATGGCAGCTTGACGTCCAACACCCATACCTTGACCGGCACTAACCACGTGACCCACGATAACTTCATCAATCACGTCGACGTTAATGTTGCTGTCAGATACCGCAGCCTTAATCGCAATTGACGCTAAGTTGCCAGCCGAGATGTCTTTTAATGAACCACCAAAAGCGCCGATAGGTGTACGCTTAGCACCAACAATAAATACTTTTTCCATTTCACTCACTCCTTACTGCATGTATAAGCCGCCATTTACAGAGAGTGTTTCCCCCGTAATGTAGGCAGCGGCATCGCTCACTAAGAAAGAAACTGACTTAGCAACTTCTTCTGGCGTTGCCAAACGACGCATAGGGATTTGAGCTTTAATAGATTCAAGGACTTCAGGTTTCATTTCCTCAACCATAGGCGTGCCCGTATAACCTGGAGCTACCACATTTACTGTTACTCCAGAACGCGCACCTTCTGCAGCTAAAGCCTTTGAGAAACCAATCATGCCAGCCTTGGCAGCAGAATAGTTAGTTTGTCCGAACTGTCCTTTGATACCATTAACAGACGAAATATTGACTACTCTACCGTTACCCTTTTCGCACATTGCGGCGAACAGAGGCTGAGTAACGTTGAACACACTATTTAAGTTTGTCTCGATAACCTCTTTCCATGCAGAAGCAGTCATCTTTTTGAACGTACCATCACGTGTAATGCCAGCATTGTTGACAATTACATCAACGGTCCCTTCTTCTTCAAGTAAGCCTGCTAAGCGCTCAGCACACTGCTCAGTATCCGTAACGTCAAGTTCGAATAAACGCACTTGTTCGTTAGTGAATCCCTTCTCATTGAACCATTCTTGAGCACATTGCTTTTTGCCAGTGAAATGTGTGGCAATCACACGATAGCCATCGTTCACTAATTGAGTAGTAATAGCAGAACCAATTCCGCCTTTTGATCCAGTGATCAAAGCGAGTTTTTTCATTAAGAGACTCCATTCTTAACAGCAATAAATAACCAAGTATTGTGTTTTTTGGGTGCTTGCTATTAAGCACCAACCAACGTCATTAATAAACTTTTGTAAGACTTTTCTTCCGTCTTTTAATTATCAAAAGTAATCGGTATTTATTACAGTTCAAATACTTTCTGAAATTAAATGCATAAAGTTGAACAAGGTCTCATATAGAATGAAATGTTATATGGTTGTTAATCAGAGCTAAGGTGTTGTTTTTAATAACAAAACCGTTACAAACACGCAAGTCACTAACGACTATCCCATTGTTTAATAACGTTTTTCATTGAATTTCACTCGTTTCATTGCTCTCCGTCACCTATTAGGTGAAAGCTATTTTCGTGACTTATTAGTCTATTATTTATGACTATATTGTTACTAATTGACATTGACTTCAGTCTTATTCGAGACTTTATTGTAGTTGCAGTAATATCAATTAATTTCCATAAATCACTGAATGGAATGATATTTTGTATAGAAGAACTTATTGGACTTTAGTCTAAATAGGACAAGAATTTCGTTCTTCGGCAACTATTAACAAATAAGATAATAGAAAGGCAACAATAAGAACAAAAAAGCCCGGATTCGAAATCCGGGCTGTCTACAAACGAATCGTTATTCAATCCTTGAACTATCCGGCAGTGGATGGTTTGATTCGGTAGAAAATGGTGAATAAAACAGGGACAACAATTAGAGTCAGAACGGTAGCGAAACCCAATCCGGCCATAATTGTAATCGCCATTGAGCCAAAAAATGCATCAAATACCAACGGTATCATGCCCAAAATTGTGGTGACAGCGGCCATGCTAACGGGACGTACGCGAGAAATAGCACTGTCAAAAACGGCTTGATACGGATCTTTTCCTGAATTCAATTCAATATTTATTTGATCAAGCAGCACAATACCGTTCTTAAGAATCATACCGCTTAAACTCAGCAACCCTAAGAATGCCGTGAAACTAAATGGCATATCTGTCGCAAGTAGTCCTATCGAGACACCAATAATAGATAACGGTACAGTCAACCAAATCACCAACGGTTTTCTAAATGAGTTGAACAAAAGCATGGTAATGATAAACATTAGTAGATAACCCATTGGCATTGAGCCAAACAGAGCTTGCTGTGCATCTTTAGAAGATTCATATTCACCGCCCCAACTGATTGAATACCCGTCTGGTAAAGGTAGCGCTTCAACTTGCGGACGAACGCGGCTGAATAAACTTGCCGGTGTTTCATGGCCAAGTACATCATGATCAGCCAGTACCGTTAGTGTACGTTTTCTGTCTCTACGCTGAATCAACGGCTCCTGCCAATCCAAAGCTACACCATCAATAACCTGCTCCACAGGGATATAGTTTTGTAGTGTTGGGCTCCAAATCTTAACGTTGGCTAAGGATTCAAAGTCCACGCGCTCTTGTTCGGGTAATCGTGCAATGATTGGCAACATATGCGTGCCATCCCGAAGCAAGCCAATAGGTGTGCCTCCAAATGCCATTTGTAACGTATTCGAAACCTCTTCTTGGGAAATGCCCAAACGACGCGCTTTTGACTCGTTGAATTGCGGGACGAGTTCTTTTGTTCGCTCGCGCCAATCGTGACGAATATTTCGTGCACCTGCGTCTTGAAGTAATACATCTTCAACTCGCACTGCGATATCACGTAGTACCTGTGGATCAGGACCTGTAATTCGAGCTTCAATTTTCGACGCTGGGGAAGGTCCGAATTCCATCAATTTAAATTGAAACGTTGGCTGATTGAACTTCACTGAGAGGTTTTTATCGAGCTTTTCTAACAACTCAAACATCGTTTCACGGTCGTGAGTTCTAACCTGCAATTGGGTATAAGCTTCGTAACTCTTTTCAGGCTGATAAGTTAAAGCAAAACGCTGTAAACCCTGCCCTGTTGTCGTTGAAACAAACTCAACGTTTTCTTGTTGGCGAATGTATTTCTCAACCTTCTTTGTTTCTTCTATGGTTTGTCGAATATCCGTACCTTGAGGCATCCACATATCGACATAGAACATCGGCGTATTCGATGGTGGGAAGAACTGTTGCTTCACCATGCCAAAGCCTGCTACAGCGACCACAAGCAACCCCACCATGCTTATCACAGTTAACCAGCGAAAGCGAAGAGCAAACTTTAAGCAAGCACCAAAGGCTGTAAACAGTACGCCTTTATAAGGGTCTACATCTTCTGCAGCGTTACTATTGTCTTCTTCGTTGAGTAATAGATCAGCTAAGAATGGAGTCAATGTTAGCGCCGTGACCCAGCTTAAGAACAAGGAATAACAAAGCACCCAGAATAATGAGCCCATAAACTCCCCGGTGGCATCCTCGGACAGGCCAATAGGTGCAAATGCTGTAATCGCAATGACTGTTGCGCCAAGCAGTGGCCATTGTGTCTGTTTTGCGATATCTATCGCAGCTTGAACTTTGGTCTTGCCACGTTTAAGACCAACCAATATGCCTTCGACAACCACAATTGCATTATCAACTAACATCCCCAACGCAATGATCAGCGCGCCCAATGAAATACGATGCAGCTCAACATCATTTTGCTTCATTAGGATAAATGTACCCATCACAGTAAGTAGAAGAACAGCACCAATGATAACTCCGCTGCGAAGCCCCATAGTGAAAAGTAAAACAATGATTACAATAGCGACAGCTTGAGCCAGACTTACTAAGAAGTCATTAACTGATTTCGATACTTCTGCAGGTTGATTATAGAAGTAATTGACCTCGACACCAGCAGGTCGAATATTCTCTAATGCAGCTAACTCAGCGTCTAGTGCTTTGCCCACTTCGACAACGTTGACACCCGCACCAAAAGAGATGGCAAGATTAATTGCAGGCTTACCGTTAAATGTAACGACATTTGAGGGCTTATCTTGAATGCCACGGCTAATAGTAGCAACATCTTTCAAACGAATCAGATTACCCGTGTCACGACCGTGAATGATGAGTTCTTCTAACTCTTGTTCAGAACTCATAGTACCGTTTGGCCGGATCGTCAATGTTTGGCCATTCACCATAACTTCACCGGCAGACTGAACACTGTTTTGCTGGTTGAGTAAACCTACGACTGTATTCATGTCGAGGTTAAGTGCGGCAAGACGCTCTAAAGATATTTCGACAAATAACTGCTCTTGTTGGTCGCCTGCAATTGCAACTTTGCCCACGCCATCAACCAACTCAAGTTCACGGCTTAGGTAGTCCGCATATCGTTTAAGTTCAATAAAATCGTAGCCTTCACCCGTGAGCATGATCATGATGCCATAGACGTCACCAAAATCATCAATGATCTGAACCGAATTGACACCACTCGGAAGATTGGGTCGTAGATCATTAATCTTTCTACGCATTTCATCCCATATTTGAGGAAGTTCATCTGGGCCGTATTCCATCTCCATACTAACCGTTATCTGAGACATTCCATTCGAAGATGTCGATGTCACCTTATCGATATAGGGAAGTTTCCGAATTTCCTTTTCAAGCGGGTAAGTAAGTTCCTCTTCAACTTCTTGCGATGTTGCACCTGGATAAGTAGATATGATCATCGCGTCTTTTATCGTAAACGCGGGATCTTCTAATCGCCCTAGATCCACAAAAGAAGTGTAACCACCAATCGCTAGGATGATTAAGAACAACCAACTAATTACTTTGTTTTTTATCGAGTACTCAGCAATGCTCACAGCTCAGCTCCCTTAATTTTCATACCGTCACGTAACTTTCTTAAATTCGAATTAATCAGCACATCACCTTTTTCAACTCCAGTTCCAACTAGCGCGCCATTTCCTGTAATTTGATCAACTATCACCGGATAACGATGTGCTTCGCCTTGTTCAAGCTTCCACACATAAAAGTCTTGGGGTTGTCGACCAGGATCAATCGCCGTCATCGGTAGTTGATAAGCTTTAAAGGTATCTAATCCTGCTTTCACTAAGTCGACGGAAACCTTGGCACTTGTCCCGGGCAAAATACGTTGCTCAACCTGAGGCATTTTCAACCACAGTTCGTATGTTTGGCTTTGTGGATGAAGTTCGCTGGTATGCTCATAGTAAGAGATTGGATAGCTACCACTGTGCCCAGAAAATGTCGCCATTGGCTGATAATCTTGCGCATTGGTCTGAGGGTTTAGCAGTGCGAGTACAGAATCAGACACCTCGATTTTCACATAAACTTGGCTAGCTTGATAAATAGAAATCACTTGCTCTCCCGGATTGATGTTCTCGAATTTCTTCTTGTCTACTGATGAAACGACACCATCAAATGGCGCACGAAGACGCATGTACTTCATTGTTGCTTTTGCTGAACCGAGATTCGCTTGTGCAAGTTGAAAGTTGGCCGTCAACTCATCCAGCTCAGCGCTAGAGATCATTTTGCTTTTGCGTAGTTCTTGCCCACGCTTAACCTGTTTTAGAGCAAGTTCGTATTTCGCTTGCGCATCATTGAGCTGTTGCTTTGCTTTCGAATTATCGAGCAAGGCGATAGCTTGTCCTTTAGTGACATTGTCACCTTCTTTAACCAAAATCGACGCGATCTCACCATCTAAGCGAAAAGCGAGGGGAGTTAACTCTGCAGGCATAACTTGGCCATTAAAATTGCGGAACTGGCTCTGTGACGCCGCTTCAACATTGAATGTATCAACCATCAACGGGTTAGCGTCGCGGTGAGCTGTTTCTGGTGTACAAGCCGAAAGCAGTAAGACCGATAAAATCGTCAGAACATAAGTTTTAGAATGCATGTTAAATACCCCCCTCTCTTTTCCACGCCTTGACCTGTTGCCCGGGAGATAAGTTCTCAACACCAGCTTGGACGATAAGATCTCCGCTCGTAACCCCATCAACAATGTTTCCATTGCTGTCTAGCTCTACATGGATCAAAGAGATGGTCTCAGTCTTGGTATCAAATCGGTATAGTTGCCCTTCTCCATTTTGTAGTGAAACCCAAGCGGTAGAAGCCAAATTCAGCCCTTCTCCTCGCTGCTCATTCAGCAGTTGCACCTGTCCGGTCATACCTGGTAATAAGTTAAGCTGCTGCGGCCTTTTAACAATTAGACTAGCTGTGTAGCTATTGGTATCTGCATCAGGCTGAGTCGAGATTTCTTTAAACTTTGCTGGCATCGAAATTTGTTTGTGGCTGTCCATGACTACTTGAAAGCTTGAGTCTGCGATATGATCTAGACCATGCCTTTCGACGTAGCTAACTGGAACAGTCAATACAACATCAAGAACATTGTTGTCGATTAAATTAAGTACCGGCTGGTTTGCACCAACAACTTGATATTCTTTACCAAAGGTAAGCGACACTACTCCATCAAAAGGCGCAATAATCTGGGTGTAGTTTAGATCCGTTCTTGCCTGTTCTAATGCTGCTTTGGCCGCTTTATACTGAGTTTCATTTTGATCATAGGTATCAACGCTAATTAACTGTTTAATATGCAATTGAGCAGCACGCTCAAAAGCCGTTTTGGCCAAATTATATTCAGCAAGACGCGCATCAAATGCCAGTTGGTAATCGGTCGGGTCAAGCTCGGCTAACACATCACCTTTTTTTACCACACTTCCCATGCGTACATTGATGCTCTCTATTTCCCCCGCCACTTGGAAAGACAACGCAGCACGATCTGTTGCATCAATTGTCGCAATGAATGAGTCAAATTTTTTAGTCGATAAATCAGGCACTTCTATCAGTTTGACCGGTTTAACTACAGGATGAGTCATTTCTGAATTCGCTTTGTTACAACCCGCCGTACCTATAGCGATAGCTCCAACAGCAAGGAGTTTTATCGCCGGCTTTATTCTCTCTGTTAATGCGTTCATGGCTAAGCATCTATATTTATTACACACTCGTGCAGTATATTTAAATCCCAACCAAGATCAATGTTTATTTTCCAGGTGTGTAATATAATTTTTAAACGATCTATACTGTTTAGATGTTCTTTGATGAAATCGAACGAAATTTCTGGTAGAAAGAAGGCGTTTCACAAGATTGATGAGAGTTATGACTGAAAGAAAGCAAGGCCGAAGAAGTGCTCAAGACGCAGAAAAAACCAAATGCGAAATCATGCGCGTTGCAACAGAGCTGTTCTGCGATTTAGGCTATGAGCGCGTGTCTCTGAGAAACATCAGCGATAAAGCAGGTGTATCTCATAGCTTGATCCGCCACCATTTCGGTAGCAAAGAGCAAATTTGGTATGCAATTAGTGATGGTTTGCACCTGTATATGGAAAAGTACATTCGTACGATAATCGAGCATATGCCAGTCGACGTCGGCACCAACATAAAGTTGTATTATTTTTCTGTGCGTTTGCTCGCTCATATGCTCGAATTTAAACAGCCAATCCAGTTAATTGCCGATGCTGTGAGACAAGAAGATGCTCTTTTCGACTACTTCATTGATAATTCGGGTGAAATCGAACGACTTGTTTTAAGTCTGGCCCAGCAGTACAACGAGCAACACCCTAACGCCCAAATTAAAATATGGGAAATTAAGTGGCAAATGATTATGTTTGCCCACGGCGCAGCTAGCCTAACCCCTTTCATGAAAGAAACCTGGGCTGATGAAACCGATTGTTTGGAAGAATGCTTATTGAAGCACTGGGAAATGTACAACACCATGATGGCATGTCGTTTTCAAGTACCAGAGTCGTTCATTTTACGCCCTAGTAAAGTCTCAGAATTAGTATACGACATAGAATGTGATATCAAAGCCCTCTCTGAAGAGGCACCTTAAGCTGTCTCTATCAAGCGAGGTTAATTGGCGATAAAGACTGCACCTTGCTTGGTAGAAAACCCATAAGATACAAAAACATTGCATATGAACTATTTAGATAAAAACTGATCATAGTCATAGCTACCTTTCACTGTTTATCGTATGTTCTGTTCAAAAATATCGCTTTTCCTCAATTCATCAGCAATGCACAGCAACTTATCGAAGCTTCTATCCTACTTAGCTAACTGCAGCAACGCTCTGCCTCAGCAATATTGAGATCACAGGATGACTCAGTGTTATTTGTGCACGATGGCGGTGGTTCTACTTGGCTTGATGCCACCTTTATTTACAAAAAGTCTCTATATACAAGGCTTCGACTTGCTCTCGCGCCCATTGCGTACGACGCAGAAACTTCAATGATGACTTGATAGATGGGTTATTATAGAAACAGTTTATTTGAATTTGAGCATCCAAACCCTCCCACCCATAGTGCTCTTGCAAGCGTACAAGGATTTTTTCCAAGGTTAATCCATGTAGAGGGTTGTTTGGTTGTTCTTGGCTCATAATTCATCTTCCTAGAGGCTGCAATCCCCTAGTTTAACAGAATATCACAAGGTCCCCACCTAGTATTTGCACCAAGAATTGATGACAAACAAAGCATAATAGTTAAAGCTTCAACACCTAGCATGGTAGGCAGCTTTATGGCTTTCTTGAGCCATGTCCTTTGCAACCTGAAACTCGGTAGTGGTCGAATGCTAGAAAGTTATTCACCAGCTAAGTTAATTGCAACGCTTATTGCATACGATTTGTCGCCATAAATGGTTTTAACCAATGATTTTACGTCGCCTTCTAATTTTCTTACGGTCATGTCATTTAATGAGTTGGCAGGGTAAATAACTGTAATACTGGTTAGTTCACCATTATGGATATTCCAACTTGTTTCCGCTTTCGCACCAAGCTTCTTGACGCTTAACTCATTAAACTGCTCTTCTTTATTGTCCATATCTTGAAATGCTTCTAAAGGCGAACATGCTGCAATACTCACAAATAAAAGCGAACTCAAAATTAACTTCAGTTTTGCCATTAAAACTCCTAAGGAAATAATGCCTAACGCCACATTAAGCAGTGAGCAGCGCGACCACCTAGCTTAAGCCATTTGATATGTTTGAAACTATACGAGTTCTTCTAAAACTTCATAAGGCTCAACACTTACTTTCAGATAGGTATCTTCGTCTAAAGCTATCGTATGAAACTCTGCCTCTCCAGCACTATTAACTAAATTAACTTCAAGCCAGATTTTGTCATAATCATCTATATACCAAACGCGCCATAAGAGATTTGACTGAACAAGTACTTCGTAAACTTTGTATGTGCCATACAAATCAGAGCTAGCATTCTTCGACGCTTCAATTAAATCAGCAGGAACACTGACCACTTGGACTAAGTAATCGATTTCAATCATAAAAACTCCGAAGTAATTGTTTGCCACAAAAATCTAGTGTACCCACGTAAAAGTAGACATAACATAGTTACACTTAAAGTATTGTGCCGTAATCACTTAAGCCAAAGCAAATCAAAAGTGCCGAGCGTTGGAAACCCGTCTTAAATGCTAGTTAGCGACTGGTGGTGATAGCTTTGAATTTGCTATTCTTACGATCTGACGAACGGGTTGTAACTGAATTTCCGCAATAATTGCAGTTACAAAACCCGTTATTACAATAGGGATGCCAATCGAAAAGCTAAACCACATTGCACCACTTATTTCGGGCTGTCCCCACTGACTGAAAATCGAAGACAGAAGTGAAGAAAGCATCAACGTTAAAGCTATAAGCTGAATCCAAGTATGAGTAGACACTACAAAAGTATTTGAATAGGCACTTTTACGAATAACAACCTTTCCAGTAACTGCCCCCATCCTTACGCGAATACTTGAATTACTACCAGATACTTCATACCCCTGAGCAATTAACTCATCAATTATTTTCTCCACTCGAAACTCCTTTTTTCTGAGTCGCACAACGCCGTGTTAAGTAGTAAGCAGCGCAACCTCCAAACCTAAACCATTGTGCCGTAAACACGACGCAAACTTTGAAGCAAATTCACCGAACGTTGGTAGTCCGTCTTAAGTAGTTTGTTATGTGCGTGCCTAAAAGTACGTTGACAGAATATCCACTTCCATATCTAGAAAGCCCGGATAGTAAAACTTACACCCATCAGAGATAAGATCATTTACAAGAAGATTAAAGCGTTTTAAAGTCATACAGTATGACTGCATTGCATCTACTCCATAAATATACTCATCAATACCCAATGCCAACACACTAAATTTACAGCGATAATCACCCGTTACCGAATTTGGATCTGGCTCAGGCAAACCTAATTCAAAAATCAAATGTAGCTCTTTATCGTTGGGTTTCTTCACTACATATTCGCTGCTTATCATAAATAGTCCTCAAAGCAAATAACACTGCGTTAAGTAGTGAGCACCACCACCACGGAACTTAACCCATTGTGCCGTAAACACTAAAAACAATTCAAATCCAAAATGCCAAGCTCTGTTAATCACTCTAAAATGACGCCAGAGTCTTTTGTTATGCCTTCGGAGCAAGAACCAGTTCGAATTTAGGAAACTATTTAGTACATTACCCTAACAACACGCTTATTACATCGTTTAGGGAGACACTATGTCTAAAGTTGCCATAATCACTGGCGCTAGCCGCGGGATTGGTAAAACTATTTCTCATTACTTTGCTCAGGAAGGGTACTCTTTAGTATTACTTGCCTTAAATACGGAAAACCTTGAGCAGGCTAAAGCAGAGTTAAAGTCCCAGTATTCCTCATGTCCAGTGAAGACAGTATCCGTCGATTTCAATAACCCTTCTGAAGTTGAAACCACCATCACTTCAATCATTAAAGAGTATGGAAACATTGATGCTATGGTTAACAGTGCGGGTGTATTAGCCGCTGGTAATACAAACCTTCCCTTAGCTAAGCTTTCTGAGCTGGTAAATGTAAACCTATTATCTACAATCACAGCTTGTAATCTGATTGCTGAGAAAATGAAACAACAAGGCTACGGAGAAATATACATCCTTGGCTCTACTGCTGGTTTGGCGCCAGTTCATAAAATTGCCGCATATTCAGCAACAAAAGCTGCAATTGTTAGCTATAGCCAATCGCTTTATCACGAGCTTCTTCCTTTTGGGGTAAAGGCATGCTGTTTATGCCCTAGTGTCGTAGATACTGATATGACTAATGACGGACGCATTGATAATAAGTTAAAAATTGAAACACAAGATCTAGCAAAAGCACTCAGCTTTATTCGAAGCCTATCTCCTGGGGCTGCCGTTAGCACACTCTCCATACGTTGTAGTGTCATAGACTTAGAGTAACTCGGAATTTTCAGAGAAGACTAGTGTACCCCACGAAAAGTGGGGGATTAGGACACCTAACGCCCTACTAAGCGGCTGACAACATGCCATAACAACGCAAACAAACCACCTTAAACACAGACCAACTTTTGGAATACACTCGCCGAGCGTTGGCTGTCCGTCTTAAGCAGTTTGTTATGAGTATGTCTCAAATGGGGTGAGGTCTATACCCTCGATGTCGCAAACCGCTTTAATAGTTGGGTTCAAACAAAGACGCTTTAAATACGCTGCTAGGTGTTTGAAATCGAGTGGTGACTTTTCAATTGGCAACGACCATTCTGCAAGCATAAACAAGAAGTAGTCACATGCTGTTAAGGTATCACCCAGCAAGTATTCTTGCAGCTCTAACTGGTCGTTGATAATTGACAATGCATCAGCAATTCTTTCGTCCTGCGCCGCTATAACATTTGGAATGGTAGCTTCATCGTTAGTGTGGCGATGAGGGTAATAGCGAACCATGAGTTCAGCTTGCAGCGTATTATTGAGAAACGCGAGCCATTGATAAAACAAAGGACGAGTCGGCTCACCTAACGATGGCATTAAATCTGATTCAGGGTGCAATTCGCAGATGTGCACGCAGATAGCTGGGCTTTCGAAAACTGGCTGGTCATTAACAACTAAGGTCGGTATGCGCCCTGCTGGGTTGAGCCTAAGATAATCCGCTGATTTTTGAGAGTTCGATTTTTTATCGACTAACAACAGCTCATAGTCTGCTTTTAAATGATGAAGCAAAAAATGAGGAGCGAGGCTCGCATTGTTTGGATAGTAATAAAGCTTGAACAAAATTGACTCCTTGTCTCTATAATTGCGGACACATGACGCCCAATTAAGGGGGTGAACAACGCCTCCCCCAACTTAAAGCATTGTGCCATAAACACTAAACTTGAATCCAAGGAACCAAAAAAGCCACGCGTTGCGATTCACTCTTAAACAATTTGTTGTATGTATTCTGCGCTTACAGTGAGGCGTATAGCTCAGTTAATGTCGGAAACTTTGAGCAATCCCAATCAATCGGAAGCTTTATTTCCTTGCAAGATTCAACCAACATTAGAGCTTTGGTGCTATCTGAATAACAGCTAGCATCTGCTAGTTCATCAAGCAGGGCTAGTTCATGCTCCCCCGAAATAGGGCTTATGAAATGGGGTAAAATGCCCCAACCTGTATCCCACGTATGCATTTCAAATTTCGATAATGCATACAAGTCACGGATAAGGCTCCCCTTGATAAATGCTAAGCCTTTGAAATCCCGAAAACCAAAATTATCACCGGACTCCAACTTTTCACGGCATAACTTCCACGCCTTCCCTGCGACTATAAAGTTTGTCGTTGGCACGTCACAAGGATCAAAGTCAAACTGCAAGATTTGATGATGAATATCGTCAAGTTGAGCATCAACAGCTACCCACCCCTTGTCACTATCCCAATACTCACAAACCCAGTGATCTTCAAAGTGATTTTGAGCCAAATAAGTGGCAAATCCACTTCTTATTCGAGCTGGCACGCCTTTTGATCTCAAAATTGAGCAAACCATTAGTGAAAAGCCTCTACAGATACTGACCACCCTATGATTTGGTTTCTTGAAAACATGGGAAGGTTCGCCCGATTTCAATACTGCTAAAGATACCAAGTCTTTAGCATAACGAGTCTGCATTTCCGTAAGCTTGGCCGACGAGTCAACCTCTACATCATAGTGTTCAAGCCAATACGAATGAATAAGATTCCCTTGAACAAATTTACATATACCCGGGATATCATCAGGTACTTCGCTGATATCTAACAGAATATCTGCGAGCTCTGTAAACTCGTTGTGTTCTATATAGTCGTTAACATCCATTTATTTTTAAAACCTTTATCGGATAAATTCGCCTTTACATATCACGCTGCGCTAAGTGGCTAGCAGCGCACATTACGACATTTCAAATAACCACCTTTAACACTCTTGCTGACTAGAATTAAAGGTGCCAAGCGTTGGTTGTCAATCTTGATCAGATTGTTAGAATCTGAAGATGAGGAGCAACCCTCACTAGTTCTTTTAAGGCTAATTCGTCAGCTGCTATTTCAACCGCCGCTGACTCTATAGTGCGCCACTCAATGCCTTCTGCTTCATAGGGCTGAATTTCGCCATCCCATCGGCTTACAATAAAGTAGTGAACTAGTTGTAGCTCTTCAGTTGGGTGATATAGTGAGCACAAATATTGATATGTAATTGGCGTAACATTCAATTCTTCTTTGACCTCACGAAACAAAGCTTGAACTGAAGTTTCTCCAGTTTCTATATGCCCACCGGGGATAGTGATTAAACCAGGATCGGTTTCTTTGTGCTCACTCCGTTTCTCCAAGAGAACTTTTGAACCATTTAGCATGATGAAAGAGACACATTCTTGAGCGTTCAATATAAATATTCCTTTTAATTTCTAATGATCTATTAAGGCGTGAGCAACCCTCGCACCATAGCTAATCCTTTTCGCTATAAACAACAAACTGGCCCAAAATATAAGTACCAAGCGTTACAAATCCGATTAAATTTCTTGTCATGCATTTTCTGGAGGCGCGCCCTTGAACTGGGGTACACCGTCAGCGATGAGTTCCCATGACGCTTTAGAATCTACATAAATATGGCGACTTAGCTGAATGTTGGGATCTCCATTTAAGCAACCTAAGGTAACACCATGAACCATGCCTTTATATACGCCGACCAACGTTGATCCACATTTCGAGCAAAACTGAAGCCCAAAGCCATGCTCACCGACATAAGAAGTTAGAAGCTCCTCACCACTAACCCACTCAAATTCACCTTGTTTAACAAGTGCGTAAGCAGAAGCTTGAGAACTAAATGCTTTGCGGCATCTGGAACAATGACAAGAACGCGCGTCATAAAGACTACCTTCGACTTTATACTTGATTTCACCACAAAAGCATTCACCTGTAATAGTCATAACCTTTTCCTATGCATAAAACCCTGTTAAGGCGTGCTCAACACCACCGGCAAACCTAAACCATTGTGTCGACAACATAAAAGTCGATTTAAAAACCCAAAGTGCTAAGTGTTTAGGACCCACCTTAAACCCCTCATTACACAGCGGAACTCTAGTTTAGCGCTTTTTCTAACCAAACCGAGCTAATGTACTTTCCATTTTTCTTTGCATACTCGTTAAAGACGCCTATTTCTCTAAAACCAAAACGTTTATGCAAGGCAACTGAGGCGTCATTGGGCAAGGCAATACCAGACAGTACCCTATGAACTCCATAGTCAGAAATTGATGAGAATAGCTTGGAATATAGACTTGAGCCCACTCCCTTCCCTTTTGCTGTCGAAGTTAGGTATACGGTAACTTCAGCAGTGTCCTCAAATGCTGAATTCTCCCTATAAGGTTGGGAACATGCAAAGCCTAACAATTCTCCATTTTCTGTAGCAACGAAAAGTTGATGCTTACTATCGCACGAAAATTGAGCGAACCAATTTTCACGATTTTCTTGGGTAAATGCACACTCTTCAAAACGGGCGTTAGTATTCTCAATATAATAATTGAATATGTCTGTGATCGCTGCAATATCACTTAATTCCCCGACTCTAATTTCCACGTAAATTCCTTTTATCTTCGAGCCCTAGAACGCCAAGCGTTACGAATCAACCTTAGACGCTTTGCTATGCGAACTTTCTAGCTCTGCTGACTGAATAGTAGTGGCAATAAGGTTTTCAAAAAGTTCTAACTGCCCAGCTGGAATGAGTTGATTTTGTATAGTTTTACGTTTACTGGAATCGAATAACCGCTCTGCCACCCAACCAATTAAATACATCAGTGAAAGACAACCTCCGGCAGTGGCGACATTACCTTCTACCACTAAAGGTAGATCTTGAACGTCTCCACCCATATTTTTAAGAACACTCTTAGCGTCTGGATTGGTCGTTAACGGCTTACCTTTTAGTAAGCCGAGTTCATGAAGGATGAATGATCCCGCACAAATCGAACCAATTAGCTGCTTAGTTGGGTCAAGATTTAGCGCCGACATAAAACCCGTATCTTTCATGGCGGCTGGGATACCACGTTTACCACTCGTGATAAGAACTACATCTTGATTCGTTACCTCTGAAACATGTCCGTCAGTTTTAACCTTCATACCAAGATGGGAGTAATGTTCAGGTTTAGTCCCCAGTATGCTAACCGTCCAACTATCGGACGTTCGCCCAAGTAAATCATACATAAGAAAGAAGTCTACATCAGTGAAATCATCAAACAAAACAACGCCGACTTTATACATAATATTTTATCTCTTTCGTTCAACTCATAGGGTCGCACAACGCTAAACTAAGGTGTGAACAACTCTAACACCTTAGCTAGATCATTGTGCCATAGCCAATAAACTTGCTAGCGGTGAGAGCACCAAGCGTTGGGGATCTGCTTGAATTAATTGCTATATGCATTTAAGACTATGTTCGCTTAGGTCTTTCTCTGCGAGGTTCTGGATTTTTGAACAATCACCAAAGAACTGAAAATTGGCTTCACAGTAGTGGACTAATACTTTATTCAGTACACTCTTCTCTGAATATTGACCATCTAGTTTGGTATAAAGATTGAGGGTTGTTTGCAGAGTGTCTGCAATAAGTTCCTCATTTTGCATAGTCAACGTTCCTAACTGCAAAGCATTCAATACTAAAACGGTTGCGAGTGCATCTGACTCGACACCATCGAGTTCACACATTGTATAACGAGCTAACAAGTTCGACTTGTCGACTAGAGGTGCAGAATCTTTCCTATTAGCTAACCTGAATGCATGTGAACCTTTTTCGAAACCCTTTTGAAACTCTGATTCCTTAATAACTTCTACTTGTTTGGTTACAACATAATAACCTGTATATACACCGATACTTAGCGCCACTAGAAAGATTACTATATATCTGACCATCATTGTGCCTCCTGCACATAACGCTTTGTTTAGCGGCTAGTAACGCAACCGCTGCACTCAAACAAATCACCGTAAAAACCGTATCACACTAGAACCAATACTGCCGAGTGTTGACAGTCCACCCAGAGCGATTTGTTATGCAACACCATTAAAGCTCTTTAACTTTTGCCAACTCGCAATAAAGTATAAAGCAACCAGTAAGAGCCCTTGTAAGCCAGTACCTAATGATGATAAGTAATAGTCAGGTAAAGATTCTATTATTGTTTGATATTGGCCAGCTTCCAACTCTCCAGCTTTGGCAAGAGCCTTAATTTCAACTACATTCAAAGTCATCTGAGCACTACGTAGAACTGTAAAATACAAAAAATACCCACACGCAGCTATTGGCAGTAGAATAAGTATTCGTCCTGTCAGTCTATTGGGGACAGCAAAATGAAACATCCCAATACAGCACAATACCCATATCTGAATCACTGTAGCTGTATACTCATGTCCCATGATGTTGTATTTCTCACCTATATGTAGCCAGTAAATAACCATCGTGATAGTGCTTAGGATTAGAAATATGGCAACTCTGCGAAACTTTAAGTTCAACGATAGAAATAAAGAGGAAAGAAATAAACTTACTACAAAATAGATGAAGAACTCTTTCTCAGGTAGCCACGCTGTTTCTCCTGCTAACATCGCGAAATATCCCGACACATACAAAGAGGTTGGCGCAAAGACAACAACGAGTATCAATCGAATAACTAACCAGAAAATAAATTTAACATCCAATTGTAACTTCCTCCATGTCGCATGGTATATCACCCTATTAAGTAGCTGTCACCCACTGACTCTCTATACTAAACGTATGATTATCAAAGTCTATCTCACCCAAAACACCTAAAGGGATAACTAACATTGGATGAGTATGACAACTGTCAAAGCCATACAATATCGGTACAGCTTTGCCATTGAGAACTTCTAAAAGGACGTCTATTGGACTGCGCCTCGTCCCTTTATCATCAAACAATTCATGCTTACCCAAAACAATAGCACTTACTTTATCAAAGACACCGCAAGCAAACAGATGAGCAAAAGACCGCTCTACTGTTTCAATTCCTTTTAGAGAGTCTTCAATAAGTAAAATGTCACCACCTTGTATCTCTGGCATATACGGACTACCCCAAATACCAGCCATGGTATTTAGGTTACCACCAATAATACGACCTTGGGTTCTACCTTTGCCTAAAAATTGCCATTCATTCTGGTATGTAGGTTTCGCAGAGTCTTGAGTTTCCCAATCATGCTTAATGTCCGTCCATTCTCTAGGCATTGTATAAGAATAAAGAGCAGACTCTGAAGATAGAATTTCGAAGAAAGAGTTAAATGTTTCATCAACCAATGGAGGGAACTCACCAAACGAGGCGACTAATGCCGGACCATAAAAAGTCACTAAACCCGTTTGAGCATAGATACCCATTAGTAACGCTGTCACGTCGGAATAACCGACTATTATTTTCGGGTCGTTTCTTAGAGCTTCATAGTCTATATAAGGCAGTAAAGCATTGCTGTTGCTACCCCCAATTGTAGACATAATACAGCGAACATCCGGGTCTCGAATAAGTTGATTTAGCTCTTCTGCTCGCTCTTCAATTGAACCTGAACGGTAAGCATCCAATTTTCCTGTCAAAGAGCCAGCAACAAGATCAAAGCCTTTAGCTTCAAGGTAAGATTTAGCACGATTAAAGCGATTTGGGGCAAGTACTGTTGCTGGTGATGACGGTGAGAAAAAACCAATTTTATCACCTACACTCAAAGCTTTCGGGTATAACACTTAATTCAATCCTCCATAATTTGACTATGGCAAAATAACGCCGCGTTAGGTAGTGATCAACACTGACACCTACCTAAAACATTGTGCCGTAAACACCAAAGCTTATTCAAACCAAAAATGCCAAGCGTAGCGAATTTGTCTTAAACGCTTTGTATGAAAATTTCAATGAATACGGACCTTCCCAATATCATTGACTCGGCTGTAGCTATATTTGGGATAATAAACCCAGAATATGTTGTCATTCTTCGAGTCCTCGGCTATCAATAACTCGATCTCACCATTATGAACAACGAACCGCACTATACTTTTAGTTAATGGTTTCGTCCTATTAATTGTCACATACTTTTTATTTTTTATGGCATCCAAGAGCTTTGATTCATCAAAATCCACATCAGATTCGATAACAAAACTGTAATCACTTATTTCTTCAGCTAGTACTGTTCTGATTTGGCGCTTCAGAAAAACATCTGATACAACGACTATTAATATCATCCCTACAAACACTATTATGCGCTCATTCCCAAAGGCTATTGCTTACCCAACAAGAACTTACGCAAATCTCTCTCTGCACGCATAACAAACAGAATAAACACTTTGTCACCGTCTTGTTTATAGAAAACACGACATGGATTAACGACAACTTCACGATAACTTAAATGTTCTAGCTCGGGTGGAATACGACCTGACTCTGGGAAAGTTTGTAGGCGTTCGACTTTGGCGAAGATCGTTTGTACTAACTGCTTTGCAGCGACGATATTTTCAAGTGCGATGTATTCAGCGATATCATTGAGGTCAGATAACGCTGGTTCAGTCCAGATTATTTCAGCCATTTTGACATTTTGTCCTTGGCTTCATCATGACTTACCACTTCACCGTCAGCTAGTGCGCGTTCACCTCGCGCGATACCCTCAAGAATAGCCAAACGGTTTTGCATAAACTCGTAATCATCGACATCAACTAGATACGCGGATGGCTTACCATGTTCGGTAATTAACACTGGTTCTTTAGTGTCGTGGAGATCGGCGAGGATCTTAGTTGCTTGACGCTTAAGTGACGTAACTAGCTCTACTTTCATGAGATCTGCTCCAAGGGAATACTAAAGTGATACTATTCTATCACTTTGAGTATAGCAAGCTCCATGACGGCTAACGCCAAATTAAGGTGTGAACAAAGCTGACACCTCACCTAAAGCATTGTGCTATAAACACTAAACTTGCTTAAAGTGAGGGAGCCAAGCGTTGAGAATCCCTCTTAAACAGTTTGTATGCAGCGTTTATGCTAAAGATAGCCCGCCGTCCACCACTAGAGTATGTCCTACTATATAAGTGGCTTTTTCTGAGAGCAAAAATTCTATTGCGTCTACTATTTCATTGGCGCTGCCAAAACGCTTCATAGGAACTGCTTCTGATACTTCTGAACGGATATTTTCATTTTCAAGTTGGCGCTCTTCCCAGCGAGGAGTCCATGTTACACCTGGTGCTACTGCATTAATTCGAATACCAGAACCTATACTCTCAAGCGCAACTGACCGCGTTAACCCTTCAAGAGCATGCTTAGATGCGCTGTACATTGATGCATTAGGCGTTGGTCTGAGACCATTAACCGAGCTTATATTTACTATGCTTGAGCCTGAACCCATTAACTTCAGCTCTGCTCTCAAGCATAAAGCCTGACATAAGAAATCGACATTAAGGGTTTCTTTAAGCAATTCGATGTCAACTTGGGGTAGATAACCACGTGATACCAGCGCTGGAGAAGCATTATTCACTGCAATATCTAGTTTCTGGTATTCGGATTCAATATACGAAAATAGACCTGCTAACTGCTCTTCATCAGCAATATCTGTAACCCTATGATCCACAGAGTTTAATTCTGGGTAGATATCTAATACTTTTGTCCACCCTGCTTCAGAGCGTGAGCATGTTACAACTTGATACCCCAATTTCACTAGTCGAAGGACGATTTCTAGCCCAATACCTTTCGAACCACCTGTTACTAAAGCTACTTTCAATTTAGGACTCCTTTCCTAGATATGTATGCTGACGGCTAACGCCATGTTAAGTGGCCAGCAACGCAAACCACTATACTAAACTTAGCCACTGTAAACACTGTAACAGACTAGAACTAAAATCGCCGAGCGTTGATAGTCCGTCTTAAGCAGCTTGTTATGTTCACGGTATCCCTAAAGCTTATCCCAATGACTCAATTCACACCGTTTGAAAGTCCAAAGGTAATACAAACACATTGCCACTGAGTAAAATGAGCTTGCCACCAACGATTCAAAAAGTAGATTAAATTCCGAAGCTTCGACTGGTGAAGGGCCAAACAAAAACATTAGAGGATAGAATAATATGAAGAACTCAGCGAAACGAACACAGAAATTACGCCAGGGCGGGACATAGCAAGGAGGCCTCAACTGGCAACCAGCTTTCCTAGCCCACTGATGCAATGGAGGGTTGTAATTCCATTTCCAGATCCCCGCTGCTTCCAGTTCATTAAATGCAAGTTGCAACTTCTTTTCATAGCTCATATTCGTCCTCCAAATTACGGAGAAGAATACACAACTAGGCACTTATTCACCTCGAGACACTTCAAAATTTCAGTAAGTGCACATAACGCCCAATTAAGGGGTGAACAACGCCTCCATCCAAACCTAAAGCATTGTGCCATAAACACTAAAACTGAAGTAGAAGCGAAAGTGCCAAGCGTTGAGAATCCCTCTTAAATGCTTTGTATGGATAATTCCTTATCCAATTTACCTAATTTAATGAGTTTCGGGTAATGTGAGACCCAGGCTTTAGCTGCAACTAAAGCTTTCCATGTAGTAGTTCGATTGAACGCTGGCTCCTCTATCGAGAGACCGATAACAAACATGAACACTGCATAGGACTCCAAGCACAAACCTC
>NZ_LBLS01000027.1:0-4106 GCF_001188205.1 Vibrio sp. VPAP30
TACCTTTCGTTCTCAGTGAGGTGCGTGTATCTCATGTTTTTTACTTCTTGGCGGGAGCAAACTTCATGATTATCGCATCTCACTGTTTTTATGTTCAGAGGTGTCGCACTTCGTACTTGAATCCAAGGCACATAACAAGCAATTTAAGAGGGATTCACAACGCTCGGCATTTTTGCTTCTACCTCAAATTTAGTGTTTATAGCACAATGCTTTAGGTGTGGGTGGTAGCGTTGTTCACCCCTTAATTGGGCGTTAGCTAGTGTTTAAAGAACTAAGGGCTTAAGTGCTCATGAATGCGGGGCTCTAGTTTCACACTTGATAGTCCCAATGCGCAAACTATCTCGCCAGTGGCACTGTTCGAAAAGTGGTTGAATCAACCAAAGTCAGTTTACTGGAGTGGTGCGTTTGTTTAGTTCTTTGGTGTGGCTTCTTGGGTGTTGAAATGCTGCGTAGCTAAATCTGATTTGCGCGCTTGGTAGTGTGCTTTTTTGAAAGTATTCTCTGCCAAGCATGTTCTAGCAACTGTGTTTGGGTTTTCGAGCTGTCCAATTTACATTGCCACTCGAAAGCAATAATGGATTTCAAATTAGGCGCTTGGGCGAAAAACTCAACCTTCTGCGTAGCAGCTAACAAACTGCTCAAGGCGGACTATCAACGCTCGGCAATTTTGGTTCTAGTTTGGTACAGTGCTTACGGCGGCTAGTTTAAGTATTGTGTTATGCGTTGCTAGCCACTTAGCAGGGCGTTAGCACTCTAGGAGGAAGTATTCAGATTATAACATTTATAGCCCCATTGATTTTTGTATCGTTTCTCGTGTTTAAGGCAAGGTTTTCGGTATATCAAAATACCCTCGACAATGGCGTTTTCACTTATGTTTCAGCTTTCCTAGCAGTCATTTTAACTGCGATTTTTTACATCTACAAAATTAGAAGAGTTAAACGCGCCGAAACAATAATTGTGGAACATGGAAATTTTGGAAAGCGCCCTAACTCAGCAACTCGTTTGTTACCATTTGTTGTTCTTCTGCTGTTTATCTTAATAAGAATTGGTATAACAATTCCCAATGAAAGATATCTAGGTGACGAGGTTGTCAAAATCAACTTCAAAGTTACTTGTAAAGGTGAGCGCTCAGTTAAAGGTGGAGCAATAAAGTATTTGTGTATCAACGATGGAGAAAGAGATCTTAAATATGATGCTAACGACATAGCATCTCATTATTTTTCGATTGGAGAAGAAATTATTGCCACTACTCGACAAGGTTATTGGGGATATTTAGTTATTCAAGATCTGCACAAAAAGAAGACTAGCAAAGCACTCGATGCGAAAGCCGTTACTTGTGTTGGGCTTACAGCTTCAGAGTGTGCTCGATACTTTGCTCCATAGAAAAAAGCAGATTTAGGCTCAAGTGCTAACAAACTGCTTAAGACGGACTGCCAACGCTCGGCGAATTTACTTCAAAGTTTGCTCTGTGTTTAAGGTGGCTTGTTTACGTTTTGTGTTATGTTGTCAGCCACTTAGCAGGGCGTTAGGTCCTTAGTTTAAAATGGAATAAATAATGATTAAAAAACTATATACAGGTGGCTATGGGTTGCCGATTACATTCTGGGCTTTTTATTTTGTTGCCTTGATTCCAGTAACGGCGGCACAGAAGGTAAATGAGAATATCCCATTTAGCTTTCTGCTTTTATTTGTCGAGATATTTCTAGAGGTGCTCGTAATTATGGGTATATGGAACCTTAGAAATACTTATCAAGGCGCTAAGGCTTGGGTTTGGATATCATTGGTGTTCGTAATACTAAGTTTACTCGTCGCTTTAATTACTCTTGGTGTTATGGTGTTTTACGTAGTAACGGCCTAACAAACTGCTTAAGACGGACTGCCAACGCTCGGCGAATTTGCTTCAAATTCTGCTCCGTGTTTAGGATGGCTTGTTTACGTTTTGTGGTATGTTGTCAGCCACTTAGCAGGGCGTTAGGTTGCTTTAAAGAATGTGGGGTTGTTAGCTCTGCACTTAGCCACTTTAAGATTTGTGTTTGTCGTTAGTTAATCGTCTGTGTGGCGCGAACACCTTCAGGTGAAAGCTTAGTTTAGTAGGCACATATCAGCTTCAGCGGTTCACCGTTTTCAAGTCCGTCCTGTTTTAGACTTGTGCTTGATTTCAATATTGTCCCGAATAGTTCATCGAATCGGTGTTTTCAGGTTTAGCGCTCATGGGGTTCAGTGAACCACCGCAGGTTAGTAGGGCGCGCGATTCGAAGTTCAGTGGTCATTGCGGTGCTCTCAGCATTGGTATTTAGTAGGTCTACCTCCGTATTCCAAATCAGCAAAGGCACTCGTAATAAGCATCCCTAACAAGCTGCTAAAGACGGACTGTCAACGCGGGGCAATTTTAGTTCAAGTCGGGTATAGTGTTTACGGTGGTATGGTTAAGTGGCGGTGGTCGCGTTGTCAGCCACTTAGCAGGGCGTTAGAACTTTAAGGAAAGTTATGGACTCAGACGAACATAATGTTGAGTGTAAATCAGAAAATACGTTAACTCACCTTACTTGGCTTGAGCATGTTCAGCGCCTAATTTTTCAAGAGTGGAAGCAATTCGTTGGGTACTTGTTTGCTTCAATTGCTGGGGCATTTGGTGTGGTTGAATTATTCAAGTTCTTTTTACCTCACTTAGAGCTGAATAATATAAAAATACTATTTATCCTGGTTGCGATTGGCCTTGTATTTTCTCTTTTACACTGTATTCATGCCTATTGTACTAGGGTTCCTAGCGGGCTAGAAACTGAATCAAAGGAAGTTCACAAAATTGTTAGGCGCAAGCGGTTATTTTGGGAATATGCTCTGTTTCATCAACTGCTTGAAGATCGTATTACAGAGATAGATCGAGAACTTACAGATATTTTGAGTAATCGGGTTTATGTGAAATTTTCCCAAAACTTAAATGATGATGAATACATGAAATGGCTTCAGCTAAGGCCTAAAAATATGCTCAAACTCGTTGAAGTTGCAAAGCAACTTTTTATACGCGAGTTAGGACCAAATCTAAGCTCCAACGAAGAGAATGAGTTATGTTATATGAATATTGTTCAATTTGCGGACTTAGTTAGTGGTTTGTATCGAGACCTTTATGAGTACGAAGTCGAGGGTAGGCAAATCTCTGCGCCAGATGATTTCGATTTGCTACATGAAATTCAATCTAGTTGGGTGGTTAGTATCAGAGATGGCTTTTACCAAATGATGAGTATCACGAAAGGAATCGCTACAAGGAAGAACAGAGATTTGTCACCAGTGGAAGGTACAATAACTCTTGAAGAACCTCCTCGAATTGAGGAGTTTAATATCGAGCTCGGTAGGCTTAAAGTACTGAAGAATATAAAGTTCTAACAAAGCATTTAAGAGTGATTCACAACGCTTGGCGTTTTCGCTTCGCTCAAGTATAGCCAAGCGTCGCTCACACCTTAATGCGGCGTTAATAAGCTACTGTTAACGAATAGTTTTTTGGGGTATGTAGTCTTTCATTGGCTGTTCCTTTCTCCGCACAAATTCTCGCTCTCTAGCGTGCTTTGAGTTATGAAGTTTCTTTGACGTAAATGCCATTTCAAATCATCGAAAGGGCTAATATGCCAACAACCGTCTTCGCTCTCAAAGCTTTATCGTTGTGGCAATTAACTGTCCGTAACTTTAGTGGGTGGCCTGTTCTCAGCCACTTTGGTTTGGCTAATTGCTCAAAGCAGGTTTCTGGAAAGGACAGTGGGTCAGTAGCCAATAAAAATCTGGTTGGTTTGTACTGTTGAGTTCGGTGGGTTGTTTGGTTGTAGAGCACGCGGAAAGTACTTTATTAACAAAGTGTTCAAGCTGGATTCTCAACGCTCGGCGGTTTTGGTTGCAAATTTTAGTGCAGTGATTAAGGTGGCTTTATTAAGTTAAGTGGGGCGTTGTTCACCACTTAACACAGCGTTAATAAGCTACTGTTAACGAATAGTTTTTTGGTATGTAGTCTTTCAATGGCTGTACCTTTTTCGGCACAAATTCTCTTTCTCAGCGCGCTCTGAGTTCTCAAGTTTCTTTGACGTAAATGCCATTTGAAAACATCGAAAGCGCTAATATGC
>NZ_LBLS01000015.1:0-3306 GCF_001188205.1 Vibrio sp. VPAP30
CGAACCCTTTTGACACTGATGGGCAAGCTCCGCGTTTATACAAGACTGGTGATCTCGTTCGTTGGCTCCCTGATGGGCACCTTGAGTACTTAGGCCGCAATGATTTCCAAGTGAAAATTCGTGGGTTACGAATTGAGCTTGGGGAAATAGAACAAAGGCTTGCTGCTCACCCGCAAATCGAAGCATGTTGTGTCAACGTTGATTCTACGAAAGAGACACCAAAAATAGTCGCTTACTATACCCTTAAAAAAGCTCACCACAGCCTTAATGACGCCGAACTGATCTCTATGTGGCAAAACATTTATGATCACAGCTACGGTGGGGTACCACAGACTAAACAATTTGATTTGGTGGGGTGGAATAGTTCTTATACTCAAGAATCTATCCCACATGAACAGATGAAGGAGTGGGTGGATGAAACTGTTCAAAGAATTAAAGAACAAAAACCCGCCTCTATTCTTGAGATTGGTTGCGGAACAGGGTTATTGCTCTATGGGCTAGTCAATCAGGCCACGCATTATACTGCAACCGACCTTTCATCGACGGTCATTGAGCGTCTCTCCAAAGAGCTAGATTCTCGTGATCTGAGTAATAAGGTTGAGTGTATAGTTTGCCAAGCTCATGAAGTCACAGATCATTGTCAGAGAAATGATATCGACACGGTGATAATAAACTCTGTAGCACAGTACTTTCCAAATATTGATTACTTATCGGATGTCTTGCAATCCGCTATCTCAACAATTCGCGGTACCGGCACTGTGATGATTGGAGATATTCGAGATTTTCGACTTGCAGAAACGTTCTACACATCCGTCATTCGCTACCAACATCCTTCATGGTCCAGCGCAAAAATCCAAGCGGAATGTAAGCATTGCTTTGATACTGAAACAGAACTACTGATTTCTCCCGAGTATTTTTTCCATCTATACCAACAGAATTCACACATCCGCAATATAGAAATTCTGCCAAAGCGGGGGAATGCTGACCATGAAATGAACCGATTCCGCTACGACGTTATACTGCACATCGATACCCGTTGTGTGGTGAATTCAGAGTTGAGCGCCAATACGGCTTCATTTGATACGATTGCTTATACACCAGATCTATCTCTCGATACATTATTGACATCTTCAAACAGGGATATAGCGGTTCTAGGCTATCCAAATGCTAGAGTCTGGGAAGATTGGTGCTACGCTCAACAAAAAACGTATCTTAAGACAAAGTCCATACGTTCGTTGGAAGAGTTATTTGAGCTCGCTGCACAAAAAAGTTACCACCTCAAAGTCTTGCTGGAAACCGAAAACAATCAGCCAGCCACCTACCAGCTCTACTTTAGCCAAAGCAAAATAGATGTCTGGAGCACCATCGTTCCTACCAGTACATTCAATTTGGCTGACGTTGCGAATACTCCTCAGGCTCACAGGCACAAAATATCTGACCATGAGCTGGAGAGTTTCTTGAGTAGCTCTCTTCCCGATTACATGGTGCCTTCAGCCTTTATGTGTTTACCTAACTTCCCTACGACGATTAACGGAAAGTTAGACCGACGAGCCTTACCATTACCTTCTTTTTCATCTTCAGATGATTATGTCGCTCCAAGAAATGATCTAGAGTCAAAATTGTGTACATTGTGGGCAGAAGAGCTGCGTATCGAACGAGTTGGAATTAATGACAATTTCTTCCGTCTTGGAGGTAACTCTATTTCTGCCATTCGACTTATTGCACGTGTAAAACAACAGTTGGGTATCGAACTATCACTAGCTCTTCTATTTGAAAGTAAAAATATTTTAGCGCTCACTTCACGTTTATCTAATACAACGGTCACTATCATCCCAAATTGCACACAAGGCTCAGTACCGTTGTCCTCAGCTCAGAGCAGATTGCTTTTTATGGAGCAGATTCATCCAAACTCGAAAGCGTCACACGTGCCCTTTTTGGTTAAGCTCTCCGATGATGCAAATAAGACATATCTAATTCAAGCACTTGAACGTATCTATGAGCGCCATGAAATTTTGAGCACAGTTTACCGCCAATCGAACGAAGGTGAATATGTTCAATACCCAAGGGTAGCGAGCTTTGACCATAAATTGGATACATGCGAGACACCGCACTTGTTAGCGGAGCAGATAGAGAGAGAGATGTACCATCCCTTTGATCTTGCTCATGACTCCACAATGAGAGTGCGTTTATACGAATCTAACCAAGAACACTATCTACTTGTAGTCTTTCATCATATTGCTTTCGATGGTTGGTCTACGGATCTGTTACTGAGTGAATTAACCGATCTTTACAATGACCAAGTATTCAATACTTCTACTGCCTTACCTGATCTGCAAATCCAATACGCCGATTACTCACAATGGCAGCATGATAATCTCGATTCATCAGCCTCTCATGAGTCGCTAGATTACTGGATCTCACACTTGTCAGGTTCATCCAAATTGGGACTACCTCTGGACTCAGCCAGATCGCTCAGCCTTGCACCATTGAGCAATGGAGAATTCAGCTTCCGACTGAATCAAGCGCAAAGTGAGCAATTGAAGGAGCTGGCCAAGACGCAAGAAACCACTTTGTATACCGTTATGTTAAGTGCATTTTACATCTCTTTGGGCATAACCTCAGGACAGAATGACATTGTGGTTGGCACGCTATCAGACAATCGACATAACGTACAAACCCAGTCGTTGATCGGTTTCTTTGTCAATACTTTGGCAATCAGAGCAGTTATCGACCCAAACCAACGTATTAATGAGTTTATTGGCGCAGTGCACGACAATGTGATTGCCGGCAAATCTAACCAAGAACAGCCTTTTGATCAGATAGTAAATGCCCTCGATATTGAGCGAGAGCCCAATGTACACCCTGTTTGTCAGGTTCTATTCACTGTCCAGCACTTTGAAAACCCATTAGAACAGTCAGGGCTACCATTTGGAAAAGTCCAACTGGAGGATAGTGAAGAAATTCATCACCTTGCTCAGTTTGACATGAATCAGTTTGTGAATGATGGGCAGTTCGATCTCAGCATGTCCATTGATGACAGCAAGCCAGAGCTTCATGCAAGGATTAGTTTTCCATCACATCTGTTTAAGGAAGCGACCATTGAGCGCTTTGCATCGATGTATCTGCAGGTTCTTAAGGGGTTTGTCGCCAACCCTCAACAGTCACTTGCCGAGTTACCTTGTATGTCACCAAAAGATGAGCACACCTTGTTGGTTGAGTGGAACCAGACCCAGTGTGAGTTTCCGCAGCACCTCACTTTGCACCGATGTTTTGAACAGCAGGTTGAGCGAACCCCCGATGCCACCG
>NZ_LBLS01000040.1:0-3040 GCF_001188205.1 Vibrio sp. VPAP30
TGCGATCGATGATGCCGCGGCTTTTGCGCAGCATCCAACCAGCAACCTCCCGGAGCACTCGTCACCGAGTGACCTTGCCTACATACTGTACACGTCCGGCACCACTGGGCAACCTAAAGGCGTGATGATTGAACAACATTCCATCATGAATTTAGTCTGTTCTCAACGCAAGGCGTTTCATTTTTCTCATCAGGAGCGTGTGTTACTACTTTCTTCTTTTGTATTTGATGCATCGGTTGAACAAGTCTTCATGACTCTGTTGTCTGGGGCACAATTAATAGTGGTTTCTAAGCAAGTCGTTGGTGATCCGAGTCTTATTTACGACAACGTTGCTAAACACAACATTACGCACCTTCATACCACTCCGGCATACCTCGCGGAGCTCAGTACTTTGTCAAATCTACGTTCAATTAAACGAGTTATCAGTGGAGGCGATAAATGTACCTCAACGTTAAAACAAACGTGGGGGGAGAGGCTGATTAATGAATATGGTCCAACGGAAACCACGGTAACGACTCTTAATAGCTTTTACGACGGTCGAGATCTTTCGGTTGATTGCATTGGCCAGCCGCTCGATAACATACAGATATATATCCTCTCTGAGAATCAAATGCCATTGCCAATCGGGGCTCCAGGAGAACTATACATTGGGGGGGTTGGAGTAGCACGTGGTTACTTTAATCGTCCCGAGCTTACGAGGGAAAGTTTTATACCTAACCCTTTTGTTGAAGCAGACGAGCGAATGTATAGGACAGGAGATATTGTACGTTGGTTAGCAGATGGAAAGGTGGAGTTCCTTGGCCGCAAAGACTCACAAGTTAAGATACGAGGCTACCGTATTGAGCTGGGAGAAATAGAGTCAATCTTAAATGCATTTCCCGAAGTCAAACAATCTAGTGTGTGTTTGTCTGAAGATCATGGTCACAAAAAGATCGTCGCCTATGTTTCCTTTGTTGACTCAAAGCACTTATCCACTTCGTCTTTGAGGCAACTGCTGGAACTTCAATTACCTGATTACATGATCCCGAAAGACTTTGCCACATTGGATACCTTGCCACTTACGATTAATGGCAAGGTTGACCATAGTGCTCTTCCAAAGCCGACTCAGATTGCAGAGGAAAGTTATGTTGCGCCGAGACATGAACTCGAGTTCCAGTTGTGCCAAATTTGGCAAGATGTGCTGGGTATAGAAAAAATTGGTATTCGCGACAACTTCTTCAAAGTCGGAGGCGATTCAATTCTGGCCGCCAGAGTGATGGCCAAAATCAACTCGGTATTGCAGTGTGCTCATCGATTAGAAGTACACCTCCTCTTTTCTTTTCAATCGATTGAAGCACTTCATCGAGAAATAGCTAGTCAACTACAAAAACATCAACTGGAAAAATCAGGTAAAAGGATGACTCTGTAATCATGTTGCCATTAATTAAACAAATAAAAGAAGCTAAGATTTCACTTTGGGTCGATGACAATAATCTAGAACTCTGTTATCAGGACGACTCCACGATGGAGCTCATTCTCAATGTTATCAAGCCAAACAAAGAAAACTTATTGCATTTTCTAAAAGAAAATAACGTCTTTTCCCAAATAGACTTTGATTGCAAAACTATCTTTAAGTGTACTTCAGAGTTTTCGCCTTTGTCTTTCATACAAGAAAGTTTGCTTTTCATTGAGAAAATGGAAAACGGTACCAACGCCTATCATATCCCTCATGTAGTAAAGCTGAGGCACGGTGCAAATCTAGATTTACTTCTAAGCTCAATTAATCTGATTGCAGAACGCCATCAGATATTAAAATCCGTCTACGAAGAGCATCCAGAGCTCGGAGAAGTTCAACGCTACGTACCTGGCACCATCCCGGTGTATTCAGCGACGATTGACGCATCAGCGGATCTAGACATTATCATTAGGAGTGATATCTCACAGCCCTTCGACCTAACCCAAACGTACCCGTTCCGACTTCACCATTATATCCAAGGTGAGCAGAAGTACTTGCTGTTCCTTTGGCATCATATTGCATTTGATGGGTGGTCTACCGAGATTTTCCTTGATGAGCTGTCATATGCGTACTCTGCACTCAGCAAGCAGCAGCAGCCTCAATGGCCACCACTTTCTATCCAGTACGCAGACTTTGCTCAATGGCAACGTGACTATCTTACGGGTGATAACATAACCTCACTCAGTAACTACTGGTCAGATCATTTGAAAGGCTATCAAAATCTGTCACTGCCTACTGACAAGCCGCGTCCTACACAGATCCGCTATGACGGTGACGAATACGCGTTCGTTCTTGGTGCTGCTTTGTCTGACCAGCTCAGAGAGCTAGCGAGATCAGAAGAAACCACCTTATACACCGTTATGCTCAGTGCCTTCTACGTCACTTTAGCGACATTGTCTGGACAGAAAGATATTGTCATTGGCACCCCATCAGATAATCGGCACAACGAGCAAACCCACTCCATCATTGGGTTGTTTGCCAACACGATTGCGATCAGAAATCATGTCACACCGACCTTGACAGTGCAGCGTCTTATACGACAAGTACAACAAACAGTACTTGATGGAAAACAGCATCAAGATATGCCTTTTGACCGCATCGTCAATGAGCTTGCCGTAGAACGAGACTTATCTCGCCACCCTATCTTTCAAGTGATGTTCATGTTACAGAGCTTTGGGAGAGCGTCTCAAGCACTGCCATTTGAGCCGCTCAGTGCACAAGGCGCTAATGCGTTCTATACCGCAGCGAAATTTGACCTGACCCTAGCCATCGACGACGCGGAAAGCAACTTAAGCGGCGTATTGAACTTTTCAACCCACTTGTTTGAGAAGTCAACCATTGAGCGCTTTGCATCGGTGTATTTGCAGGTTATTAAGGGGTTTGTCGCCAACCCTCAGCAGTCACTTGCCGAGTTACCTTGTATGTCACCAAAAGATGAGCACACCCTGTTGGTTGAGTGGAACCAGACCCAGTGTGAGTTTCCGCAGCACCTCACTTTGCACCGATGTTTTGAACAGCAGGTTGAGCGAACCCCCGATGCCACCG
>NZ_LBLS01000011.1:0-2972 GCF_001188205.1 Vibrio sp. VPAP30
GAGCGCCTGCTCATCAAGCAAGGCCTGACTTTTGAAGCGGCTTTCCCAGAAATGTCCTTTGCATTGGTCTTCTTTGTTGGCTTGGCAGGCAATCTCAAAATTAAGCTCTTTCATAAACCAACTCAGGCTCCATAGTCGTTCGCGCCAAGATTCGATGATTGCTAAACACTCTTCACGTTCGGCTTTACTGGTGAGCTGCCCTTCTAACCATCGCGTTACTATATTCGGCAGTTTGTGCCCTCTCTGCCAACGCTCAACCACCTCATGAGACGATAGGTTTAGGGCTTTGTCTCGATTGATATGTAAGACCAAATGATAGTGGTTACTCATTATGGCGTAGGCGCAGATGTTGATGCAGTAAAGTTGCGTTAGCGCCATCATTGTTCGCTTCACCCACGCTCTACGGTGCTCATAATTTTGCTTGGTGATAGGATCAGTCCCACACAGGAAGCTGCGCCTGACACAGCGAGACACGCAGTGATAATAAGGTGTAGCATCAACGCATATCTGTTGTTTTCTCGCAGTTGTCATCTTTAAGCCTCCCTTTGGTGATTTACCCATTGAGGTTAAGAATGCCACCAAAAAGCTGCAACCCGCATTAAGTGAACCTTTGGCGTAGGTATCAACAACTCACTCTTATTTCATCCTTTAAAGCGTGTGTCCTTTCTACTTCCACTTTCTACTTTCATTCTACTCTTCTTGTTAGTTCATAAGCTTAAGTGCTTAGCCAAGAAATCAAACACTATGCGTACTCTTTTACTCGTGTGTAGTTCTCGGTGGCAAACAAGCCATGCATCTAGTTCAAAGGGCTGAAAATGTTCTTTAAACGCAATTCGTAAATCCGGATTATTACGAGCAATGTGCTCTGGCAAAAGAATTAGTGATCGAGTTAACTGTACTAACTGCCACTGCACTAACTGGTTGTTACAGATCAGGGTAAAAGGGTTGTGTTTGAGATCCCAACCGGATCGTTTTAGGTGCTGGCGTAGATACTCTTCCTGATCAAATCCGATGATGGTTACGTTTGCAACCTCATTGGGAGACCTGTCTTGAAAGCTCTTAACCAAATCTTTATGTCCGTAAAGATAAATGGTTTCGTGGCCGATTTTCTTCGCGATCAGATCTAAGTCGGTTGGTCTTTTGTAGCGCATGGCGATATCGGCCTCACGGCGTTTCAGATCACTCACTTGGTTGGAGACAATGAGCTCGATATCGACATGCGGTGCGTATTCTTTTAATTGATTAACTAGGGGAGGAAAGCGAAAAAATGCATCGAGCTCCGTTAAAGAAATACTCACCTTGCCTGCGATACTTTCATCTTGCCCCAGTGCGGTGAGCAGCATTTGATTTGCAGACTCGGCCATTTGGCTGACATGTTGGTAGAGTTTTTGGCCGCTGTTGGTAAGAACCAACTTTTTACCAACTCGTTCAAACAGAGTGAGCTTTAGTTCATGTTCAAACGCAGCGATTTGGCGGCCCAAGGTGGGTTGACTCATATTTAAGGCGCGACCAGCAGCTGAGAATGATCCCTCTTCAGCAACGACCAGAAATGCTCGTGCGCGATTCCAGTCAAATTGGATGTGCTTCCAGTCCATGTTGATTTTCCGTTTGTCATTCAAATATGAATGATTGTCATGCATTTTTGATGGATTTCCAAACAATTATGAACTGATAAGCTATTGAATAAGTACAGAAGGCAAAGGGTTTAAAATGAAGATATTGGTACTAGGCGCCACGGGCTCTACGGGTAAATTGGTCGTAAATCAGCTTCTTGAAGCCAACCATGAAGTGGTTGCTTTGGTTAGGGACTGTAATGTGTTACCGGATCATTCAAATTTGACTCAACATCGAACGACCGTTTTGGCGATTGAAGTGGATGATTTGGAAATGATCGTTGCTGATTGCCAAGCGTGCATATGTTGTTTAGGCCACAACTTCACTTTGCAAGGTGTTTATGGAGCACCGCGACTGTTGGTTCGAGACAGCATATTGCGTATTGCTTCAGTGATATCACCTCAACGAAACGAGCCGCTAAAGTTAGCTCTAATGGGCTCAACAGGTGTGAGCAACCATACAATCAATGAACAAGTTTCTAGGCAGGAGAGATTGCTATGCCTTTTGCTACGAGCATTGTTACCGCCGCACCGTGACAATGAAAAAGCAGCTGAGCTCTTAAGCAGAAGTCGTAAACTGAGCACTCTGTTAGAGTGGGTTATCTTGCGACCAGATACCTTGATTGACCGCTGCGACGTAAGTCCATATTCATGGCACAATAGCCCGACTCGCAGTGCTTTGTTTAATGCTGGAGAAACCAGCCGAATCAATGTCGCCAATGCGCTAACTCGCTTAGTGACTGATTCTCAGCTTTGGCTAGATTGGCGGGGGGAAATGCCCGTCATCTACAACGTAGAAGCAAACTAGCAAGCCTAAAAGCAAAGAGCCCCAGTAAGTGACTGGGGCTATATGACTTACTCACCTAAAGCTTTACGTGCTAGCCTCGATGCTGCCGCTTTATGACGTTCCATCAATTGATGAATATCAACACCAATCACTTCACTGTTCATTACTCGCCAGTGACCTGCAACCATCACACGGTCGGCTTGTTGAGCGCCACATAATAGGAGTGCGGCAAGAGGATCATGACTGCCTGAGAAACGAATATCGTCGAGTTTGAACATCGCAATATCGGCCTGTTTACCCACGCTAAGCTCGCCAATATCATTACGTCCCATCGCTTGAGCTGAGCCTTTGGTCGCCCAACGCAGCGCATCAAAGTGGGATACGTTTGCCGAGCCATATTGTAGGCGCTGTAAGTACATCGCCATACGAGCGATTATAAGGACAGGCACCATAAAATGATACTAATACTCCTGGCATAAATTAAGGGTGAAATCGGTATCAATTTGTGCAACTGGAGGGAGAACTGCGGTCTGTTAGTCGCTATTCTACGGGATTGAGTCTATTAAGTCTTA
>NZ_LBLS01000032.1:0-2964 GCF_001188205.1 Vibrio sp. VPAP30
ACACATTCAATCTGTTCTTGCTTTGAGTCCATCAAAACCCTTTGGGTGTTGTATGGTTAAGCCTCACGGGCAATTAGTACAGGTTAGCTCAACGCCTCACAACGCTTACACACCCTGCCTATCAACGTTCTAGTCTCGAACAACCCTTTAGGACCCTCAAGGGGTCAGGGAAGACTCATCTCAGGGCTCGCTTCCCGCTTAGATGCTTTCAGCGGTTATCGATTCCGAACTTAGCTACCGGGCAATGCGTCTGGCGACACAACCCGAACACCAGAGGTTCGTCCACTCCGGTCCTCTCGTACTAGGAGCAGCCCCCTTCAATCTTCCAACGCCCACGGCAGATAGGGACCGAACTGTCTCACGACGTTCTAAACCCAGCTCGCGTACCACTTTAAATGGCGAACAGCCATACCCTTGGGACCGACTTCAGCCCCAGGATGTGATGAGCCGACATCGAGGTGCCAAACACCGCCGTCGATATGAACTCTTGGGCGGTATCAGCCTGTTATCCCCGGAGTACCTTTTATCCGTTGAGCGATGGCCCTTCCATACAGAACCACCGGATCACTATGACCTGCTTTCGCACCTGCTCGAATTGTCATTCTCGCAGTCAAGCGGGCTTATGCCATTGCACTAACCACACGATGTCCAACCGTGTTTAGCCCACCTTCGTGCTCCTCCGTTACTCTTTGGGAGGAGACCGCCCCAGTCAAACTACCCACCAGGCACTGTCCTCAACCCGGATAACGGGTCTAAGTTAGAACATCAACACTACAAGGGTGGTATTTCAAGGACGGCTCCGCCGATACTGGCGTACCGGTTTCAAAGCCTCCCACCTATCCTACACATGTAGGGTCAATGTTCAGTGCCAAGCTGTAGTAAAGGTTCACGGGGTCTTTCCGTCTAGCCGCGGGTACACTGCATCTTCACAGCGATTTCAATTTCACTGAGTCTCGGGTGGAGACAGCGTGGCCATCATTACGCCATTCGTGCAGGTCGGAACTTACCCGACAAGGAATTTCGCTACCTTAGGACCGTTATAGTTACGGCCGCCGTTTACCGGGGCTTCGATCAAGAGCTTCGCGCAAGCGCTAACCCCATCAATTAACCTTCCGGCACCGGGCAGGCGTCACACCGTATACGTCATCTTACGATTTTGCACAGTGCTGTGTTTTTAATAAACAGTTGCAGCCACCTGGTATCTGCGACTCCCAATAGCTCCATCCGCAAGGGACTTCACCGCCAGGAGCGTACCTTCTCCCGAAGTTACGGTACCATTTTGCCTAGTTCCTTCACCCGAGTTCTCTCAAGCGCCTTGGTATTCTCTACCCGACCACCTGTGTCGGTTTGGGGTACGATTTCTTACAATCTGAAGCTTAGAGGCTTTTCCTGGAAGCATGGCATCAATGACTTCACTACCGTAGTAGCTCGACATCGTGTCTCAGCCTTGAAGAGAGCCGGATTTACCTAACTCTCAAGCCTACGCACTTGAACCTGGACAACCGTCGCCAGGCCCACCTAGCCTTCTCCGTCCCCCCATCGCAATTGTAAGAAGTACGGGAATATTAACCCGTTTCCCATCGACTACGCCTTTCGGCCTCGCCTTAGGGGTCGACTTACCCTGCCCCGATTAACGTTGGACAGGAACCCTTGGTCTTCCGGCGTGGAGGTTTTTCACCCCCATTATCGTTACTCATGTCAGCATTCGCACTTCTGATACCTCCAGCATGCTTTACAACACACCTTCAACGGCTTACAGAACGCTCCCCTACCCAATACGATAAATCGCATTGCCGCAGCTTCGGTTTATAGCTTAGCCCCGTTACATCTTCCGCGCAGGCCGACTCGACTAGTGAGCTATTACGCTTTCTTTAAATGATGGCTGCTTCTAAGCCAACATCCTAGCTGTCTAAGCCTTCCCACATCGTTTCCCACTTAGCTATAATTTGGGACCTTAGCTGGCGGTCTGGGTTGTTTCCCTCTCCACGACGGACGTTAGCACCCGCCGTGTGTCTCCCGGATAGTACTTACTGGTATTCGGAGTTTGCAAAGGGTTGGTAAGTCGGGATGACCCCCTAGCCTTAACAGTGCTCTACCCCCAGTAGTATTCGTCCGAGGCTCTACCTAAATAGATTTCGGGGAGAACCAGCTATCTCCAGGTTTGATTGGCCTTTCACCCCTAGCCACAAGTCATCCGCTAATTTTTCAACATTAGTCGGTTCGGTCCTCCAGTTGATGTTACTCAACCTTCAACCTGCCCATGGCTAGATCACCTGGTTTCGGGTCTATATCCAGCAACTCGACGCCCAGTTAAGACTCGATTTCTCTACGGCTCCCCTAGATGGTTAACCTTGCTACTGAATATAAGTCGCTGACCCATTATACAAAAGGTACGCAGTCACACCACGAAGGTGCTCCTACTGCTTGTACGTACACGGTTTCAGGTTCTATTTCACTCCCCTCACAGGGGTTCTTTTCGCCTTTCCCTCACGGTACTGGTTCACTATCGGTCAGTCAGTAGTATTTAGCCTTGGAGGATGGTCCCCCCATATTCAGACAGGATATCACGTGTCCCGCCCTACTCGATTTCACTGATGATGAGATGTCGGTTACGGGGCTATCACCCTGTATCGCTGAGCTTTCCAGCTCATTCACCTGTCTCATTAAAAGCTTAAGGGCTAGTCCAATTTCGCTCGCCGCTACTTTCGGAATCTCGGTTGATTTCTTTTCCTTCGGGTACTTAGATGTTTCAGTTCCCCGAGTTCGCCCTGTTAACCTATGTATTCAGTTAACAGTATCTGCTTATGCAGATGGGTTTCCCCATTCAGAAATCCCAGACTCAAATGGTTGTTACTACCTAATCTGGGCTTATCGCAAGTTACTACGTCTTTCATCGCCTCTGACTGCCAAGGCATCCACCGTGTACGCTTAGTCACTTAACCATACAACCCCAAAGAGTTTCGC
>NZ_LBLS01000004.1:0-2839 GCF_001188205.1 Vibrio sp. VPAP30
GAAGCTCTGCAATGAAATTGCACACAAATTAAATACGCGCCCACGCAAAAGACTTGGGTATAGGACACCAACGGAGTATATTCATGCGCATCTGTAGCAAGTGTCGCACTTCAAACTTGATACTAAGATGTGGGGCTGATTGATTTACCATATTTACATACTGCCTCATAGCAGACACGTAGTTGCCGATTGTTCTATCTGATACTTCATGCGATTCATGAAGCTTCACGACTATAACCGAAATATCATTTTCACTAGCTAGAGTTTTTGCGTTAATTCTAATATTTGCATGCTTCTCTACACCGTTTAAGTAGGAAACATAAGACTTACAAGAGTCAGCCACTTTGTCATTTTGCCCTACGCCTTGCTCACGAATAAATGCTTCATATTTCTTCTGATGTTCAAACATAACCCTAGCCTCTGAGAATTCACACTCTTAAAACGTAGGTTACGATCCCATCTAATGTCATCTATGATTTCGTCCAAAGCATGCTAACGCCCTGCTAAGTGGCTGACAACATAACACAAAACGTAAACAAGCCACCGTAAACACAGAGCAAACTTTGAAGTAAATTCGCCGAGCGTTGGCAGTCCGTCTTAAGCAGATTGTTATATTTTTTGACCAAAGAATTGATTGTGAACTTCAATTGCCTTTTGATAACCGCTATTACTGGCAGCTTTTAAGTACATCAGGCTTTCTACCTTGTCTTCGTCACTAGAAGTTTCATACAAGTATGAACTTGTAACGATGAATACCATCAGTTGCGCATGGACATGCCCTTGTTTCGCTGCCTTCAAATACAATTCACGGGCTTTTAGGGCGCTTTTTTCTGTACCGTTTCCTGCTAGGTATAATTCAGCTAGAAGCGTTAATGAGCTAGGTTCATTTTTCCCCGCCGCAATACTACACCACTCGAAGGCCTTGTCGAAGTCTTGTTCAAATCCATTTTCACCGTAGCTATATGAATAACAAGAACTGTGTGCCACATTTACATCCTCAACGAGCTGATTCTGACTACAACCAATTAGCCCTACTAGTAGTATCAGACTAAAAATCTTATTCATAATTGATGTAATTCCCTAAGAAAATATAACGCCCTGCTAAGTGGCTGACAACATACCACAAAACGTAAACAAGCCACCGTAATCACAGAATAAACTTTGAAGTAAATTCGCCGAGCGTTGGCAGTCCGTCTTAAGCAGTTTGTTAGGTGAATTAGTAAGAAGCACCGTTGATTTTTCTAACTGGAATACTTGAAAGCACTTCATTTTCAGCCATTCTCATATTAACCGCCAAGATATCCTCGGAGCATTTCTCCGTTGTTACGTAATGCGTTAAACAGCCACATGAGTTGCAACGATGGAATTCTACTTCCTTGTCACCCCAGCAGTAGAAAACCGTTTCCTCGTTCAAGTTAATTTGGACTTGTTCAGGAGAAAAATACGCCCATGAAGCAGCATAGCGGCGACAAATAGAACAGTTACACTCACCGACTTCTGATGGGAGTGAACTCAGCTTTAAGTTAACATTCCCACAATGACACTTTACTTCCATGTGATTCCTCCCTCTATTCACCTAACGCCCTGCTAAGTGGCTAGCAACGCATAACACGATACTTAAACTAGCCGCCGTAAACACTATACCTGACTAGAACTAAAATTGCCGAGCGTTGATAGTCCGTCTTGAGCAGTTTGTTAGCTGCTACGCAGAAGGTTGCGTTTTTCACCCAAGTGCCTAATTTGAAGTACATTATTGGTTTTGAATGACAATGCTCATAGGGCAGCTCGCAAACCAAAACACAATTGATGAAGCATGCTTGGCAGAGAATGCTTTCGAAGAAGTCTACTACCAAGCGCGCTAAGCAAATTTAGCTGAGGCAACATTTCAACACCCAAGAAACCACGCCAAAGAACTAGACAAACACACCACTTCAGTAGACTGACTTGGGTTGATTCAACCACTTTTCGAACAGTGCCACTGGCGAGGTACTTTGTGCCTTTAAACTATCAAGTGTGAAGCTAGAGCCCCATATTCATGGGCACTTAAGCCTTAAGTTTCTATAAATACTAGCTAACGCCCTGCTAAGTGGCTGACAACATACCATAAAACGTTAACAAGCCACCGTAAACACAGAACAAACTTTGAAGTAAATTCGCCCCGTGTTGGCAGTCCGTCTTAAGCAGATTGTTAATAAAGTACTTTCCGCGCGCTCTAGACCCCAACAAACCACCGAACTGAACACCACAAACCAACCCAATTTTTGTTGGCTGCTGCCCCACTTTACTTTCCAGAAAAACCAATCTAGCGCGTAGCAAAACTGATGTGACAGAGAACAAGCCACCCACTAAAGTTACGGACAGTTAATTGCCACAACGATGAACTTTTGAGAACGAAGTTGGTTGCTGGCATATTAACGCTTTCGATGATTTCAAATGGCACTTACACCAAAGAAACTAACGGACTTAAAGCATGCTAAACACCTAGAATTGAAACAGAAAGACCAACAACGACTAAAGGACTACTAGCCCAAGAAGCACTCGTTAACAGTAGCTTATTAACGCCCTGCTAAGTGGCTGACAACATACCACAAACGCAAACGGACCACCGTAAACACAGAGCAAACTTTGAAGTAAATTCGCCAAGCGTTGGCAGTCCGTCTTAAGCAGTTTGTTATGTTGTTGTTCTAACGGTACAATCGCGTTTCTTACAACACGGGCTACCTACCATGCTATTTAATAACGATATCGAAGAAATGCTTTGCTATTTAGAACGTTTCTGCAAAGAACCTCATACTAAAGCACTCGATAACGTTTCAGATGAACAGATTAACCTGTTACT
>NZ_LBLS01000042.1:0-1704 GCF_001188205.1 Vibrio sp. VPAP30
TTAGGTTTCAATGAACTGAGTGACCAATTTGATAACTTCGGTTATCGAGCACAGTCAATTCATTATCGTTCTGTTGGAACGATAATAGCTTTAAAATTACACAGTAGTTTTGAAGTCAGTATTCATTGAGCCGAACAAAATCTTAAATTGAAGAGTTTGATCATGGCTCAGATTGAACGCTGGCGGCAGGCCTAACACATGCAAGTCGAGCGGAAACGAGTTAACTGAACCTTCGGGGAACGTTAACGGCGTCGAGCGGCGGACGGGTGAGTAATGCCTGGGAAATTGCCCTGATGTGGGGGATAACCATTGGAAACGATGGCTAATACCGCATAATGCCTTCGGGCCAAAGAGGGGGACCTTCGGGCCTCTCGCGTCAGGATATGCCCAGGTGGGATTAGCTAGTTGGTGAGGTAATGGCTCACCAAGGCGACGATCCCTAGCTGGTCTGAGAGGATGATCAGCCACACTGGAACTGAGACACGGTCCAGACTCCTACGGGAGGCAGCAGTGGGGAATATTGCACAATGGGCGCAAGCCTGATGCAGCCATGCCGCGTGTATGAAGAAGGCCTTCGGGTTGTAAAGTACTTTCAGTCGTGAGGAAGGTGGTGTTGTTAATAGCAGCATCATTTGACGTTAGCGACAGAAGAAGCACCGGCTAACTCCGTGCCAGCAGCCGCGGTAATACGGAGGGTGCGAGCGTTAATCGGAATTACTGGGCGTAAAGCGCATGCAGGTGGTCTGTTAAGTCAGATGTGAAAGCCCGGGGCTCAACCTCGGAATTGCATTTGAAACTGGCAGACTAGAGTACTGTAGAGGGGGGTAGAATTTCAGGTGTAGCGGTGAAATGCGTAGAGATCTGAAGGAATACCAGTGGCGAAGGCGGCCCCCTGGACAGATACTGACACTCAGATGCGAAAGCGTGGGGAGCAAACAGGATTAGATACCCTGGTAGTCCACGCCGTAAACGATGTCTACTTGGAGGTTGTGGCCTTGAGCCGTGGCTTTCGGAGCTAACGCGTTAAGTAGACCGCCTGGGGAGTACGGTCGCAAGATTAAAACTCAAATGAATTGACGGGGGCCCGCACAAGCGGTGGAGCATGTGGTTTAATTCGATGCAACGCGAAGAACCTTACCTACTCTTGACATCCAGAGAAGCCAGCAGAGATGCAGGTGTGCCTTCGGGAACTCTGAGACAGGTGCTGCATGGCTGTCGTCAGCTCGTGTTGTGAAATGTTGGGTTAAGTCCCGCAACGAGCGCAACCCTTATCCTTGTTTGCCAGCGAGTAATGTCGGGAACTCCAGGGAGACTGCCGGTGATAAACCGGAGGAAGGTGGGGACGACGTCAAGTCATCATGGCCCTTACGAGTAGGGCTACACACGTGCTACAATGGCGCATACAGAGGGCAGCCAACTTGCGAAAGTGAGCGAATCCCAAAAAGTGCGTCGTAGTCCGGATTGGAGTCTGCAACTCGACTCCATGAAGTCGGAATCGCTAGTAATCGTGGATCAGAATGCCACGGTGAATACGTTCCCGGGCCTTGTACACACCGCCCGTCACACCATGGGAGTGGGCTGCAAAAGAAGTAGGTAGTTTAACCTTCGGGAGAACGCTTACCACTTTGTGGTTCATGACTGGGGTGAAGTCGTAACAAGGTAGCCCTAGGGGAACCTGGGGCTGGATCACCTCCTTATACGATG
>NZ_LBLS01000029.1:0-1190 GCF_001188205.1 Vibrio sp. VPAP30
GTTCAGTCTGAAGACGGCACGCCACACACGGTCGAAATCACCATTACGGGCACCAATGACGCCGCGCAGATCAGCGGCGATGACAAAGGTGCCGTGACGGAAGGTGACGGCAATGTGGTCCTTGAAGACAAGGGCACACTGACGTCTGTCGATGTGGATGGTAACAACGCGAGCGACACCTTTAAAACTGACGTGACGGCGGTGAATCACCCGACGGAAGGTGCGCCACTGGGCAGCCTGACCATCACCGAAGGCGGTGAGTGGACGTACAACGTTGACAACAGCAAAGTGGAATACTTAGGTGAAGGTCAGACTCGCGTTGAGACCTTCACGGTTCAGTCTGAAGACGGCACGCCACACACGGTCGAAATCATCATTACGGGCACCAATGACGCCGCGCAAATCAGCGGCGATGATAAAGGTGCCGTGACGGAAGGTGACGGCAACGAGATTCTTGAAGATACGGGCACGCTGACGTCTGTCGATGTGGATGGCAACAACGCGAACGACACCTTTAAAACTGAAGTGACGGTGGTGAATCACCCGACGGAAGGTGCGCCACTGGGCAGCCTGACTATCACCGAAGGCGGTGAGTGGACGTACAACGTTGACAACAGCAAAGTGGAATACTTAGGTGAAGGTCAGACTCGCGTTGAGACCTTCACGGTTCAGTCTGAAGACGGCACGCCACACACGGTCGAAATCACCATTACGGGCACCAATGACGCCGCGCAGATCAGCGGCGATGACAAAGGTGCCGTGACGGAAGGTGACGGCAATGTGGTCCTTGAAGACAAGGGCACACTGACGTCTGTCGATGTGGATGGCAACAACGCTAACGACACCTTTAAAACTGACGTGACGGCGGTGAGTCACCCAACGGAAGGTGCGCCACTGGGCAGCCTGACTATCACCGAAGGCGGTAAGTGGACGTACAACGTTGACAACAGCAAAGTGGAATACTTAGGTGAAGGTCAGACTCGCGTTGAGACCTTCACGGTTCAGTCTGAAGACGGCACGCCACACACGGTCGAAATCACCATCACGGGCACCAATGACGCCGCGCAAATCAGCGGCGATGACAAGGGTGCCGTGACGGAAGGCGATGGCAATGTGGTCCTTGAAGATACGGGCACGCTGACGTCTGTCGATGTGGATGGTAACAACGCGAGCGACACCTTTAAAACTGA
>NZ_LBLS01000003.1:0-1091 GCF_001188205.1 Vibrio sp. VPAP30
CTTAGTATCAAGTTTGAAGTGCGACACTTGCTACAGATGCGCATGAATATACTCCGTTGGTGTCCTATACCCAAGTCTTTTGCGTGGGCGCGTATTTAATTTGTGTGCAATTTCATTGCAGAGCTTCTGTGTCACGTGTGACATAGAAGTTCGTTTTGGTAAGTATTGTCGTATTAAGCCATTGGTGTTTTCATTAGTTCCTCGCTCCCATGAGTGGTATGGATTTGCAAAGTAAAACAGACAGTTATGATGTTTTTCTAGTTGTGCATAACCATGAAATTCAGTGCCGTTATCCGCAGTTATCGTCTTAAAAGGTAAGTCAGAGCGAGTCATGATTTTGCTCATTCTTACGTTGAGCGACTCGCTTGTCCTGTCGTCCATTTGCCCAATAAAAGAGTAGCCAGTCATTCTGTCGACTAAAGTCACGATACAGTGCTTGGTTCCGCGGCCAACGACGGTATCAATTTCCCAATGGCCAGGCTCATTTCGATGCTCAGCTTTTGCAGGTCTTTCGGTAATATGACGCTTTGCTGCCAGCCGACCTCGGCTGTCTTTTGAGTTATATCTTTTGCGCCTTTTCTTGGTCGATTGGCGTAGGTGTTTCCATAGTGTTCCACCGAGAGTTTTGTCGTTCCAAATATGCTGATAAATGAGCTCGTGGCTCATTGTTGGATAGCCTCTTACCCTTAGGTATCCGACGATTTGGTCAGGGCTCCAATCCAGTCGTAGCAAGGCTTCAGGTAACCTGAAGTCGATTTCGCTATAGCGCTTGTTCCTGCGCGAGCGGCTTAGCCGGTTGCGAGCCATCTGTTGGGCTCTCCATGCTTGATAGGAGTACCTTTTAAAGTGTCTGTTGTATCGGGAATTACGTTCAATTTCTCGATAGATAGTAGCTTTGTGACGACCCAGTTGTTTAGCTATTTTAGCGGTACTAATTCCTTGCTTTCTGAGCGCAGAAATCATATACCTTTCGTTCTCAGTGAGGTGCGTGTATCTCATGTTTTTTACTTCTTGGCGGGAGCAAACTTCATGATTATCGCATCTCACTGTTTTTATGTTCAGAGGTGTCGCACTTCGTACTTGAATCCAAG